>DAOUEJ010000059.1:0-6715 GCA_034430615.1 Anaerolineales bacterium | reverse complement strand
CTAGCCATATTGATGCGGGGCGCCGAATATGGTGATGATCAGATCAAGGAATCGATGGAAAATGAACTCCGCGAGCGCCTGATCACCTCTGAGCGCTCCGGTGTACCCCTCCGGGTTTATTGTGGCTACGATCCGACCTCACCCGATTTGCACCTCGGGCATACGGTCACGATGCGCAAATTACGCCAGTTCCAGGATCTGGGTCATCATGTGATTTTCGTGATCGGTTCGTTTACAGCCCTCGTTGGAGATCCTTCGGACAAGGACGCCGCCCGGCCCAGACTCACGACAGAGCAAGTCATGGTCAATGCTGAAACCTACACGCAGCAGGCTTTTATCGTGCTGGACCCCGAACGGACCGAGGTGGTCTATAACCATGAGTGGCTGGCCGGGATCAGCATGGAAGAATTTACGGAGATGGCCTCCCGCTTCACCGTCCAGCAGTTCCTGGCGCGCGATAACTTCTCCAAACGCTATGAGAGTGGAACCCCGATCTGGCTGCATGAGCTTTTCTACTCCCTCCTGCAGGGATACGATGCCGTGCAGCTCAAAGCCGATGTCCAGCTCGGTGCAACCGAACAGCTCTTTAACCTGCTCGCTGGTCGAAAACTTCAGGAGTCCTTCGGACTTCAGCCCCAGATCGCGCTGACACTGCCGGTCTTGGTGGGAACAGATGGGTCGCTGCGTATGTCGAAATCCACTGGCAATACCATTGGCCTTACCGATCCACCAGAGGAGATGTACGGCAAGGTCATGTCGATCCCTGACGCAGCCATGAGCAATTATTTCAATCTGGTAACCCGCTGGAACCCAATTGAGATTGCTGCTCTAGAAAAAGGGCTTGAGCAGGGAGACCTCCATCCGATGCAGGTGAAGCAGAAGCTGGCACGCGAGATCGTTGAAATTTACCATGGCCAGGCGGCTGTGGAGCCAGCCGAAGCGGCTTTCCGGTTGGTAATTCAGCAGGGGGATGTGCCGGAGGATATTCCCGAGCACCGGATCGGCAAAGAAAGTGCCCTCGTGGACGTAATGGTTTCGAGCGGGCTCGCGAAAAGCAAGGGCGAAGCCAGGCGATTGATCCAGCAGAATGGCGTTCGGCTGGATGATGAGGCCGTCACCGATACTGAACTGATCCTGAAGGCTACTTCACCCATCGTACTGCGGGTGGGCAAACGGCGCTTCGTTCGCCTGCTTCCCTGAACCCGGTATATAACCGAATACGGCCTCTCCCATGTTCCTGGCCTTCTGGGGGATCCGACCTTATCCCTTGATCACGGCGACTGGCTTTAACCTGGCGACCTTGCGAGCAATCCCAGCTCTCGTAACCACTTCGACGACGCGATCGACATCCTTATAGGCGAGTGGAGCCTCCTCTGCCAGGCCGGGCAGGGAGCCGGCCCGGATGTGGATGCCAGCCGCCTCGAGCGACCCCCTGAGTTCTGAACCGCGGATTTCACGTTTGGCTTGTTTGCGGCTCATAACCCTTCCCGCACCGTGGCAGGTCGAACCAAAGGACAACTGCATGCTGGCTTCTGTCCCGAGCAGTACCCAGGAAGCGGTCCCCATCGAACCAGGTACGAGCACGGGCTGGCCAATATCGAGGTATTCGGGTGGCAGTCCCTGGAAGCCCGTGCCGAATGCGCGCGTTGCGCCTTTGCGGTGAACGCAGAGCTTGATCTGCCTGCCTTCGAATGTGTGGATCTCGGTCTTCCCCATATTATGGGCGATATCGTAAACCTGTCTGAGATGCCAGTCTGGAACCCTGCCGGCGAGCGCTTGCTCAAAGGACAGCCGTGCCAGGTGTGCGAGGATTTGACGGTTGCAGAAGGCGTAATTTGCCGCGCAGGCCATAGCCTCCAGGTAGCGTATCCCTTCCGGCGAATTGAGTGGTGCGCAAACCAGCTCTCGATCCGGGAGCAGGATAGCATAACGTTGAATGGTCGTCTGAAATTCGCGGACGTAGTCGGAGCAAACCTGGTGACCAAAGCCGCGTGAACCACAATGGATCTGGAGTGCCAGGAAGCCTTGTTCAAGCCCAAGAATTCGTGCCGCTTCCGGGTGAAAAACCTCGTCCACGACATCGACTTCAATAAAGTGGTTGCCCGCTCCCAGTGTGCCCAGTTGGCTACGGCCGCGCTGCATCGCCCGGTCACTGACTGAACGCGGGCTTGCACCAGGCACGGTGCCCTGTTCTTCTGTCCGCTCGAGATCCTCTGGTTCAGCATACCCATTTTCCAGCGCCCAGCGTGCGCCTTTCCGACAAACGGCTTCCAGCTCTTTCCGTGTAACACGTAATTTTCCACCTACACCAACCCCGCTCGGGCAGTTGGCATAAAGTGCATCGGCAAGATCACTTAGCTCATGCTCTACCTGGTTGAATTCGATGCGGCTGCTCAGCAGTCGAACGCCGCAGTTGATGTCATAGCCGATCGCGCCGGGTGAGATGACCCCATCCGGGAAGCGGGAAGCGGCGACTCCCCCAATCGGGAATCCATAACCTTGGTGCACGTCCGGCATGACCGAAACCCAGCCGACGAGGCCCGGGAGGCAAGCCGCATTAACTGCCTGGAGCAGGGAGCGATCGTCAAGTGCTTCCTCCAGCAAACGATCATCCGCAAAGAGATGCACGGGAACACGCATATCGCCCCGGTAAGTACTTGGGATTTCCCATTGGTACTCTGACAGCCGGATTAGATCCTGTTTTTGAATCATCCATGCACCTCCCCCGTCTCACACATCGAACACCAGCACAGTCTCAAAATGGCCGGGGCCCCTATGGATCTCGAGCTCATGGAAAGTGACTGCTTTAATCTCCTTCTGGATCGATTGCACAGGTTTGCAGGTGAGCAAAGATTGCAAGTGGGTCTCAGTTCGCTCGTTGATCTTGATCCCGGTAATGCGGATATTTTCAGACTCCAGCAAGTAGAGGATCTCTTCCAGGAATCTCACGAGCAGTGTTTCCAGATCGGTGGCCGAGGTCTCGAAATATCGCTGCGAATCGGTATCTTGCGTGATCTCAATCCCCATCATTGCCTGCATGCCCAGAGCAGCGTGGACAAATAACTCGTCGAGCGATTTGCCGCTCACGCGTAACGCCCAATCCGCGGTATGGTGGAGTTCTTCTGAGTCGGAAGGTTGCATAGAATCAGTATAGTACAGATGGGCCTTTCATCCGGTTCTGGGGGATGTGTATAATCGGGAATATGAGTGGACAACCCCTACGCCTGGAGCAGGCGCTCAACGATTCATTTTCGGAGTCGTTTCCGAGGTTCCCGCTGGTCGATCTGAGCCTGGCACAACTGTCCGAGAAGCTGGCCCTTGAAGCTGCCGGCGCCTCACGTGTCGCCTTAGATCAAAGGCGCTTCGCACCGGATCAATATACGTTAAGCGTAAACCCCGCCAACCTGACCAACATTCACCAATGGGATGCGGCCATCCAACGGGATGTAATGCATGCACTGCAGACAGCGCTTGTTGGAGCAGGGTTCATGCTGGCGCGCGAACCCCACCTGACGCTTGCCACCGATCCAACCCTCCCCCAGGGAAGCCTGCGGATCATCGCCTGGCACAGCAGCGACCCACTGCATCTTACCGAGTTGATCGAACGCAATTACGAGGAATTGGACACAGACTTTCCTCCAGCAGGTGCGTTCCTGATGGTTGATGGCAAACAACACTTCAGATTGAAGATGGCGATCATACGGGTTGGAAGGCGACTTGATAGTGACCTGGTGCTCGATGAACCGCATGTATCTCGCCAGCACTTTCAATTAAAGGCGCAGCACGGCCGGTATCTCTTAATCGACCTGGATTCGACCTCCGGGACCCGGGTCAACGGCCGTCAGGTGAAGGAGCACTGGCTGAAACCAGGCGACGTCATCAGCATTGCCACCATCGAGATGGTCTACGGCGAGGATCGAGGCGGTCCGCCTGACAATGCCATACCCTATACGCCAGATCAAACATCCGATCGCGACCACGATACACCGCTAAACATGAAGGCCATCAAAGATATCAAGACACGGCGATTCATTCCAGACAGCCTGCATTGAGTTCATCCCCACATTCAACACCCTTAGATGTACAATGGTGCCCGACTGGCGATCTAACAGAATTGGACATTAATGGCGAATCCATTTGACCGGGTGGAACAGCGCATCTCTGATGTTGTGGAAGGCGCCCTCCGGAAATTGATGGGGATGGAATTCTCCCCCACTGATGTGGCTTCCAAGCTGGCGCGGGCCATGGCCGAAGGGGTCAGGCATACCGCCGAAGGGAAGCCGTTCGCCCCTGATAAGTACGCACTTACATTCAGCCCGGATGATGCGCGTGCCCTGCTTGAAGAGACTCCCGACCTGAATCAGGAGCTTGCCCGTGGAATGCTGGAGGTGGCGAAGGCCTGCGATTATCTTGTTTTTCGCGAGCCTGTCGTCACGATCGCCGTCGATCCAACCATCCAGAAACGGGAGATGCGGGTCGTAGCCTGGCACAGCACAGCACCCCTTGAATACACACAGGATCTTGCGGAACCGGGGCCCGCTACCGAACCCGGGATTATCCCCAAGGGCGCCTACCTGATCGTAAATGGCAACCACCACTTCGGACTCGATCGCCCTGTGATCAATATTGGGCGCCGGCTTGATAACCAATTAATTCTCGATGACCTTAAAGTTTCCCGTACACACGCCCAGATCCGCATGCGCAGGGGCCGTTTCGAACTGTTCGATCTCGGTTCCTCCGCTGGCACGATCATCAACGGCCGCAGTATAAAACACCATATCCTGCAAGAAGGGGATGTCATCGATCTAGCTGGTATTCGTCTGGTGTATGGGGAAGATCCAGGCGGTCCACCCGATGAAACCCCAGCGTATGCGCCCCCTTTCCCGCCCCGGCCAGCTGGCGATCAGCGTACGCGGGTGATAAAAAAAGACTCTCAGAAATGAGCCCACAAGTCTTACTGCTTGTACTGAGGCTCCTAATCGGGCTGGTTCTCTACCTGTTCCTGGGCTTGTTCCTGGTCGTGCTCTGGCGCGATCTGCGCAAGTTGCAGGAAGAGACGCATCTCCCGTTGGATATCCAGCTCATCCAGCTGAATACTCACGAAGAACACAAGTACCCGCTGCATGGCGCTAATCTTATCGGCAGGGCTGCTGACAACAGCATCTTAATCACAGATGACTCGGTCTCTGCCCACCACGCCCGCCTGACGCATATCTCGGGGCAGTGGATCCTGGAGGATCTGGGCTCGAGGAACGGGACGTTTGTCAACGACCTGCCTGTCGATCAACCACTCGTTGTTACGTATGGGGATCAGATACGATTCGGATCGCTCATCTTCCTGCTCGATCGTGAGTCTCCTGGAATAAGAAGTGAAGAAAAGGTTAATTAGAACAAGCATGGTACGATGGATCATGGCTCGAGGCAGCGAGGTGGAACCTTGACTGAAGCACCAGTTCTCGGGATTATTGGCGGCTCCGGCCTATACGGTATGCGTGATTTGACCGAGGTGGAAGAACGCCAGGTCGACACACCCTTCGGCAAACCAAGCTCCCCCATCATCCTGGGCAAGTTGAACGGCCAACTTGTCGCATTCCTGGCGCGGCATGGTGTGGGTCACATTTACGCACCGAGCGAAGTCAACTATCGTGCGAATATATACGCCATGAAGCTGCTCGGTGTACGACGGCTGCTTTCGGTGAGCGCGTGCGGTTCACTACGTGATGATTTTTCACCGGGAGACATCGTTATCCCTGAACAGCTATTTGATCACACTCAGCGCCGTCCACGCACATTCTTCTCGGAGGGGCTCGTGGTCCACCTGAGCGTCCCAGAGCCATTCTGTCCGGACTTGTCCACCAGGTTGGAAGCGAGCTGCCGTTCTGCTGGAGGGAATGTCCATCGTGGCGGTTGCTATATCACGATTGAAGGTCCACGGTTCTCAACACGGGCTGAATCAAACACCTTCCGGGCCTGGGGGATGTCGATAATCGGCATGACAACCTCGCCGGAGGCTTTCCTGGCCCGGGAAGCCGAGATGTGCTACACAGTCATGGCGCATGTAACCGATTTCGATGTCTGGCAACTCACCCAGGAAGCGGTCACGGCGGATATGGTCTTTAAAACTGTCATCGCCAACACCTCGCTTGCTCAGCAGGCGATCGCCGATTTTGTACTCCGGCTCCCGGCCGAGCTAACCTGTACATGCCAGGACGCGCTCAAGGATGCGATTTCGACCGACGTGAATGCTATATCCCCTGAGACACGCGAGAGGCTTTCGATCCTTGTGGACCGCTATCTACCCTAAACTTGAGAGCTATACCAACCGGCGCGAGGTGCGTTCATCCGCCCTCGCGCTTCTCTTTCTCCTCCTGGTTGCTGGATCCCTGTCACTATCACCTGCTGCTAGGTTGGGGGATTGGTCCCTGGCCAATCTGCGCTGGGCCCACTGGCTTGTCCTGCCTGTATGGGCAGCTGTGGCTGTACTGCTGCACATACTGCTTCGGAAGCGGTTCCCCGACCGTGATCCGAACTTGCTGCCGCTCCTGCTGCTGCTGAGCGGGTGGGGCACGCTTGCCATCTGGCGTCTGTCTTCCAGTTATGGGCTACGTCAGATAGGCTGGTTCATCCTTTCTTCTCTCGCTATCGCGCTCATCTTGCGGGGTGATCCGCGTTTGGCCTGGCTGCGGAGGTACCGCTACCTATGGCTTGCGGCAGG
>DAOUEJ010000058.1:0-12317 GCA_034430615.1 Anaerolineales bacterium | reverse complement strand
AGCGTAAAGTCGCTGTCTTCATCTTTACCCAGGAATTTGATACCCTCAACCCTTACTATTCCAATATGTGGTTCTCACAGATCACCGATGCTATGTGGTTGGTTTGGCCCTGGCAGTTTGATGAGAACAACGACCCCTATCCGGTACTGGTCACAGAGATCCCCAGTTCGGACAACGGGGGCATCTCGGCCGATGGTAAGACGCTGACCATGACTTTGCGTGATGACATTACCTGGTCCGATGGGACACCACTCACTTCGGCCGACTACATCTTCTCCTATGAGATGGTGATGGACCCGGCCAATACAGTGGCGAGCACCTTCCCCTTCGACCAGATTGAGTCGATGACCGCCCCCGACGACTACACCGTGGTGATCAGCTTCGCCGAGCCCTTCGTCCCCTGGGCTGCCACAATGTGGAAAAGCATCCTGCCCAAGCACATCCTCGAGCCTGTTTTCGAGAGCGAAGGCACGATCGACAACGCCGATTGGAATCTGAACCCGACCGTCGGCGTCGGCCCCTTCGTCTTTGCCGAGTGGGAATCGGGCAGTTTTGCCCGCTTTGTCGCCAATGAGAATTACTGGGGCGACGCTCCTCTGCTGGATGAGGTCTTCATCCGCTTCGTCCCGGATGATGCTGCGCAAATCAACGCGTTGAAGGCTGGGGAAGGAGATCTCGGAACCTTCTTCTCCTACTCGGATGTTCCAGAGTTGGAGGCAGCCGGGGTAACGATCTACCCGGTCCAGTCCGGCTATAACGAAGGTTGGTACATGTACATGGGTGAGGACAGTCACCCTGCGCTGCAGGATGTGCGAGTGCGCCAGGCGATCGCCATGGCCTTCGACCGGGCTTCACTGGTCGACAACTTGCTTTTGGGGCTGACCAAACCCGCCGCGACCTACTGGGATAACACACCATACGCCAATCCTGATATCGCGCCCTGGCCCTATGACCCGGACATGGCCAATAAGCTGCTGGATGAAGCCGGCTGGGTTGATAGCAACGGCGATGGCACCCGGGATAAGGACGGCGTTGAGCTCGTGCTCACCTACGGCACAACCACCCGCGAAGTTCGCCAGGATACTCAGGCGGTCGCGCAGCAGCAGTTGGCCGCCGTGGGCGTCGAGCTGGACCTGCAAAACTACGACTCAGATTTGTTCTTCGCTGTGGACGGCCCGGCCGCACTGGGCGAGTTGGACATCATGGAGTGGTCGGACACCACGAATTACCCCGATCCAGATATCTCCTACTGGCTGATCAGCGAGATTCCGACCGAGGAATATCCGGTGGGTTTGAACTGGCAGAAGACCAACGACGAGGAGCTTGATGCCCTCTTCCAGCTGCAGCAGACCCAGGTCGATTTTGCCGAGCGCCAGGCGACCTTCTGGGAGATCAGCAAGCAGGTTTTCGAGAAGGTGTACTGGCTCGGTATCTGGCAGGATCCCGATCTCTTTGGTGTAAATGAGAGGCTGACCAACATCAAACTTTCTGGCGTCACGCCCTTCTTCAACATCATGGAGTGGGATCTGGTCAAGTAGTTCAGGCACGCCTGTTAAACCGAATCTAGAGCGCCGGGATGGGATTTCCCATCCCGGCGCAAGGCCAACCAGTGGATCCTAACGGTCCCCATACTGCTAGGTCGAGGTGGCTATGTCGCGCTACATCATCCGGAGATTACTCCAGGCGATCCCGCTGCTCTTCATCATCAGCCTGGTCCTGTTCGTGCTTATGATGAGCATGGGGGATCCACTGGCTACGATGGGTGGGCGTCGGGCAACCCGCGCTTCCGATCGTGAACGCCTGACCCGCCAACTGGGGCTGGACAAGCCCATCATGCTGCAGTATCTCTACTGGCTGGTGGGCAATGATTGGGACAAGCTCGATCTGGACGGCGATGGTGTGGCGGAAAGTCCGGGGACGCGCCAGGGAGTACTGCGCGGTGATTTTGGCACCTCGATCGTCAACCGGGGCAAGCCGGTTCTGGAGGTGATCGGTGACCGGCTGCCGAATACACTGATACTGATGATACCGGCCGAGATCGTGATCATCCTGGGGGCGATGGTTGTTGGCATCATTTCCGCCTTGCGCCAATACTCGTTGCTTGACCATACCATCACGACGATCAGTTTTGTGCTCTATTCCATGCCGATTTTCTTCGTTGCCTTGCTTTCGATGTATATCTTTGCAGTTCTTTTCAAACGCTGGGGGCTGCCTTACCTGCCGACGGTGGGCATGTTCGATCCCAACGTGGGGAAGACGACACCGCAGGTGCTGTGGCATCTGGTACTGCCTCTCTTCAGCATCGCCTCGATTTCATTGGCGGGATACAGCCGCTACATCCGCAGCACGATGCTGGAGGTTTTGAGCCAGGATTACATCCGAACGGCCAAATCGAAGGGTCTGCCGCGCCGGCGGGTGATCATGGTTCACGCGCTGAAGAATGCTTCGCTGCCGATCGTTACCATCATCGGCCTGGATCTACCCTTCCTGCTGGCCGGCGCGCTCGTAACGGAGAGCATCTTTGCCTGGCCGGGAATGGGACGCCTTTTCATCGATCACCTGGAACGTTCTGACACACCCGTCATCATGGGGATCCTGTTGTTGATCTCTGCTGCGGTGGTCTTCTTTCAGCTGCTCACGGATATCACCTATGCGTGGTTAGATCCACGAATACGCTATGACTAGGCGGTGCTATGCTGCAGTCTGGTATTAATACCCCGTCCATCACGCTGACCGACGAGCTTGAGGCACCCCCGCTAAGCCTGAGGCAGCTATTCGTACGCCGCTTCCGCCGGCATACGATGGCGATGGTGGGTGTAGCCGTGCTTATTTTATTGGTCCTTTATTCTTTTGGTGGCAGCTTCTTCTTCACTGAGGCTCAGGCGAATTTTACCGAGACGGGAAATCGTCTCCAGAATCCATCTCAAGCACATCCTTTTGGGACGGATACCATCGGCAGGGACACATTTATCCGAACCATCTACGGGGGGCAGATCTCTCTGCTGATCGGATTGAGCGCCATGCTGGTCGAGTTGATCATCGGCATCACCGTTGGCGCGCTTGCCGGCTACTATGGCAAGTGGATCGACAGCCTGCTGATGCGCATCACGGAGGCCTGGCTCAACATCCCGGCGCTCTTCCTGCTCCTGATCATGGCCAAGGCCTTTGGCGGCAAAATTCCGGAAATCGAATTCCTCGGTCGCAGCTTCAGCGGCAGCGTTGTGGTCATCATCCTGATCATCGGCGTGACCAGCTGGATGTACCTGGCGCGCATTGTGCGCGCTGAGTTCCTTTCGCTGAAGGAGAAAGATTTCATCCTGGCGGCGCGCGAGAGCGGTAGCCCGAATTGGCGTATCATCATCAATCACATTCTCCCAAATACCGTCGCACCGATTATCGTGGCCGCAACCCTGAGCGTGGCCAACGCCATCCTGCTCGAGTCCTATATCAGCTTCCTGGGCCTGGGCGTGCAGCCGCCGACGGCCACCTGGGGCAACATGCTGGAAGGAGCCCACGGATATATTGAAAGCTCACCCTGGCTGTGGTTCTTCCCAGGGATGTTTATCCTGCTGACCGTGCTCAGCATCAATTTCATCGGCGATGGATTGCGTGACGCGCTCGACCCGCGCAGCCGCGCTGTGTGAGGCATAGTAGAGCCAAGATGGGTAGATTGTTGGAAGTATCCGATCTTCAGGTGCGTTTCAACACACCGGAGGGTGTGGTGCATGCCGTCAACGGCATCTCGTATCACCTCGACGAGGGAGAGACGCTGGCCATCGTCGGCGAAAGCGGGTGTGGCAAATCCGTCAGCGTCATGTCAATCCTCGGGCTGATCCCAACCCCGCCGGGCGAGATCCTTTCCGGCCAGGCGCATTTCCATGAGCAGGATCTTCTGCAATTAAATGAGCGCGAGCTCGAGCGCATCCGGGGGGCGGCGATCGCCATGATCTTCCAGGATCCGATGACCTCACTTAACCCGGTGCTGACCATCGGCCTGCAGATCACAGAAAGCCTGATGCTCCATTTGAGCATGGACGCCGAGCAGGCAAATCAGCGCGCGGCTGAGCTGCTCGAGCTGACCGGGTTCTCTCAAGCCGCTGCGCGCCTGGGTGATTATCCGCACCAATTCTCGGGTGGGATGCGCCAGCGGGCGATGATCGCCATGGCGCTTGGCTGCAACCCCAGCCTTTTAATTGCCGATGAGCCAACAACCGCGCTGGATGTGACGATCCAGGCCCAAATTGTTGAACTGGCTCTTAAACTGAGGGACAAGCTGGGTATGGCGATCATCTGGATCACGCATGATCTCGGGGTCGTCGCTCGCATAGCTGACCGGGTGCTGGTGATGTACGCCGGTTACATCATGGAAGAGGCCAGTGTTTTCGATCTCTATAAGGATCCCCGCCATCCCTATTCTTTGATGCTGCTCTCATCACTGCCGCGCGTGGATCAGCGGCGGAGTGGCAAGCTCCGTCCGATCCCCGGCTCGCCGCCGAGCATGCTCACCCAGCCGAAGGGATGCCCTTTCGCTCCACGCTGCAGTTATGCGATTGATCGCTGCCGGGAGGCAAACCCGCCGTTGGAACAAATTGCCCCGGGCCGGCGTGTCGCCTGTTGGGTGAACCTGGAGGAAGCGAGTTGAACCCCCCGGCATCCGAGCCATTGGTCCAGGTCAAAGGCTTGAAGAAGTACTTCCCGCTCACGCGTGGCATCCTGATCCAGCGGGCAGTCGGCGCCGTCCATGCTGTCGACGACATCACTTTTGACATCTTTCAGGGTGAGACGCTTGGCTTGGTCGGTGAGAGCGGCTGCGGCAAGACCACTGCCGGACGCACCATCCTGGGATTGTACCCGGCCACCGATGGTCAGATCACGATCGCCGGTTTGGATGTCCGGGGGGCATCCAGGGCTCAACTGCGGCATTTGCGGCAGAAGGCACGCATGATCTTCCAGGATCCTTATTCAAGTTTAAACCCACGCTGGACGGTGAGCTCGATCGTGAGTGAGCCTTTGCGTGTGCACAAGCTCCTGGCGAACGAAGAGCAAAGATTGGCGCGAGTGCGCGAGCTGCTGGAATTGGTTGGTTTGAGCGGCCGCTACCTGAATCGCTTTCCGCATGAGTTTTCGGGCGGGCAGCGCCAGCGGATCGGCATCGCCCGCGCACTGGCCTCCAACCCGGAATTCATCGTCTGCGACGAGCCGATCTCGGCGCTGGATGTCTCCATTCAGGCGCAAATCATCAACCTCTTGGAGGATCTGCAGCAGCGTCTGGGGCTGACCTACCTCTTCATCGCGCATGACCTGGCGATGGTGCGGCATTTATGCAACCGGGTGGCGGTGATGTATCTTGGCGGGATCGTCGAGTTGGCCGAGGGAAATGAGCTCTACGATCACCCGCAGCATCCTTATACCCAGGCACTGCTCTCGGCGGTGCCGGTCCCGGATCCGGAGCAGGACCGGAAGCGTGAGCGGATGATCCTGAGTGGTGAGGTCCCCAGCCCGGTCAATCCACCCTCTGGCTGCCGTTTCCATACTCGCTGTCCTATCGCGAAGGATCACTGCACCGAGTTGGTGCCGGAGTGGCGTGAGGTCAGGCCCGATCACTGGGTTGCGTGTCATGAGGTGGTTGCGTAGCAACCATCCCGAGGCGCACTTTACCGAGGGATCCCCGAGACGATCCAAGAGCGATTAACTATCGTGAAGGTGTGGCGTAGGCGAGCGCTCCGTGAAGCATGAGCTATGCGGAGATCGTGCGGCATCATGGGAACCCCTCACCCTCCGGGTTCGGGGAGGAACATTTGGGGTGCCTTCCCGAGGAGCTGTGCGACGAGGGATCCCCGCAACATAACGACAAGATAATGTGCCTTCCCGAGGCGATCTTTGCCGAGGGATCCCCAAGACGTTACATCGGCTATCAACTATTGTGAGGGTGAGGGATCCCCGCAATATAACGACAAGATAATGTGCCTTCCCGAGGCGTTTTTAGCAGAGGGAACCCCGCAGCGTACCGACAATATAATGTACCTTCCTCAGGCACACTTTGCCGAGGGATCCCCGGGGCAAAGCATGAGAAAACAGGGTGGTGGGTTCAGGATGAGGGAGAGGGTTCCTGGCCTGCCCTGCGTGCTGCACGCCGTCCCTGCTGATCGATGACGGCATGGACATGGGCGATTTTCTCCTCGATCGCTGCTTCCAGCCATATGCGGCCATGCTCGACCGTGGCCAGGCTCCCGGCGCCGTAGCTGCCGGTGCGGGTGTCATCTTCCCAGGGGGGGTTGGCGATCAGTTCTCCACCTTCAACCCAATCCATGTAATACACATCCGAAGCTGTAAAGTCCGTCTCATCCACGACCCGCTCCATGCGAACAAGCTCCGGTCGCAGATGGAGCATGAGCGCCGTCTCAAGCTCCCCAGCGTGGCCCATCCCGCCGCGCGCCGATAACCGATGGCGTTCTAGGGCTGCGGTTCCCCTGACGCCGGAAGTGTGCAGCCAGGCGGTAGCCGTGAAAGCTTGCGGGTAGCGCTCTCCGGAAAACTTCACCACGTTGACCAGGAAGGAGTGGTTGCCGCCGTGCCCATTGAGCAGGTAGATGCGGTCGGCGCCGCGCTCGATCAGCTGTTCGATCACGGCCAGCAGGAAGTCCTCGTAAGCTCGCCCGCCAACATTGAACGTTCCGGCGAACGAGCGGCGGTGTGTGCTCACACCATAGGGCAGCACCGGCAGTGAGGATGCCAGTTCAGGGATTTTACCTACAACACCCGTGGCGATGGCGAGAACAATCTCGGTGTCGGTGTTCAGTGGCAGATGATATCCATGTTGTTCGGTGTGTCCGGTGGGGATGAGGATCACGTGGTCGTGATCGATATCTGATAGCCGATTCGGGGGTGTTGAGAATCGGGCTTGCTGTGCGCGCACGCCGGGCAGTTTGTAGCCCATATCACGGTTGGAGAGCAGGACCAGGTTTTGAAACCCGTCCTCGTTCAGCCCGGCGAAGAGGTTGACCAGGATACCTTCGAAAATGGATGACTCGACCGGGATCATGCTGCCCTGCCAACCGTATGGAAATGCCGGCAGCAGCGCCCAATCGGAGGTCCCAAGTGTGGATTGAACATCCTGCGGGTTAAACCCCTCGCCCAACGGGAGCACGATCGGGAGATCACGCGGCAGTGCAGCCACCTCCGGCCAGGTGAGGTGGTCGAAGATGATCGGGGCGGCGTTCAAATCTTTCTTCATGATGACCTCCCAAACTTTCGGCAAGAGTGTGTGTATAGTGTGAACCTGTAATTCCCTGGCGCTTGGATGTGCGAGCCGATCTCCTACAGCAAATACCAGTCCAGGAAGCGCTCGAGCCGGCGATTGAAGTCCAGGATGTTGATCTGCTGGCTCAGGCCATGGCCCTCATCAGCGTAGGTCTTGTATTCAAAAGTTTTTCCCTCGCGTTTAAGCGCTTCTACGAGCTGCTCGGATTGCAGCGCATGTGTGGTCTCATCCAATAATCCATGGACGATGAGCAGTGGACGTTGAATGTTGGCAACGCTGTGGATGGGCGAGCCTGCCAGATAAGCAGCGCGGTTCTGGTCCGGGCGGCCCATCATACGCTCCTGGTCCTCCCGTACAACCTGCAGCTGCTGGGCCCAGGCAGTGAGCAGGTCCGCGTCGCCGTATTTCGCCACACCACAGGCGAAGTGGTATTCCGGATCGAAGGCTAGCGCACAGACGGCAAGATAGCTGCCGTAGCTGGCGCCGAAGATCCCAATCCGTTCGGGATCGATCTCATCCAACGTGGCCAGATATTCCGCAGCCGCCAGGCAGTCCTGGACATCGCCGCCGCCCCAATCACCGTGGTTCAGGCGTTCAAAACGCAGACCGTAGCCGGTGCTGCCGCGGAAGTTGGGGGCCAGCCAGGTATAGCCCTTGGCGACGAAGTACTGGATCAACGAGTACCACTCCAGCGTGAATTGACTCGTCGGGCCTCCGTGCGGATAAACCACGGCTGCGCCGTTCGATACCCGCGGTTTGTAAATAATGGCCGGGATCGTCTCTCCATCAATGCTGATGTACTCGATCTCAGAGGGCGTGACCATATCGAGCTGACCCATTAATTGTGGTGTAGCGTAGGTCAGGCGGGTGAGATTTTTTCGCTCGACACGCAGACGGTAGAGTTCATGCGCCGAGCAGGGGTCTTCGTAGCCAAAGAAGATGTGCTCGCCGGCCGGGTGCCACTGCGGATGGGTGTGGACACCATCCGCCTGGCGCAGGATCTCGGCTTTGCCATCCTGGATGAAGAGCAGGGCGAGGTCCAGCGCACCCCGCCGGTTCCGGGTGCATATCAGGCGGGTGCTCTCCGGTGACCAGTCCAGGCCACCGTAATCGCAGGATTCATGGGTCAGCTGACGCTCCTTCCAGGTGGAAGTATCTAAGAGATAGACCTGGTTGTTGCCTGACCGTTCCGAAAGGTAAGCCAGCATCTTTCCATCCGGCGACCAGCAGGGGCTGAAATGGCGGTAAGCGGGGACATCGGTAAGCTGGCGCACCTTTCCGCTTTTCAACTCTGCCAGCATGAGGTCGCTGCGGTTGAGATCATCCGGGTGGACTCGAATGAAGGCGATCTGCTTGCCGTCAGGAGAGGGGGCCGGGGAATGATCAAGCCCGGGACCCTGGCTGATGGGCTGAAGAAACTGGCCTTCAATATCGATCATCATCACCTGTAGGTCACCCTTATGGCGGGTGGTAAATACCAGATGCTGATTGTCGGGCATCCACTGCACCGAACTGACGCTCTTGGTCATGTCGGTCACCTGGTGTGCGTGTTTTCCGTCGACATCGATGATCCAGATCTGGCCATCGTCGGTGTAGGCCAGCGATCGGCCGTCGGGGGACCAACGGGCCGGTTCATCCAGCCAGTAAGATGTGGCGGTGCGGTCGAAGGTTAGCCGGCGCGGCCACCCTCCGCTGGTCTCCAGGATGTACAGGTCGGATTGATCCTCGCGGTCCCAGAAAAAGGCCAGCCAGCGACCGTCCGGGGAAATGGCTGGACCGCGCGGCCGGTCGAGTGAAACCAGGAGCGCATGGCTCCAGCCGGTTGGTGGTTTGTTGTTCGGCCGTGCCTCGGATGGCCATCCCTGGCGTTCGTATTTGGGGACGAGTTGCTCGCGTAAATCTCCAGGCATGGGCTAGACCTCCAGTTCAAAACGGTGGTATGTGGATTCGCACGGGTTGCCGACGGCCACGTGCATGCAGCGCTCGGTAAGATCGATCATCACGGAGGCAATCGTCTTCGAGCGTTCGATGGCAACCGGGTTTTCGGTGTCGTGACAGCAGATGCTGCGCGGCCGGTTGACATGATCGGTGAGAATACTAATAAAGGTTTCGGTCGAGTGCGGTGCCAGCGTGCGCTGCAGGCGGTTGACACGGTTCAGGCGAACGTGCGAGCGCAGCAATGCCTCGGGTGAGGCCTCGACCGCCTGCAGGCGAGGATCGAGGTAGTGGTTGGTGTGAGCCAGCATACCATTCTCAGAATATTGGACAGCAAAACGTTTGGCGGAGGCCTCCAGGTTGTAGATCTCACCACTCTCGTGGGCGATGAGGTGGTTATAACCGGCGGCACGCTTGTCCATCACGGCCGCGGAAAGGGCATCTGAAAGCGTGCGGCAGGCCAGCACGGCCCGGGCCACAAAAATGCGCGGAATGCCCAGGCGCGAGTCGTCCGGGTAGACTGAATCGCAGCATTGTGCCAAGCCGGCCTCGTTGAAACCGATGTTGGGCAGGAGGCCGCCATAGGTGAGCGCCAGGTAGGCAGGTTCATCGGTCGGTTTGGCCCGCACGAGATAGACCGTCCCCTCATCCTCTGGAGCCCAGTCCTCGTTGTGCGCCACAAGCACATGTCCGTCCTGGGTCCATTCGCCGGCGGCGGCGAAGCTCGTGCATTTCAGGTGCAGGGCGTCGTTGACGATGCCCTCCATGCTGTTGAGCACCATCAGATCGTCCAGGGTTACCTTCGCCCCTTGGGCCATGCCTTCCAGCTCACGCAGATACTGAGGGATAAATTCAGCGACAAACGGCTGATATTTGCGCGATTGCAGTATTGCGCGTTCCCAATTCAGTTTAAGGCGGTCGTAGCTGGTTGTGATCAGCTCGCGGTAGGTCTCCAGCATCTGGTGGATTTGGGGCTCGCAGGCTTCACCAATCTGCTGGCCCATCTGCAGGTGATCGCCGTGGACATCGATGATCGGGATCCGTTGATCTTTGGGCATCTTTACTTCCTTCACCCGTGTGGGGTGGTTGAATTCGTCTATCGCTTGTCGCGGGCTGAACCTGCACCCGGGATCAAGCGCAAATCGCAGTTCCGCCGTGTTTCTAGCCGGAATGCGAACAATGTCGTTGCTGATCAGGTTATCGAGTGCGTGGTCCGGGTCGATTGACCTGGTCCGATGGAGATCTCCAGAGAATCACGAACCCCATGATCGGGATGTGCCAGGGTGCATGATCTAGGTGTTTTCGAGGTGAAACGAGGGCCAGATTGTGCCAGCCTTCACAGCTATTATAGCCGAGGGGGGTCAGTCACGTAAGGAGGAGAAAAGGGCCAGGTTTGACGCTGTTACAGCTGATTACTGCATGCCGCAAGGCATTTCGTGGGACGCGGAATCTCTTCCATATGGATTTTGGCTTGGTCCGTGATGGCTATTAGGCGGTGCGGTTTATACCCAGGGAGGCCAGTTGTACCGCCCATACTCGCGCGCGTTCGAGTTCGCCCTCAAGCAGCGGACCCTCCATGCCATCGACGTAGAACCCTTCAGCCGGGAGCTGGAGTGATCCACCTTTCGTTTCCAGCTGTTTCGCAATCGATCCAGCTGCATAGCCGAAGATCCGCACGAAAAAAGCCAGGATGGGGATCTTCTCGATCTCCTCTCGTGTAAAGCGCGTATCGAACGCGGCGACCTTAACGCCATGCAGTGCGCTTGAAGGCAGTTCTTTTAAGTACTCAGTAGTGGTGGTCGTGGGGTTGAAACGCTGCGTCGGCGAGCCGACGATGAGTAGATCCAGGCCGTTTAACGATACAGGTGCAGCCTGCGATATGCGTAAAACCTGGGCCTCACCAGATTGGCTGAGCGCGGCTCCGATGGCCTGGGCGATGCGTTCCGTGTTGCCGTACTGAGAATCATAGAGCACGTGCGATTTCATCGTATCCTGCCTCTCCTCCCCGACCGCAGGCATAGTATACGAAATGTATGAATGCGCTGGTGGGCAACTTCGCTGACCCCTGGCTGACGGAAAAGTTTGAAGATGTGTATAAGGGATCAAACCGTTCGAGTGAGTCTGTGAGCTATCTTTCTGGTAGCTTGTGAAGACATAATACCTCTCGCCAAGTATGAATCAGGTTGAACTCCATGATAAGGTTTCAACTCCTTCCAGTTTTCTAGGTTGGGAAATTATCCATTCCCTTTTTCTGCTGCTCGAGCCTGATTTTCCTGAATCCGGAATTTGACAATCCGGTTGATCAGAGCATAGGGGACCGGCTCATCCAACGTGAATTGGACCGAACCCTTGGCGCCCTTGTACTTTGCCAGCTCGTCACTGAATTGCTCGATGCCTGAGGAAGTAGGATACAAACCGATATGCTTCTTAAAAGCACCGAAATGGATCAGATTCTTGCCGTTGAGGGTGAAGGTCGCCAGTTGGTAGCTGATCTTCTCTTCTGCATCGGGAGCAGCCTTCCTGATCGTTGCCCTGATCTTCTGTAAGATCACTTGCACGTTGTCGGGGTAATAAGAAATATACTTATCGATCGTGCTTGGCGCAGACTTCATATTCGTCTCCACAACACACCCGTATGCAAGAGGGGTATTCAACGCCAACAACTGGTTTCATGGATGTGGCCAGCGTATCTTGAAACCCTACCGAAGCCAAACCCGCTGCCATCTGTCGCCATAACCCTCATTAAGCCACGATCCTAGGTTGGGATAATACCTGGCTTCACAAGACCGTGCTCGAGAAGATCGCCGAAAACGGCGGCAATATCCCCATGGAACTGCTGGACTAACCTAGTGGAATAGGGCAACAATAGTATTGGATAAGTTCGTTGATCTACTTGCGAATACCAAGATTCAATAATATGGGGTATTCCAGCGAAATCTGGCAATACTAAAAACGCCCGAAAGGGCGTTTTTCTTTGTACGATTCGTACGCCCGGCATGGGCGTTGACTGGGGAGTGAAAGTCTCCTACGGAGGTTGATCACGCCAACCGTTAGCTGAAGGCAAGGGCGTCGCTGCGAGGCGGGGTCCGGAGGAAGCCGTAGGCAAACCTGCGACCCGAGG
>DAOUEJ010000057.1:0-1946 GCA_034430615.1 Anaerolineales bacterium | reverse complement strand
AGCGTAACAGCTCTTTAGTGACCTGCCATCTACGCAGCAGGTATGGAACCTGTTTGTTCTTGACGATGCTTGTTGAGTGCGCGGCCTCATCCGCCGCAGAGGCTGTCGCAGCCAGAAATAAAACCCCTTACCTGCCTGGATAGCGAAGCGTGGTCCCTGAAAACTGTGTAGGCCTGAGTCGGGCTATCCCTCTACCGAGGGTCTGATGTGGGTCAAGGATGGTTCTATGGAACAAAATGAAACAGTCGCATTGCGCATGGATGGGATTACCAAACGTTTCCCTGGAGTCTTAGCCAACGATCAGATCAGTCTTGATTGCCGTAAGGGCGAGGTTATCGGATTGCTTGGGGAGAACGGCGCCGGCAAGACAACTTTGATGAACATCCTTTACGGGCTTTATCAACCGGACAGTGGTGAGATCTTCATCAATGGCGAGCAAGTTAAAATCGAATCTCCTGCGAAAGCGATTAATCTCGGCATCGGTATGGTCCATCAGCATTTCAAGCTGGTCGAATCTCTTACTGCATTAGAGAATGTGATCCTTGGCATTCCTTCGGAACACCCTCCAGTCCTGGATCTTGCACCCGCTCGCGAACGTTTATTGAAATTATGTGAGGAGTATGAACTTCATGTGGATCCATCTACAGAAGTGTGGAGGATGCCAGTAGGCAGGCAGCAATGGCTGGAGATCCTGAAGGCGTTGTACCGGGATGCCAGGCTGCTGGTTCTCGACGAACCGAGCTCTGTGCTCACACCTGCTGAGGGAGAGCAGCTCTTCAGGGCTGTGCGTAGATTGTCCCAGGAGGGACGCTCGGTCATTTTTATCAGTCATAAATTGGGCGAGGTGCTTGAGATCACAGATCGAATTATGGTCATTCGGGACGGTCGTGTGGTGGGTACAGTGCCAACAAAGGAGGCAACCCAGCGTGAACTGGCGCGTATGATGGTTGGTCGTCCGGTCGTGATGCAGCGAAAACCCAGGCCGGCCGTGGGGGAAAAGGAACCTGTGCTGGTCATGGAGAATGTCAATGCCAACAACGACCGCGGCTTGCCCGCATTGAAGAATTTAAATTTGACCATCCATGCCGGTGAGGTCGTAGGTGTTGCAGGCGTCGATGGCAACGGCCAGCGCGAGTTAGCTGAATGCATAGTAGGCCTACGAGAGTGTACGAGCGGAATGATTCGCATTAAGGATCACATTGTTGATAGCGTGATTGATGATCCTTCCTTCGTTGGATATATCCCCGAAGATAGACAGAAGACAGGCCTTTTCCTGGATCTGACTGTGGCGGAGAATCTTGTCATCAAGGATTTCGATCGTCCACCTTACTCCAAGGGAGGTGCGCTCCAATATAGCGCCATTAGAGAGCATGCCAGAAGGATGATCCACGACTATGATATCCGGACACCTTCTGGGGAAGTCCAGGCTCGCCATTTATCGGGGGGAAACCAGCAGAAGGTCGTTGTTGCACGGGAGCTGAACGCCGAACCGGTCCTCGACATCGCTTCTCAGGCGACCCGCGGGCTCGATCTCGGTGCCGTAGAAAGCGTGCATGATACGCTGCTCAGCGAACGCAACCGCGGTGCGGCAGTGCTTTTCATTTCGACGGAATTGCAGGAGGTCATGGCGCTCAGCGACCGCATCATCGTGCTGTTTCGTGGGGAGGTAATGGGAGAGGTAGAGGGTGAAGGAGCGGATGTTTCCACGATTGGCCAGATGATGCTTGGGCAAGTGTCGGGGGTAGTGGCATGACGAAGATGAAAAAACGGCCGGAATTCCTCGCCTTGCCAGGCCTTGGGCGGCTAGCCCTATCCGGAGCACGACCGCTTTTCGGTATTCTTCTGGGTCTATTGGCTGGAGCGGGGTTGATTGCGATCACGGGTGTGAATCCGTTTAGCGCATATGCGGCGATGTTTGAAGGCGCTCTTGGCAGTCCGCAGTCGAT
>DAOUEJ010000056.1:0-11732 GCA_034430615.1 Anaerolineales bacterium | reverse complement strand
GATGAGCATGAAGGTCAGCGGGCCAAAATGGACCGTCGTCGGAGACTCGCTCGTGTCCGGTCTTAACCTCATCCGGGTGTGATCATGACCCTCGACCTTGACCCGGAAGGGATCGAAGATCGAGAGATCCACCCCCTCTTCCTGCATGCGGATTAGACCGAGCGCGGCCGGCGCATGTTCCGTGTTCAAGACAATTTCCGAGTCAGGATCGCTGCCGATCCGGTTATCACCCTCATTCAGCCAGAACAAACCAGCAAGCGCCAACCAGCTGTCATGCGTGCGCAGCGCTTCGTCCAACGTCTGCCGAAATTGTTCAACCGAGGGAGCCTGATCTTGTCCAGCCATACCGCCGCCTTGGGGATCGTTGAGAGCCGGCCAGCATTATGCCAGCAAGTGTTCATTTAGAAAAGTAAGCAGTGGTATGCCGGGGTAGATCACGGCCAGGGGATATTGACCGGCTCGGTATACCCGTGCTTCTCTACGGCCCGCACACTCCCACTGGAGGGCGAACTGCAGTTCTGCTCATCATGGAATGGGTAGGAAGTGTTGTTCGTGGCTACGGTGACCTCATACAGGTAACCGTTGCGGCATAGGCGCGCCCGCAGGAAGTAACCGCGATCATCATCGAGGGTCATATCGACCTTGGCCCAGGTTACGATGACCTCATCACCCTGGCGGTCCGCCTTCACCCAACTTGGCGGTCCGTACAGTTCTGACCACGGGAGTTGGCTCGTGTACTCGACAACGCTGAATGGGTCTCCGTCGACCTCAACCACTGAGGCGGAGATCCAGCAGGGCCATGGCTGTTTCTCCCACTTCACCCAGTACCAGCTTGCATCATAGTTCCGATTCCACATCAACCCGCGGTCACCAGGGTAGAAATCGCCGGCATGCAGGTACGCAGTCGTCGGCCCATAACGGCAGTGTGACGGCATGAGCACGGTGACGTCAGGAAAATCGAAAGTCGCCGTCGGGGTTACAGTAAAGGTGGCGGTCGGGGTCGGGGTCAGCGTGATCGTCGGGGTCAGTGTAACCGTCGGAGTCAGGGTCTGGGTCGGCGTTGCAGTATGGGTGGGCGTCGCTGTGGAAGTCGGAGTTTCGGTCGGCGTCGGGGTTGGAGATGCGAATAATGCCTGGACCGGGCTGCAGCCGGAAAGCAAGATCCAGCCGCAGCCAGCCAGCCCAAATCTGCGGGCAAAGCTGATGATCCTGCGCCTGGGTTCTTGCAGTGAACCTCGCCTACTGCGCATGTTCAACATCGTGGGCATTGTACGTGAGCGCGGTGTGTGGGTTCAATGGCCCGATTGGACTGCTCAGCCTCGGGAGGGCAAACTAGATTCGGAAGAAGCGGCAGGTTCGGCTCGGATGCTCAACTACCCTCCTGTTCTAACAAACGGCTTGATGCGGCTCACGGCCCGATCACCGGCTCCACGATCGCCCAGCTGCTGCCACCATTTTGACTTTTCACCAACGCCAACTCTGTCCCTGAGCGGGCTACTGCGAAGATCGTCTGGCTGTCAACGACGTTGAACTGGCCATCCCAGATCACGGTGGAGATCTTTGTCCAGCTGCTCCCCCCGTCAGTCGTGCGGTAGATCTCTTTGCCAAACGCCCACGCGTTTTGCGCGTTTAGAAAGTAAAGCGAGCCTCCGGGATAATCTTTGATCGACCAGTTCGCCCCGCCATCTGTCGTCTGATATAGGAAATGCAGGTCCTGGGGTGGATCATCAAAGGTCCGGCAGTCCATCGCAACTATCCATGGTGTTGCCGGGATCAGGATCGGCGAGTGCGCCTGGCAGCCGGCATTGCCCGCCAGTCCGCTGTAGCTGCTCGGAAACGGCAGTCGCACTTCGTTCCATGTCAACCCGGCATCCGAACTCCAATCGATCGCCGCGCTGTCGATCGGACAGGAACCAATGCTCACCAGCCCGGTATCACCCTCAAATATCCAGCCGGTCTTCGGACAACTCTGCAGGTACAAACCCTGGTATGGATCAATCAGCGTCTGCCAGCTCGCCCCACCATCGCTCGTACGCAGGAAGTAGATCGGGTAGCGGTTCATCCCCGCCGCCCCCAGTTGGAGCAGGATCCAGCCATGCTGAGCATCAATGAAATCCAACTCTGGCAGCGCCGTCGTCGCCCCACTTAGATCTACAGCAAGCGGCGCGCTCCCGCTCCAACTTGCCCCGCCGTCCATCGTAAGCCAGACGATGAGCGCCATCGAGCCGCTGCCGTCCAAGCCATCCTGCGGATGGAACACAACCCATCCGGTGTGCGCATCAAGGAAGAACGCAGTCGCAGCCTGGGGAATTCCCACTTCTGCAGCCTGCGGGGGGGTTACATCACGCCAGTTCTCACCGCTATCCAGTGTATTGAATATATGGTCTGAGTGTCCGGATGTCCCCCCGATCGCCCACCCCTGCGTTCCGGAAATCATCGCGATCCAGGTCAGGTCGATCGCAGTTCCGGGAATCAGGTGTGGGATCGGCGTTACATTTGGCTGCGGTTGGGCAGTGGTCGCAGTCGGTGAGGGCACGATTTCCGTGGCCATCATTGTTGGCGAGCTTGTTGTTTCTGACACCGGGGAGCTGGTGCTTTCAAACAGGATCGGTGTAGGCCCGCCGCTCCCAGATCCGGGCATGTTGCACCCAGCCAGGATTCCCATGCTTAGCATTGTCAAGGCGAATACGGCGATACGTGAGGGTGATCTCATCCAACCCCTCTCCTCTGCTGATCGAGCTGCAGCAATTCCTGCGGGATAAGTAGTTGCTAGTATACGCCAAACCAGTTGGCGTTTTCCTAATCCTTCGCTTCCTCTAAATCGCCCGGATCGAACCGAAGCTGGGTTATACTTTGGGCTTCTCGACAAGGCCCGGCGCCCATCGAAGCCATCGACACAAACGGCGATTATGCTCGGACAATTCCGCAGAACATACCATGATTTTCCGCGTTCGTTCTGGGCGCTTGTAAGCGCGGCATTCATCGATCGCCTGGGCGGGACATTAATCTTCCCCTTCTTTGCTCTCTACATCACCCAGAAATTCGATGTCGGCATGACCCAGGCCGGCGCACTGCTCGGATTGTTCTCCATCTCCGGATTGATCGGGAGCACCATCGGCGGCGCTCTGACAGATCGGTTCGGTAGGCGGGGGATCGTCATTTTCGGGTTGATCGCCAGTGCCTTCACCAGCATCTCACTGGGCTTGGTTAACGAACTGAGCATGTTCTACCCGCTCGCCATCCTGGTCGGGATGCTCTGGAATGTCGCTGGACCAGCGCACCAGGCCATGGTCGCTGACATGCTACCACCGGGCAAACAGGCCGAGGGATTCGGGATCTTGCGTGTGGCCGCCAACCTGGCCTGGATTTTTGGCCCCAGTATCGGTGGATTCCTGGCAGGGTACTCTTACCTACTGCTCTTCATCCTCGATGCGATCAGCAGCAGCATCACCGCCTTGATCGTCTTCCGCTTCATCCCTGAAACCAAACCGGCTCTGGGTGAGGGTGAAAAGCCGCAAAGCCTGGCTCAAACCTTCTCGGGGTACGGCAAAGTGCTCGCCGACCGGCCATATATCGCTTTCCTGATTGCTTCGATCATCATGTTGATCGTCTACCAGCAGTTATACAACACACTCTCCGTCTACCTGCGTGATGTCCATGGCATTACCCCGCAAGGGTACGGGTTGATGATGAGCCTCAACGCTCTCACCGTGGTGGCGCTTCAGTTCTGGGTTACCCGCCGGATTGCGCCCTACCCGCCGCTGCTGATGATGGCCTTCGGGACAGCCTTCTACCTGGTCGGATTTACAATGTACGGCGTTGTCTCGGGATTCTTGCTCTTCATGCTGGCCATGTTGATCATCACGATGGGTGAGATGATCGTCGTGCCAGTGGCACAATCGCTGGCAGCCCAGTTCGCACCCGAGGCAATGCGTGGCAGGTATATGGCCTTTTTCTCGCTCACGTGGACGCTGCCAGCCACCATCGGGCCGCTCGCTGCTGGCCTGGTGATGGATAATCTAGACCCGGATTGGGTCTGGTTCGCCGGGGGGTTTCTGTGTGCAATCTCGATCCTGCTGTTCTTACGATTACACAGGATCGCCTATCAGCGGCTTGCGGCTGTGAGGCAGGCCAGCGTGGATACCACGCCTATTCCCAGCGGCGTAGATTGAACCCATCCTGATCGCACACAGAACACGTGCGCTACCTTGTAAAGGAGAGATCCTGTGACAGATTCGAGAATCAAAAATCTGGCTAAAACGATCGTCCATTACAGCACCAGAGTCAAGCCTGGCGACCGGGTTGCCATCCGAGGCTTCCCGCTTACGCCAGCCGCTGCACCACTGATCAACGAGATCAGCCGTGAAGTATTGGTCGCAGGTGGCTATCCGCATGCCTTGATCGAGCTTGACGAATGGCAACCAATGCTCTTAACCGAAGCCAGTGAAGAACAGCTGGCCTACGTCCACCCCTGGTTGAGGATGATCTCAGAAGCGTTCGAGGTCGACATCCGCATCTCCAGCTCAGCGAATACACGCGCCCTGAGCGGAGTCGAACCTTCCCGCTTTAACGCGATCCGCACGGCGCAGAAACCTGTTGTGGACACCTGGTTCAAGCGCTCTGGAACAGGCGAACTGCGCTGGGTCGTCAGCCGATTCCCCACATTTGCTTATGCGCAGGAAGCGGAGATGAGCCTGCGCGAGTACGAGGATTTCTTCTACGCCAGCTGCTATGCCGATACCGGGAATCCGGTTGAACACTGGGAGGCGATAACGGCGAACCTCGAACGACTCTCCAGCCGGCTCAATACATACGGTCAGCTGCACCTGCTCGGTCCGGATATCGATTTAGAACTGTCTGTTTCCGGGCGTACCTTCCTTGGGAGCGCGGGCAAGCACAATCTTCCCGATGGCGAGATCTTCACCGGCCCGGTCGAGGACAGCGCTCAGGGTTGGGTGCGTTTCAGCTACCCCTGCATCTTCAACGGTATGGAGGTGGACGGAGTCGAACTGCACTTCGAGGCCGGACGAGTGGTCAAGGCGCAGGCCTCGAAGAACGAGGCCTACTTGCTGGCCACGCTCGATGCGGACGAGGGCGCCCGTTACCTGGGCGAACTCGGCATCGGGATGAATGAACAAATCCAGCGTTTCACGCGCTCAATGCTCTTTGATGAGAAGCTCGCCGGAACGATCCACCTCGCCCTTGGCGGTGGTTATGTGGAGACAGGCTCAACCAACCAAAGCGCTATCCACTGGGATATGCTCGTCAACATGCAGGCTGAGAGCGAGATCATCGCCGATGGCGAGCAGATCTACCACGATGGATCTTTCCTGTTTGACGGCTAGGTTGTGAATTGATCCCGATTGCTCTGAGCGCAAGAACGTACCCTCTCCAGCCAAGTTCTCAAAACCACGGATCGGCAGAGGAACTGAGGGAAGGTAAGATTACTCCAGCTAGGTCCACCACTCAAGGTGTTAGCAAGCAGCGGTCCAGCGGGATGCGAGCCGAACCCCGCGCAGCGCACCAGCCTGACTGAGCAAAAGGGTTTTCGACGATGCGGCCGTGAAATTGATAGCCCGAGGTCAGCTTCTCAAGATAGAAGATTGCACCATCCGTCCACGGTTCTCCAACGGCACCCTCCACGCGCTCGCCATCTAGTGAGACGACCGCCTCGATCAGGTGCGGAACGCCGTCTGCAGCGTAGAAGTACCCACGCAGAGCGATCCCAGATTGGGCGATGACAAGCACCTGCTCCGTGGTCCAGGTTGCAGGCTGTACATGACGCCACGCTCCACTCCAATCCAGGATAGAGAACTCCCGGTTTTCGGGAACCCTGATAAACAGGTAGACCTGTCCCATGGCCGAGCCATCCGGGCCGGTGATCTGCCATAAACTGCGGTACTCACCCTCTTCGTCCGGCGCTCGAAAGAATGCCGCCAGATCAGCCTCTTCACCCGGCGCCAATTCAAATAGTCTGGTCTTCTGCCAGAGTGGTTCATCAAGCCTGGGTTCCAGGACTGCTCCAGGTTGAAAGAGCATCACTGGCAAATCGACTGGACCGGATAGAGAGTCCCCCGAAAGGAATTTGAAATGGATCTCAGTCCTCCAGGTGCAGCTTCCGGTATTCTTAATTCGCCACTCCTTGAGCAAGATCGAGCCGGGATCGAAGCGCGTGCCATCAATGATGCGTATGTCTTTAATGTATTCGGCGCGATAACAAGGGACTGTCGGCGTTGGCCAGGGCGTTGGCGATAGTGTGCCTTCAATCGGTAGAGTGCCGTCCAGTGTGGGCAGAACATCAGATTCGGTGGCTGTCGGTTGTGATGTAGTTGGGCTCGGGCTGGCTGGGGAGACCGGCGACGGGAATCTGGGTACCTGTGTATTCAGTACTACAGAGGGACTGGCCGTCATCTGGGGGAGAACAGCAAGGACATCACAGGCTGCCACGAGTGTGAATATAATCCCGCAAGACAGGTATATCAGCGTTCGATGCATACCAGATCCAGGCATCCTCAATAGAATGCGATCACCGGCTCAAACCAGCCTCTCCCCAGAAAAAGGCTTTTACAGCGCCGTGAACGCATTCTTAAGTGGGCCGGATTGGAAGTCAGGGCAGCCAGGCGATACGTCCGCTGAGCTCTCTGCGCCTGGCAATCGGGGTAAAAAAGAGCAGCAGCAGGACCCCGATTAAACCGCTGATGGCCCATCCATTCAAGGCCAGGCGTTGCGCGAAACCGATCGCCAGCACGCTGTCGACCAGGTTCCCTTGCAAGATGAATAAGGAGCCGCTGAAATGAGCCAATCCCCAACCTGCGACGGTCAACAGCAGCCATTCGCCCCGCTTCCAGGAGGGTGAGTTAAGCAGACCAACCTGGAGCAAACCCGGCGCAAGCCCGCCCAATGCGCCAGCCATCAGAGCTGTCAGCGGGAGGGACGAACCACCCAATACATGGGCTGCGATCCAACCCCCTACTCCAATCCCAATCGCCGTGAGCACGATCCACAAGCTGCTGCGGGTGATGCTCCTGTTCAGGATCAGGAGTTGGGCGATTGCTACCAGAACCCCAGTCAGCATAAAGGATCCCACCAGAAGCCCCTCCGAATCGGAGGGTACCCCGAAACTGACGAGGATCGCCGAACCCGCCAGCATGCCGATAGGGAAAGCGATCGAGGTGACGATAAACCACTGCAGGTAGATGATCAGATGTTCCAAGAGTCGATTCATAGCCGGTCCTCCTCTCGATACATGTTTCTTCAATAATACAACAGCGAGTGGGATTCAACCGCAACAGCGGCCTGCTCAACGCAAGCCGCTGTCACTAACTTGTGCAAAATCACAAATATCAAGTCTAAGGTGTGATCCATGCCATGATGAAGTCCGGGGCAGCCGGGAAGGGAAGATCGTCAACCTGCACGGGCTGCCACACACCCGCTTCGACGATGCGTAATGCTAGTTCACCGCTTGTTGTCGAACGAATGTAGGCGAGCGAACCACCATCTGGACTCCAGGTCGGTTCCAACCCGCTGTCGACCAAGGTCTCCTCGCTGCCATCGGACCGCATGACCCACAGGTTGGGCGCCCTGCCGGCAGCGGGTTCCTCGCCAAAGGTAACAAAGGCGATCCAGCTCCCATCCGGGCTCCAGGAGATGTAGTGTGGGAAGCTTCCACCCCCGGAAAGTGAGAAAACATGCATCAGCTTGCTGGTCCCCAGATCGAGATCAATGACCGCTAAACCGAGTGCGGAACTCCCATCCTGGCGAAGGTCTCCCGATACCTCCCAGGCTAGATAGCGACCATCAGGTGAGAAGGATGGTTGGAATATTTTTTCAACGTAGAGCCCATAGTCGGCTGGATCGAATACCTCGACACCGGCATCCCAACGATAAAGCCAAGTCGTAGATTCGAACCCGCCGTATGCGATGGCACTGCCATCTTGAGCAAGCGAGAATGACCCACCATGCTCTGGATCGAGGATGCGATACCCCTCGCCGTCCAGCCTAACTACTGTAGGATTGTCGCTGCTGCCCATCCCTTGCTCGACGCCGGAGATGAAGAATACAAGCTCGGGGTGCGCTGGCCACCAGGTAGGCAGTTCTTCATGGCGGTCGCTGGTATTGGTCAAATTGCGCTCTTCACCAGTCGCAAGGTTGCGCAGCCAGATGTCGGATAAGCCCGTTGTTTCATCCGGCCTGGCGACGAGAATCTGCTGCCGGTCGCTGGCGAGCTGTGCTCTCGGCTGATCTGCCAGCATGACCACTTTACCGGCTGAATCCATGTACCACGTCTCAGCGGGACTGCTCAACACAAGCCCTGATGCGGGGTGTGCGGCTGAGACTACAGCCTGTTCGGTTGGCTTTGGCACGCTGCCGGGCTGCTGATCCTGACTCAGTGGCGCTGTAGCTTCGACCTGCGGTGAGCTCTCTACGTTCAACTCCAATTGCCCACAGGCCGTGAGTGACCCTATGAATAGAACTGTGACAATCATGACTCCAGGAACGCGATCCATCATCATGGTGCTTGTTTGCCTCCTCAGGCGAATTTGCACAAGAATACCTGCGCCAGGTCACAAGTTGATGATCGAAATGTGTCAAATCGGAAACATAATACGCTGAGTACGATGTCGATCGGCGTGAAAACCCAAAAGCCCCCGCAGAGCGCGGGGGCTTTTGATTCATGGTCCATAGGTATTAGAGGATGACGACGTTGGCTGCCTGGAGACCCTTGGGGCCCTGCTCGATAGCGAACTCGACCCGCTGGCCTTCTTCCAGGTTGCGGAAGCCATCAGCCTGAATGGCGGTGTAATGTACGAACACATCATCGCCGCCTTCAACCTCGATGAAGCCGTAACCCTTGCTGCCATTGAACCACTTGACCGTACCCGAAACTCGTTCCGACATGATTGATGCCTCCTTAGGGCATGTTGACTTGGAGGTGCGTGTCTCGTTCCCGGCGGTCGGGTTCATCGAACCGACTCGGCCTGAGCATGGTCAGCTCAGGCCGTGGTCTTACGACTTCCAGACAGAACGTGCATGCAACCTTCACGCCGATATCCTATCAAATTTTCGTTACTGTGAAAAGAGGGAATATAAGGACTTTATGAGTACTCTTGTACCCACCTTATAAGGTACTCAATCATCACTAAACACGCTCTAATTAACCTACGCTGGCTTGAAATTCTACTCAACTCCATGCTCTGGGGGTTGCCATCATTCATACACGCCATACATCGGATCCGGTCCAAGCGAGTCCGGGAATCGCTCACGCAGAGCCAGGCGAGCTTCATAGCACATGTGGCAGGCGTCGGCATACTGTTCACGATGCGGCAGATGGAAGCGCTCGATCAAGCCGACGGGCCCATTGGCGTGTAGAGGGCCAACGATGGGATGGGAGATTGGGTTGAATCCCTCGCAAATCTCTAGTAGAGATGCCTTGAATAAATTCCCGATTACCAGGCCTTGGCAAAGATGCAAATTCCCAAAGGGATCAATATGGACCCGTCCGGGATCTTCGAGGTTTTCAAACGGACATGCATCAAACTGTTCCCAGGAAACACCCGATGCCTCAGAGGCCAACTTTTCAGCCGCGCGGCCCCGGTACATCAAACCCGATTCTCCGGGCGGCAATTGACCTACCCCATAATCTGCGTCCTCCCGGGGTTGTGCAATTGCGATTTTCCCAACCGGGATCCCCAGCTCTTCGGCCGCTTGCACGGCAAAATCGACAAGCTCGCTTTGTGGTTCCGAGTGATGGAAGAGGTCGCTGCTGATTGAAAGGTCCGAGATCAAGCCTGTCAATGGCCGCAGCCAGGACATGGCATCCTCGACGGAGGTCGCCCAGTAGGCGTTCGAGACGATCCCCACTTCAAAGCCCTTGTTGACAGCAACCTGAACACCGTCGATCAGCACAGGGTAGAACAAAAACGGCTCACCGCCCTCAAAGTAAATCGAGGTGACCGTCCCCAGTTCGACCGCCTGATCAAGTATTAAGCGGATTGCCTTGCCGGTCATCGTGCCGTTCTGCCATGGGCTCCCCCACACAAAGCAATGGTCGCATTCGTAGGTGCACTGGTAGGTCAGGAGCAGGTGAATACCTTGCAGGTCCATGCGATCCGCCCTTCCCTGGCAAGCAACGTCAGTCGTTTCCCGGGTTAATGAATTAGCTCACAGTTCACCGAACACGCGGGAATCCTGGATGGGATTCAACCCATTTTCGCACAGCCAGGCAGCGCAAACAATCTTTCTAAGCCGGTTGTGATCATCCCATCAGAAGAGTGAGAATCACTGTTGGCTGCCTTGCGGCCTCAATCCAGCAGCGCAAACCGGATTTCCATCTGGAGAGCTTCGGGGGGCGTGTCCTGTGGGTCGTTGAGGTAATACTCGTAAGCGACGCCGGTCGGCGTCTCGCCGTTCTCTTCAACCCACTTGGTCAACGCCTGGTATGCGGGCGCGATCTGATCATACGAGCCCACATGAATGCAGATCGCATACCGGCCGCCCGGGATTTCCCCCGGGTGGAGATCATCATTACCCGGAAGTGGGGATGCGATCGGAAAGCCGATCTCAACATCGAGATCCTGCATATCCATATTGTAGTAAGCCGCAAAGGGCGGACCTGCGGGGAACTGCCGGTTGGCCTCGAGGTAGGCAGCGATCGAGCCATATACGCTGCCCAACAACCCGGGTAAGCCATCCACCGTTGTACGCGTCCGCCTGGAGATCACGCTCTGCGCCGGATACTGCTGGATCTGAACCTTTTAGGCCATTTGCCTCCCTCCTTTAACAGTCAGCAGGTCAACGCACCTCATACCCGAAAAGAACATTTGTTCTATAGTAGAATATTATTCCGTCGGTGTCAATACCTTTCGGCATGAACCTTCACCGCCACTCAGGTATAGTAATCATAGCCAATCGATCGAGGCACCGAGAATGCGCAAACTCTGGGTGATCATATTTCCCGTCCTGCTGCTTTCGGCCTGCCAGGTGAGCAGCCCTCCCACAACGACCGCGGCGACGACACCAGTCGTATCATCCGAATCCTATTTGCGAGTGGATGGGTCAACCTCTACGCTCCCGCTGCAAGTAACGATCGCATGCCGCCTGCTGCATGTCACTTGCAGCTGGCAGGAGGGCGACTTTTTCACAACCAACTGGCAGATCGTGCCCGAACCAAGTTCCGATGTACCGCAGGCGTCGATCGATGCTATTTACCAGCTCTGGCACAGTGGGACCCACAGCGCCTACGAGAATCTAATCCAGGATAAAGTGGATTTGATCCTCGTCGCCAGAAAACCCTCGGCGGATGAACTTGCTGAAGCTCGACGTCACGGGGTCAACCTGGAAATCGTTCCGGTCGCCCGCGATGCGTTCGTCTTTATCACCCATGAGGAAAATCCGGTTATAAGCCTCTCGCTGGAGCAGATTCGCGCCATCTACACTGGCGCCCTTGGAAAGTGGTCCCAGGTAGGTGGTCCGGATCTGCCGATCAACCCGTACCAGCGTGATCGCAACTCGGGCAGCCAGGAACTTATGGAGGAACTGGTCATGCGCGGCACAGCGATGATCGACGCTCCCGACATGATCCTGGAGGGCATGATGGGGCCGATTCACGCCATCCTGGATGACCCGAACGGGATCGGCTACTCGGTCTATTACTATGCGACCCGAATATTTCCCCAACCCGAGCTGAAGCTCCTCGCCATTGAAGGCATCCAGCCCGAGTTTGAAACTCTCTC
>DAOUEJ010000055.1:0-7178 GCA_034430615.1 Anaerolineales bacterium | reverse complement strand
TAACTGCAGCCCGCACCGGTTCGGTTTTGCCCTTAGCCTTGATTGACTCGAATTCTCCTAGCTCGAAGGCGTGCTCGATCAGTCGGGCGCAGGTTTCAGAGACTAGCACATCTCCGGGTTGCGCCGCGCTTTCCATGCGGGCGGCGACGTTGACTGTATCCCCGATGGCAAGGTACTCGGCGTGTTCATCTGTGCCGACCTGTCCTATCACCACCTCGCCGGTGTGAATCCCCACCCGCATGTGGAAATCGTCGACGAAACCCGCCAATTGGCGGCGGTAGTCTGTGATGCTCTCCTGAAGGTCGAGCCCGGCACGAACAGCGCGTTCGGGATCATCCTCGTGGGTGAGGGGGGCGCCGAAAAAGGCCAGCACACCGTCACCAAGCAACTGGGCGATAGTGCCCTCGTAGCGATAGATCGCCTCACTCACGCGGTGATGAGCACCTTGCACGACTTCTTTCCACTCCTCGGGATCGAGTTTCTCTGCGATCGATGTGGAGCCGACGATGTCGGCGAAGAGGATCGTGACCGGCTTGCGTTGCCCTTCGATCTCATTTTTGGCTAACCGCAGCTTCTCCTGTAGACCCTTAGGAGCGGAATCTCGCAGACCCTGCAGCTTATTTGCATACGCTGCAATTGAAGTATCACCCAATTCGGTTCTACAATTCTTGCAATAAAGGGCATCGCCGGTATTCTGTGTGTTGCAGGAGTGGCACGTTTTGAGGAGGGGATGGCTGCACTGCACGCAGAAGACGGCGTCGGGATCGTTCTTCTTGCCGCACTGCTGACAGATCATTATTCGTTCCTGGTGCGAAACAGATGTTTAGACAGAATTATTATTGCATAACTCTCGACGCACTGCACGAACTTGCCGATAAGGAAAATCAGAATTTGGAAACAGATAAGGGTAAAGTGGTTTATCAAGAAATTCTTGCATCCAGTAAGCGTCATTACCAGCATGAACAGCTTACCATTTACTGGTCATGAAATATTAATCTGATCGCATGATAATGGTTATGCACATTATCCCCTAGTCCTCGAAAATCTATTGCATGCTTCAGTCGGCTTGCTATCGTGAGCCTCGATGATCTTTCCACTCTTTCGATCAACGCGGCCAGCCGGTGCGCTCCGATCGACATGCGGAACTCAAGAGGTGTGAGATGATTACGAAAACGTATGTTAAATCGCGTCAAATCTGGAAGGTGAAATTCGAGCTACCGAAGGAGGAATGGCCTGTCGGCGTTAATGTCCGCAGCGTCCACCTCGTGGGTGATTTCAACGATTGGAACAAGTCCATCCACCCGCTCAAGCTGCGGAAGACCGTCTACAGCCTGGCCCATGAACTCCAACCAGGCGAGTACCAGTTCCGTTATGTGATCAATGGGACAGACTGGTTCAACGATTGGCATGCTGACGGCTACGTGCCGAACAATACAGGGAGTGATAACTGCCTGCTGCGGCTGCCTCAGCCGTAGGATTCAAATCCTTTCTCTATTCAGACAGGAGAGCATCCCACCTGGCTCATCTCGAGGGACTGGAAGACGACAAAGTCATCGTTTCGTATTCGCTTTGAGATCTGATGCTTGTTCCCTGTCATCCTCAATGGATTACCGCGCCCCTGCGGGGCTCGCAGTGACACCCATTCGTCTGTGCGAGGTGCCGCCAGGTGACTGAGCAATCTGCCTCACCTCCAATCTCCCTGGCCTCCGGGGATAGCATCGACCCGACAAGGGTAAGGATTGCCATACCCTTTTAGGGCAGAGCACGCAATGATGCATAGGGGCATTCCTCGCTTATAATAGCCGCCGATCCCATCGCTGGCTTGCATCACGCACATTGGCCGGCTTGAGATACACATCATGAGCGAAGGTTCGTCCCAGGTCGGCACCGCACACGATCATGTGCGCTTTAACACCATCGTCAACATCATGGATGGTGTCTTCTTTGGTTCCGCGCTCGGGTTTGCCTCCTTCATTACCATCATCCCGCTCTTTGTCAGCCAATTGACCGACTCGCCAATCTTGATTGGGTTGATTCCTGCGATCCACGCCGTCGGGTGGCAGCTGCCGCAGCTGTTCACCAGCAGCCGCATCCGCCGCCTCTCACGCTACAAGCCGATGGTGCTGGCGATGACGACCTTCGAACGCCTGCCGTTCCTGGGCCTGGCGCTGCTGGCGTGGTTCCTGCCCGGGCTCAGCCGGACGACGGCACTGACAGTCGTTTTTATCCTGCTCATCTGGCAAGGAGTAGGAGGAGGTCTCACAGCCACCGTCTGGCAGTCGATGGTCAGCAAGATCATTCCCAGACCCTGGCGGGGAAGGTTTTTCGGGACGCAGTCCTCGGCCGCAAACCTGCTCGCCAGCATCACCGCTGTCGTAGCCGGTCAAATCCTGGAACGCTATAACTCCCCGCTCGATTTTACGCTCTGCTTCTTGCTGGCCAGTGGCAGCATGGTCATCTCCTTCTTCTTCTTGGCGGCTACCCGTGAGGATGATCATGCCCCATCGCTGCCGATTGGGCACCGTGCCAATACTTGGGCTGAGGTCAAACGGCTCTTGGCGTCCGACGTCGACTTCCGCTGGTTCCTGCTCCAGAAGTTCTTCTTCCAACTCGGCATGGGCGCCTTCTCATACTACGCAGTCTATGCCGTAGGTGAGCTGGGCGCCGGCGCCGGACTGGTGGGATGGTTGACAGGTGTGCTTATCTTCTGTGACATGCTTGCCAACCCGATCCTGGGTGTGCTGGGCGACCGCAAAGGCCACCGGGTCGTGCTACTATTTGGTGCACTTACGGGGCTGCTCAGTGTTGTCCTGGCCGGGTGGCTAACCTCGATACCGGCCTGGTTCGTGATCTTTGGCCTGGCCGGCGTGGCAAGTGTCGTCGGTTGGACGACGACGATGGTCTTCAGCCTGGAGTTCGGTTCACCCGACGAGCAGTCGACCTACATCGGGATGGCGAACACGCTCGTTGCGCCGGCAACACTGGCGTCGCCCTTCCTGGCTGGCTGGTGCATAGATTCGTTCGGTTATGCAGCCATGTACCGAGCCGCAGCGGTCGTATTTCTTGTGGCAGTGGTCTTGAGTTATAGGCTCCTCGGCCATCACAAGCCCAAAATTGACTAGTCCAAGGTGCGACAGCCTTTCCTACATTTTCACCGAATAGACCTACAATCTAGCAAGAGGTGTTGCGTAATCATCTCGCTTCGCCGGGAAGTTTATTCACCACGCGGCCTGCTTGTATGAAAAATTGATTAATGGTGTGGGGCTGATGGCAAATAACCAGGCCCGCGGTATCCACGTTTTCGCAATCCGGAGATCAGATGGATCCTTTGCCTGAAGCATTGCTAAACAAATCAATCTTCCTGCTCGGCGTGCAGTGCAAGAAGGCGCTCATGCTGAATACGCTGCAGCCCGAACTGGCACCACCTCCCGATGCTGGCGCACAGCTACGTATGCGGTTGGGTCAATTGGTGGGACAGGTGGCACAGGCGCGCTACCCGGGGGGAAAGGTGGCGCGCGTCCCGGATTCCTACCAGGAATCGCTCGACCGCACGCGCGAGGCGATCGACAATAACGCTCAAGTCATTTATGAGGCGGCCTTCGAGGCAGAAGGTGTGCGGGTCGTGGCCGACATCCTGCTGCACGGCGAGCATGGCTGGCGCTTGATCGAGGTCAAGAGCACGACCAGCGCCAAGCCCGAGCACCTGTGGGACGTGGCCATCCAATATTATGTGCTCCAGCATTCTGGACTGGTGCTCGAGGATGCCGCGCTGCTCCGTTTGAACCGTGAATACGCACGAAGCGGCGACCTCGATCCTGGGCAGCTCTTCACTGAGGTGTCACTTCTCGATGATGTGCTCGCACTTCAAAAACAAGTCGAAACTGAGCTTGCGGCTTGCAAGTCGGTGCTGGCGAGTGAGGTAGTCCCAAGCATCGACATCGGTCCGCACTGCACGGATCCTGTGGAGTGCAGCTTCAAACAGCACTGTTGGTCACACCTGCCGCAGCCTTCTGTCTTTGACGTCTACTTCATTGGGAAGAAAGCCTACGGGCTCTACCAACAGGGAATAACCCAGATTGAATCCATCCCTGCCGATGAACCTCTTGACAAGCGCTCGCTGTTCCACATAGCGGCGCATAAGGCCGGGGAGACGATCCACGACCGGATGCAGCTGCAGACCTTCCTCGATTCGCTGACCTATCCGCTCTGCTACCTGGACTTCGAGACGATCGGGCACCCGATCCCCCGCTACGAAGGGCTGAGCCCGTACAGCCAGCTGCCCTTCCAGTACTCACTGCACATCCAGGAGCAACCGGGAGGTGACGTCACACATCATGGTTTCCTGGCGCAGGCCGGTACGGATCCCAGGCCGGAGTTCTTGGAGCGCTTGCTGGTGGACACAGTTAGCTCAGGAGATATCGTCGTCTACCACCGGCCGTTCGAGCAGGGCATACTGGCAGAGCTGGCGCGGGCATATCCTGAGCAAGCCGCCGAAATCGAGTCTCGGATGGAGCGCATGGTGGATCTGCTCGACCCCTTCCGCAAGCGTTGGTTCTGGCACCCGGATATGGGTGGTTCGAACTCGCTCAAAGTGGTCCTTCCGGTCTTCGCCCAGGATCTTTCCTACGAGGTGCTGGATATTCAACATGGCGAGGCAGCCATGGAGGCCTTCTTCCAGCTCGAGGATGAGCACGATTCGACGCAAGTCACTGCGCTGCGCGCTGCACTCTGGGCCTACTGTGAACTGGATACGCTGGCGATGGTGCGGATATTGGATGGATTAAGAGGGTATGTCGACCCCTGAGGTTTGATCCGGTTCTCTTATAATATCGGTTATTTGACTCCACCAAAACCGAAATACCATCCTGAATCTGGTTCGGAGAGGTGGTTATGTACGGCGGGGATCAGGTGGAAAACCACATCTTTCGGGATCTCGATCGGGTAGAGCCATGTCTGGAATGTGATCGTAAAAAATATTTTTCTTCCCTTACGGCCAATTAATTTTGACAGCCGTGGAATAGCCTAGCTAATTGAACACGCGCACCTGTCCATACGAAGCCGCTCCGCAGGTTTGGGGATCATTGATGACGTAGGAAGGATTGAGTGTACTGTAGACAACATCCCATTGGTAAGCCCCGAGGCAGATGCGGGCCTCAATCAAGTAACCCAGGTCAACGGATGGGGGGGCTGGATTCCAGGATAGGGTCACGTTATTTCCGGCGCGAACTGCGTGCACACCACTCGGAGCAGGCACTTGATTGTTGGTGAGCAGTACAGGAAAGATAGCTGGAATGCTCTCGAGTTCTACATTGAGAGTAACGACCGAGGCCGCAACCCAACATGTCCAAACTGTATCGTGCGGAACAATCCATAACCAGGTACCCGCATAGTTTTTTCCCTTGACCTCAGCTATGTCACCCTGCGAGAGCCCCCAGGCATAAAGGTAGGCTGCGTCAGGTCCGTAGCGACAATTAACGCTTCCATTTGCGATTATCACCGGAGGCGGCTCTGTCGGTGTAACTGTTTCGGTGCGCGTATTTTCCGGGGTTGGAGTTTCGGTTTGAGTCGGCGAAGACGTGTGTGTAGGCGTTGATGAGGGAGTCGGGGTAAGTGTTTCGGTTGCCGTTAATGAAGGTCTTGCTGTGGGTGAAGCTGGTATCGCAGTAGTTGGCTGTTGGACTGCCTGTGTAGGAAGGGGCTCTGCGCTGCTACAGGCATTCAGAATGGACACGATCGCCAGGAGTGATACCTATCGGAGCGGACAGAGCATGCGCTGCATTGCTTGATCCTCCTGTAAGTGAGCGGGGGATGTCCTTCCATTGTGGTAACAATATATCCACAGCGAAAAGGAGGCAAACTTGGTGAAGAGGATTATCAAACCAGAATTCCAATCCTGATAAATTGCACTCCGGAATCCTTTTCTCTAAACTACCATGATTTGTGGGCGCGCCTTAAGATTGCGTATGGCGGAGATCGGACTCAGCAAATGACACGTATGCACCAGGCATCTGTCCCCATGATCTACTTGGTCATCCTGGTCCTATTCATGGCGGGCTGCAACCTTCCATTACCGGCTGCAACACCTACCTCAGAAACACCGAAAGTTATCCGAGGCGATATCCCTACATCAGTTGGCCCCACACCCACCAGCATCGATCCAACACTCATCCCCAGCGACACCCCTGTCCCGCCAACGCCGGTACCACCGACGCCCGTTCCGCCCACGGTCACACCGGAGCCGCCGGCCGGGAGCATAAGCTTGAACTGCGATGGCACCTACCAGCGGCTTCGACTCACAAATGGTGGGGCGAGTGGGAAAACCATCTCGGTCGATGACTGGGATGGGTCGGGTTGGGTCAACGTCTGGAATATCGCTGGTGGAGATCCTATGATCCGCCAGATCGAGGACCAGGCGGGTTATTACATATTTGGTGGCTGTCAGAAGCTGGTGATCGTCCCTATGCGCTACTCGGGCTCCGGCGCCATTCTCGAGCTCGGCATCCACGTCTGGAATGGAGCCGGACTAACCCGGGTGTACTTCAACGAAGGCGTTCATGGGACGTGGAGCAAAGTTGGCGACAACATCATTTTCGAACAGTCGCTTTACCTTTACGGTGAACCAAACTGCTGTCCCTGCAACAGGCAAACGCTCCAGTACACCTGGGATGGCACGACCTTCAACCAGACGGGTTCCGCCATCACGCCAACGTATTCGGGGACTCCCCCGCCTATCTGCGTGCCTTGAGGCAGCATAAACCGATGCCCGATCCAATCGTATTCTACGGACATGCCTACTGCCCCCAGGTCCACTCGGTGCAGGCTGCACTGGATAAACTTGGGGTAGAGTATACCTACGTGGACATTCGACGGGACGAACCTGGACGATTGCGTGTCCGGGAAATCAACGCAGGAAACGAAAGCGTACCCACGCTGGTCTTCCCCGATGGCTCAACGCTGACCGAGCCCTCAATTCAGTCGCTGAGAAAGAAACTTGATCCAACTCTCATTGGACAAGAGCCGCAGGTTGCTCTCAATGCCCGACGTCCGAAGATGGCGGCGACGGTAATCGGGTGGTTGGGGTTCGTGGTTCTGCTCGTAGGATTCGCGCTGGATCTGCCCTGGCTTATGCTCATAGGTGCTGTGCTTGTGGCGATGTGGTTTGGGGTGAAGAGTCGACG
>DAOUEJ010000054.1:0-46993 GCA_034430615.1 Anaerolineales bacterium | reverse complement strand
ATCCACAAGAAGAGCGTGATGTAGTCAAGGTTTTTAATACGGATGCGCATAGCTTGACTCCAGGATGGGGAAGGATGGACCTGAGGACTTAGTCCCCAGGTCCATCCCGGTTTATTTCACCATGCTACCCTGCTCAACTTACGCAGGTCTGGTGTGAGTGGACGGATTACGGCCAAATCCGGACGTACTCTCCACCTTGTAGTTCGGAGACCGAGATCTTCGGATCGGCACAGTCACCGTACTGATCGCATGTCAGCGTTCCCGTGATGCCCTGGTGGCCTGACGTTGCATACAGGCAGGTGCGCATCGCCTGGCGGCCGATGTGCAGACCGGCGTCGTCAGTCACGCCAACTTTTTCGACGCAGTCGAAGATCATATTCGCCGCGTCAAACGCATGGGCGTGGAAGACCGAAAGCGTGTCCGAACCGAACATCTCCTTGTACTTCGCCTTGAAGGTGTCGTAGAGCGCACCCGTGTAGGCGATATCGGGACCGGAGAAGTACATACCCTCATTGGAATCACCGATCGCTGCGGCGGCGGCATCCGAGATGCAGCCGTCCGCGGCGGCGACTATGGTGTTCTCAAGCCCGGCCACTTCCTTGGACTGCTTGGCCAAGAAACCGCATTCGGCGGTGAAGACCGGGAAGTAGATGAACTCCGGCGGTCCGGCTGCGGCTACAGCCGTCAGCACCGGACGCATGTCCGTATCGCCCACGTTGATCGCGGTGAAGGCGACGACCGTGCCCCCGAGCTCTTCGAAGGAGTTGCGGAAGGCGTTGGCAAGACCTTCCGTGTATGGATCACCATCGTGGATGGCGGCTGCGGTTGTGAGGCCAAGTTCGTTGTAGGCGAAATCAGCGATGGCTGCGCCCTGCACCAGGTCGTTGTGGGCCGTGCGCAGGTAGCCCGGCTTCCAGGCCTGTGCGGGATCCGTCAGGCTGGGGGCTGTGTTCGAAGGCGATACCATGAAGTACCCGGCGTCAGAGATGACCTGTGACATGGGTACCCCGGCGCCGGAACAGCTCGTCCCGATAACACCGAGGATGCTGGGGTCGGAGACGATCTTCTGTCCGGCCGCCTGGCCGCCTTCGGCGCTGCAGCCATCGTCTTCAGCTTGCAGTTCGACCGAGTGCCCGTCGACCGGACCACGCATGTCAATGGCGATTTCCACACCATATTGAGAGTCGAGGCCAAGCTGGGCGTTAGCGCCGGAAATTACGAGGGCTGAGGCGATGCGGATGGGATCATCAGGTCCGTACGTGACACATCCGATTTCATCTTCGCATACAAATTCAGCTGCCCCACCGCCGCATGCAGCCAAAAAGAGCGCTGCGAGCACTAGGGTCGAAAGCACCACTAATGTGCGTTTCATGCTTCTTCCTCCTCAAGGATTATGTTCTGGTAATAGTTGGAGCATCGAGCCAGTATGTCATTTGAACATTTTCGCAGTGCGGGGCATCCCTCCTTTCAATATAACAAGTGTCACTCGTGCACAGATTTTACATGTGAAGCACGGGTGAGTGGATGCATTCTATAACCGGATAGGTACCACTGTCAACTGGGTGGGAGCAGCCCTCGGGCGCTCACCATGCGGCAACCCCTCTGGTTGACTTCTTACGATTGTCGCACCATGCTATCAATAGGACATAAAATGAAGCTGTGAAATTGTAAACATTTGCGTAACGTGGGTGGAGATCCACAGCTTATGCGTCTTGGGACCTGGGGTGAAAATCTGGCGGCCAATTATCTCGAAGAACAAGGTTACGAGTGCCTGGATAGAAACATCCGCATCGGACCGAGGGAGCTCGATCTTGTGATGCAGATTGAAGACACCGTCGTCTTTGTCGAGGTTAAAACGCGGGTCAGCGCCGAATATGGTCCTCCGGAAGCTGCCATCTCTCAATCCAAACGGAGAAATCTCGTTCAGGCAGCCTGGGGATATCTGGAGCAAGTCGACCGTCTGCAGGCGGCCTGGAGATTCGACGAAATCGCCATCGAGGCCACCAGGCAGCGGGAGGTTATCCGCCTGGACCACTATCAGGCAGCTTTCGAGGTAGGGATGCTGTGACGGCTCCTATTTCTGCACGATCGGCTCGCATCGTATGCCTGGTCGGCCCAACGGGAGTGGGGAAGACGGCAGTTTCCCTCGCTCTGGCAGGCCGATTGGGGGCAGAGATCATTTCAATGGATTCGCGCTTACTGTACCGGGGCATGGATATCGGTACGGCCAAACCAACACCCTCGGAGCTGGCTGCTGTTCCCCATCACCTGATCGATGTGGCCGATCCCGATGAGACTTGGTCGCTTGCCCATTACCGCCAGGCATGCCTATTGACAATCGAGAGGCTGCACGCTTCTGGCACATTGCCTCTCCTGGTCGGCGGGACCGGTCAGTATTACCGCTCACTTGTTGAAGGCTGGAAGCCACCTACGACAAAGGTGTCCGATGTATTCCGGAGCAAGATGGAACGCTATGCGCGTGAGCACGGGCACCAGGAATTGTTCGATCAATTACGACAGGTGGATCCGACATCTGCAGCAAGGATCGATCCGCGCAATATTCGACGCGTCATTCGCGCCCTTGAGATCTTGCACTTGACGGGAACCCCGGCCAGTGCGCAAAGAGAAAGTGACCCACCCGACTATCCTGTCCTCACACTGGGATTATGGGCTCCACGCGAGGTCCTTTACGCTAGGATTGACAGCAGAATCGATGAGATGCTTAAGCGAGGTTGGGTCGAAGAAGTGCAGGTGTTATTGAAGCAGGGCACCTCTCCCGATGCGCCATCTTTCTCTGCAATCGGATACCGGGAGCTGGCTGCGTATCTTGCGGGCAGGCTCAGCCTGCAGGACGCAGTTCTTGCCATTCAGAGGGGCAGCCGGCAGTTTGTGCGCCGGCAAGCGAATTGGTTTAAGCAGGGGGATGAGCGCATCCTGTGGTTTGAGAATGCGCCTGGTGTGGTTCGAAAGATGCAGGCAGCGGTGCTGAATTTGGGGTAGTGAAAAACCTCTGGCTCCCTAATCCCCCGTGTTCGGTTAAACGAGCAAATTCAGCAGATAGAACACGAGGGCCGCGAGTCCGGCTGTTATTGGGATCGTCAGCGTCCAGGCCAGAACCATATCCCGCAGGATAGTCCAGCGAACCTTGTTCACCCGCTCTGCCGCACCCACGCCCACAATGGCTGAACTCATCACCTGTGTCGTGCTAACAGGGCCTCCGACTAATGCCCCGCCGAGGATGACCGCCGCACCGGCAATTTGTGAAGTGAAGCCATGGATAGGTCGGATCCGGTAGATTCTCCCTCCCAGAGTCCGGATCAATCGCCAACCCCCAAAGGCTGTTCCCAGCGCGATTGCTCCGGCACTGATTGCAATCACCCAGATTGGTACGTAGAAGGAGGTGATGCGTTGCGTAAGGAAAAGGCCGAGTGCGATCACACCCATTGTTTTCTGGGCATCGTTCGTGCCATGGCTCAAGCCCAAGCCGATAAGGGTGAAAATCTGCGTGCGGCGGAAGAAGCCACTTACACGTGGAGTAGCTCCGCGCACAAACCAGAGCGTGATCCGCATCACGAGGAAGCCGGCAAGAATCCCGATCAGTGGTGAAAGGAAGAGGGCCAGGACGACTTTGATCATTCCGTCTACTTGGACGATGCTGAAGCTCCGGGCATGGAGCAGAGCAGCACCGAGCAATCCCCCTAGTAGGGCATGCGAAGAAGATGAAGGAAGGCCAAGATACCAGGTCGCAAGATTCCAGATGACGGCCGCGATCAAGGCTGCCAGTAGCACATATTCATTCAACGCGTTATCGACGAGCAGCTCGTTCCCGATCGTGCGCGCAACTGCGACGCCAAACAGGAAGGGTCCGGCGAATTCCGAAATTGCAGCCAGGATGAGAGCAAGGCGCGGGTTCAGGGCGCGAGATGATATCACGGTCGCCACGATATTCGAGCTGTCATGGAAACCATTCAGGAAGTCGAAGACCAGCGCGAAGATAATGAACGCTGTGAACATAGGGAATTCTCTCCAATAATTTGAAGGTTGAGCTTACCAGAATGGAACATACCCCGTCAACCGACTTTTCCTAACTGGATTGAAACCCCCTCGCCAATCTGGTGGATTGCTAGCACTGTGAGGCTGATCAGGATTCCGGGCAGTAAAGATAGTGCAGGGGCTTGAACTAGGTACGTCCGGCCGGCATCGAGCATCGCTCCCCACTCAGGTAGGGCCGGATCTCCAGCCAGACCGAGAAAGGTCAATGTTGTTGTTCCGAGGAAGGCCCAAGCGTAATGTGTCGTTGACAGCGCAAGTAATTGAGGGAAGGCGTTCGGGATCAGGTGATAAATAGCAATGCGAGCGTGACCTGCGCCCATCGCTTTCGCAGCATCAACATAGCCTTCGTGTATATAGCTGTTGAGGATACTGCGTGAAAGCCGGATGAATCCCGGGCTCCCGCCCAGACCAACAGCAAGGATCACGGTCGGCAGCCCCGGCCCCACAGCTGCAACCAGGAGCATTGCGAGAAGCAGCCCCGGGATTGCAAGACCGGTGTTTGCCAGACCCACGAGCAGTCGGTCTGCAATTCCCCCATAGGTTGTCGCCAACAGGCTCAGACTCAACCCCAGTCCAACTGTGATCAAGGTCGCGGCAAGCGTGCTGGTAAAAGAATACCGGGCTCCAAAGATCAACCGGCTGAGGAGATCTCTCCCCAGAGCGTCGGTTCCAAGGACAGCCATCTTGCCGGGTGCGGTGATCGGTTCGCCGATTGGGGTGCGTGGGTTGTGTGGAGCCAGTAAGGGGGCGGTGATGGCTATCAATACCAGGCATCCGATCCAGATCCACGCTGTACGGCCCGCCCAAATGCGTGTCATGCAGACCTGCGTGTTCGGGGGTCAAGCATAATTGCCGCCAGATCCGCACTGAGTTGACTGAAGGTGTAGAAGATCGCTGCCAAAACGACAAGACCCTGTGCGATTGGGTAATCTCCTTCGAGAATCGATTTCACGAGCAGTCGCCCAAGGCCTGGCCGAGCAAAGACAGTCTCGGTGACTACGGTTCCACTAAATAGGTAGGCCGCCTCCAGCGCCGTAAGGGAGATCACCGGTGGCAATGCTGGACGGAATGCATGCCAGAGCATCCTGGCATCTTCCCGAAGGCCGCGTGCATGGGCGGCAAGGATATAGGGTGACTCCAGGGATTCCTTCAGGCTCGCCTGGACGACGCGCCCGATTGGCCCTGCTGATGTAATCCCGAGAACGATCGCCGGCAGGATTAGTCCAGTGTTCAACCCAGGCAGGCTGGCAAGCATAGATAGATGCAGCGCAAGAAACAGAACCAGGATCCCGGTGAATGCCACCGGTAAGGAGGTCGAAAGATTGGTGATAAAAGTTGCCGACCTGCCGACCAGACGGGGTTCCCACCACGCAGCTGCGATACCCAGGGTAAAACCAACCAGGAGGGCGAATGCCAATCCTGCGAGTGCGAGCCCGATGGTAAATCTGAACTGCTCAGCGATAATTGTGCCTACCGGACGGCTGGTATAGAGCGAAAGACCAAGGTCGCCTTGCATTAAATCCCGCAAGAATCGAAGATATTGGAGCCAGAGCGGTGCATCTAAACCAAGTGCTTGCCTCAGTTCTTCGGCTTGCTGGGCGGTCGCTAGGCCCTGGGAAAGCAAATTGTATGTGGGATCACCCGCTGCTAGACGAAGAGAGAAGAAAGTTAATGAGACCGCCGCCCAGGCAGTCAATAGCCCCTCGACCAGCCGACGGCCGATCGTGATCAGGAGCTGAGTTCGAGATCGATCAGGTACGGGAACCATCCCTGTATGGAAAAACGAAGCCCCTTCACGTTTGAGCGGGCAACCACAAGGTTGAGATAGTCCCGCAGCGGAAGTACCGCATACGCATCCATAATCCTAGCGATGGCTTCGCGGTACTGAGTATCACGTTCACTTTGTCCATCAATAACAGTGGCGGCGGAATCTAGGAGTCGATCAAGCACAATGTCCGCAATCCCGCTCCAGTTGAAAAAGCCATCGCTACGGTAGCTGGGCCGTAGTAGATCTGCATCGGTTCCGAAGAAGTTTATACCGATGACGCTATAGTTTCCGGTAGACTGCAGTTCACGCAGCGGACCGAACCCCTGCGCCGTGACTATATCCACCCGGGCACCAAGGGCTTCCCAGGCTACTTCCATGAGCTGTGCTGCCTCAGTGTTTCCACCCCAAGTTGGTGCGATGATGGTGAGTGCGAGAGGTTGACCATCTTTCTCACGGAAACCATCGCCATCGTCATCCACCCAACCGGCCTGGTCAAGCAAGTTGGCGGCAGTTTCAGGATCATACTCCGCTGGTGCATCGACGAGAAGATCACCGAATACAACTCCGGAAAGCGGCCCCCTAGCAAGTGGAGAACGTTTCCCAAAGACGGTCCGTACCAGCTGTGCTCGATCCAGGCCTAGAGAGAGAGCCTCACGTACGCGTCTATCCTGTGTGGGTTCTCGATTGAGATTGAAGTAGAACTGCATCGGTTGGCCTGGTATGGCTATAGGGTAGAGGGTGAAGCCATCGCCTGAAGACAAGCGTTCTGCCTCACGGAATGGGATTTCTCCCATGATGTCGACTTGACGACTTTCGAGCGCGATTGCGCGTGTAGCATCCATCTCGAAAAAGAGAAAATTAATGAATTCGATACTGGCGACCTGGTGATCGTAGATCTCAGGCGCCCAAGCGTAATCCGGGTTCCTGCGCAGGAGAAGATGATCGTTAGGAATATATTCTACAAACTGGTAGGGTCCAGTGCCAACCTGATGGAACTGATACTCTGCGGGTCCCCAACGTTCAAGCGCCTGTGGAGAGGCCATTCCCAAATATACCTGGGAAAGTGAATCCAGCAGCGGCGTATAAGCGTCGTCCAATTCGAATACGACCTGGAACTCGTCCTCAACCCGAATGCTTGAAACCGGGCCGAGCATGCTCAGGGCTTTCTGGGAGTGATTCTCTGGATCGAGAACATACTCGATGTTTGCCTGAACAGCCCGCGCATTGAAGGGAGTTCCGTCGTGGAAGATCACATCCTTCCGAAGGTAAAAGGTATACTCTCGCCCGTCAGGCGAAATTGTCCAGCGTTCGGCCAAACCGGGCACATACTGGCCAGTCACATCATCCCTGAAAATGAGCATATCGTAAACAGAAGAAAGAGGGATGCCAAGTTCTGCCGAAGCATGCAGGTGGGGATCCAGACCCGAAGGTGCGAGGGTAAGCCCGTAGACCAGGGTCGCAGGGATTGGATCTGCTGAAGAGCATGACCCGAGAATCATGCCTATTAGTAGGGAAAGCAGTGCATGGATGGTGCATCGTTTCAGGCTCATGTTTGTGCCGCGAGGGTCATTGCGCCTACCAGGCCCGCATCATCCCCGAGCTCGGCGGGTGAAATTCGAAGATCCTGCAAGTAGGCGTTGTCCATGATGTGTTCGCGCAATGAGATCTCGAGTGGTTCGAAGAGCAGGGTACCCATGCTGGATACACCGCCTCCAAGGACAAAGATTTCGGGATTAAAAACATGTGCCAAATCGGCGAGATGGTGACCAAGTGCACTGGCAGCAAAGCCAATGATCTCAAGCGAGAACTTATCTCCCTCAGCAGCAGCGCTGCCGACATCACGTGCGGTCACAAATCCCTGATTTGAAAGGACTTCCTGAAGAGCGGAGACCGCACCTGCTCGCAGCTTATCGGTAGCACGCTCACTGATGGCTGTTCCCGAAGCCAGGGCTTCGATATGCCCACGCTGACCACAGTTGCAGCGCGGGCCAAGCGGATCCAGGGTTAGATGACCTAACTCGGCGGCAAGGCCATGAGCTCCGAGAAGCAGATGCCCGTCCGTGATCACGCCTCCACCGATCCCGGTGCCGATCGTGAGATAAACCATGTTTTTCGTTCCACGGCCAGAGCCAAACCGCCATTCACCAAGTGCAGCCATGTTTGCGTCATTCCCAAGCAGAATAGTCACGCCAAGGCGTTTTTCTAGCTCGTCCTTTAGATGGATATGGGTCCAGCCTGGAAGGTTAGGCGCGCTGAGTATGATGCCTTGGAAAGGGTCCAGAGGTCCTGGAGCACCGATCCCGATCCGCAAGCCATCTCGTTCCCGGGGGAGCAGGCTCTCGATCGCCGCTTGTAATCGACCGATAACCGCCTTCGGACCTTCTGCGGCCAGTGTCGGGACCTTGATTTGTTCCTGTGCTGGAGGCTCAGGTTTCTCGAAGCGGGCAACGCGCAGGTGGGTCCCACCAAGATCGACTGCCAGAATCGCCGACATGAGCGGAGTATAACATTAACGCGTGCACCCCTTCACGCAAGACCTCGCCATAGCTTTTTCGTAAATGGGCGCTGCTAGCTTGAAGTTTGCCAGAGCAGGCTTTAGAATGCAGTCGAAATGTCGAAAACGATAACTCCGATCCGAGCACAGTATCTCCAGATCAAGAAAAATTACCCGGAAGCGATACTCTTCTTCCGCCTGGGTGATTTTTATGAGACGTTCGATGAGGATGCTGAAATCGCGGCTCGTGAACTTGATATCGTCCTTACGTCACGCAATGTAGCTAAAGGTGATCGCATCCCAATGGCCGGGATTCCGCATCACGCTGCCGCGAATTACATCGGTAAACTAATCGAAGCAGGTTATCACGTTGCTATATGTGAGCAGATCGGAGATGGTCCTGAAAAGGGGCTCTTCCCGCGGGAGGTTGTGCGGGTTATCTCGCCCGGCACAGTGATCGAGAGTGAGCTGCTCCCTGGCGATGCAAACAATTACCTGCTTTCGGTCTACCAAGATCACGATAAACTGGGGCTTGCATTCGCCGACATAAGCACCGGAGAATTTGCGGCCGGTGAGTTCGAAGGTCTCGATCCCGCTGACGTCCTGCAGCACGAAATAGCCAGGCTCAATCCGGCAGAGATCCTGGTGGGCGAATCGCACGATGCTGACAATTTACGACCAGGCGTCATAAGCCGTATTCCCGATTGGAAGTTTGAGCTCGAGCGAGCCGATGGTTTGTTGAACACCCACTTTGGGACTGCAACACTGGCTGGCTTCGGCTTAGGCGAGTCCCCTCTAGCCCGCCGGGCTGCAGGTGCACTCGTGGCATACTTGAAGGATGCACAGGCTCCTGTCCTTGAGCTCCTCACAGGCCTCTCCAGCTATGGATTCGATCAGTTCATGGTGCTTGACGCTGCGACCCGCCGGAATCTCGAACTGTCAGAAACACTGAGGGGTGGCAGGACGCAGGGTACACTGCTCGGCGTCCTTGACCGGACCGTAACCCCACTTGGGCGGCGGCTGTTGCATCATTGGCTTGGTCAGCCACTGCTCGATCGAGTGCGGATCGAGCGGAGATTGGATCAGGTGCAGGCCGGCTTTGAGGAAGGGTTGTGGCGGGCTGAGGTCCGGCAGGCCTTAAAACCCATAGGTGATTTGGAAAGGCTGACCAATCGCATTGTAGCTGGCTTGGCACGTCCGGTAGATCTTGTTGGATTGCGCGTGATGCTGGGCGAAATCCCAGCATTGCTCGAGCTTGTATCGGGCAGCAATAACGTCGCGATTACGGCCATGTTGGAGGGCGCTGAGGATTGTGCCGATCTACGCGAACTCCTTCAAAATGCCATTCAGGACGAACCTCCTGCTACGCTGGCAAACATCGGTGTGATCCGAGCCGGTTACTCCTCGGAGCTGGATGGAGTGCGTGCATCATCACGGCTGGCAAGAGAATGGATCGCAGGTCTTGAGCAAGTCGAGAGAGAGCGAACCGGAATCAAGAGCCTGAAGGTCGGCTTCAATAAGGTGTTTGGTTACTACATCGAGGTAACAAAAGCAAACTCTTCCCACGTGCCGGAAGAATATATCCGCAAACAGACCCTGGTTAATGCCGAAAGATACATTACTCCCGAGATGAAGGAGTATGAAGCCCAAGTGCTCTCGGCCGAGGACCAAATCCGGGAGATTGAAGCCCAGGTTTTCCGTGAGGTGTGCGCCGAGCTTGCCGGACAAGCGACAAGGCTTTTGGGGATGGCAGGGGTGATCGCCAGGCTGGATGTCATCCTGACTTTAGCAGAAGTGGCTGCCTTGAATAACTATGTCCGTCCAAAGCTTCTGGATGGAGCCGAGCTGCAAATCGAAGATGGCCGGCATCCGGTGGTTGAGCAGTTGCTCACGAATAAGCGTTTTGTGCCAAATGATGTCGAGTTTGAGGAGGGCGAGGCGATCCGGATCATCACCGGCCCCAACATGAGCGGAAAGTCGACCTACCTGCGCCAGGTAGCAATCATCGCCCTTATGGCGCAGATGGGCAGTTTCGTCCCCGCGAGATCGGCGACACTCGGGCTGGCTGATCGAATTTTTACTCGGATAGGTGCACAGGATGAGATTCATGCTGGACAATCGACCTTCATGGTCGAGATGGTCGAAGCAGCGAACATCCTGAATAATGCCACTGCTCGCAGTCTCATCATCCTGGATGAGATCGGCCGGGGCACGAGCACCTACGATGGCGTCGCCATCGCCTGGGCCGTGGTTGAGTACCTGCATAACCATCCCAGGCTCCGAGCCAGGACGCTGTTTGCCACTCACTATCATGAATTGACCGCCTTGAGCGAGGTGCTTCCGGGCGTGCGCAATTACAATGTTGCGGTATCAGAAGAGGGTGGGCAGGTCGTATTCCTGCACAAGATCATGCCCGGTGGTGCGGATAAATCCTACGGTATCCATGTTGCTGGGCTGGCCGGGATGCCTCGCGCAGTGGTGCAGCGTGCAGGTGAGATCCTGGCCAAGTTCGAAGATCCAGCCCCATCCGAACAGAGGACTAGCCCGAGCAAGCAGTTAATGCTCTTCCCCGATACGAATCCCTTGCTGGAAGAGTTGGAAAAGCTCGATATCAATGAGCTAACGCCGCTCGATGCTCTCACCAGATTGTATGAATGGCGGAAGCGCTTTGTCGAGGGGAGCGACGATCCCGTCTAGACGAGCGTAGGAAAAGGTGTATCTGATTAGTCCCTCTTACTAGCCCAATTGCGCGTGGACGATTTCTGGGTATTCCTCAAGAACGGGCTCAGCTTTTACGATGTGAAGTTGCGCAAGGATGTCCTCGATCATTTGAGCCTTGAGATCCGCATCCTTCCGTGACCATGTGCGGCTCTTTAACTCAAGGAAATAACCATCGAGGGAAGGCACGAGGATTTGATCCAAGTTAATAAAAAATTCAACCTGATTGAAACGCACCAACCAGCGCAAGCGATCCTTGTTAATCACCAACTCGTCTGAGGGCTTGAAGTACTCACGGTAAAAACGAACGCTGAAATTGGCCGGAGCGATAAAGCGTGAGCGCGAGAGCAGGACAGAATTTTCAAACTCACGTTCCGCAGCAGGGCCAGTAAGGGTGAGCCGCCCACGCAGATTGAATACCTCTCCCTGTTCATCGATGAACTCGTCCTCACGGTAGCGTAGGCGAGCCAGCTCGGGGGGCGGGAAACCAAAATAAGTATCGTACTCGCGGTAATGCGCCTTACGCAGAATTTCGAAGTTGCCATCCCCCAGGCGTTCCAAGATCGGCTGGGATTCAGAGAGACGAAGCTTGATCTGGATCTCATAACTCTCCTCCTGTTCTGCTTCCCCGATCGCGATCAACTTGGAAAGCACCGATCCTTCCCGCTTGATCAGGAATGAGTCGATGCGGGAAGCGTATCCGGCTCCCTTCTCCAGCATTTCAGCCTCATTCAAGGTCAGGAGCTCTTTTTCGCGCATGAGCCATCTGCCATTGACCATGACGTCTGCCACATCCGATGACTTCGTGGCGTAGACAATACGGGAGTACACCGCACTTGCATCACGGTTGAATTGCGGCCAATTGTGTGTAACAGCGGTGTCCAGGGCGATGAGATCGGCCCGCTTCCCGGCCGTGAGTGATCCGGTCACATCCCCAAGATGTATTGCTTGCGCACCCATGCAGGTTGCCATCTCGACCACGGTTTGAGCCGGCAGCGTGGTGGGGTCGTTGGTGACGGTTTTTGCGATGAAGGAAGCCAGGCGGAGTTCCTCGAACATGTCCAGGTCGTTGTTTGAAGCTGGGCCATCCGTGCCGATACCCACGTTCAACCCGATCCCCAGCATCTCCATTACAGGTGCGAAACCTGAGGCGAGTTTTAAGTTGCTGGATGGATTATGTGCGACACCGGCGTGGGCATGCTCCAGCGTGTGCATTTCACCTTCATCGATATGAACGCAATGCGCAGCGATCACCTTGGGTTCAAGCAAGCCCAGTTTCTTAATCCAGGGTACAACCGGCATTCCGTATTGAGCGCGCCAATCGTCTACCTCGGACTGGGTCTCGGCGATGTGTATGTGAACCGGGATATCAAACTCGACCGCCAACTCAGCACAAGCCTGCAGGATTTCCGGTGTGCAGGTATAGGGTGCGTGCGGTGCAATGGAAGGGGTGATCAAGGGATGTCCCTTCCACTTTTCGATGAATTGTCTCGCCGCAGCTAGCGAATCATCATACGATTCGGCATCGGGCGATGGGAATTTCAGAATTGTCTGGCCACATACTCCGCGCAGGCCGGCTGAAGAGGTTGCCTCGGCTACAATATCCTCAAAGTAGTACATGTCGGCGAAGCTTGTGATCCCTCCGCGAATCATTTCTGCACACGCGAGCTGGGTCCCGAGGTAGCAAAAATCCTCGTCAACGAACTCACGCTCGACGGGCATGATGTAGCCAAGAAGCCAAACATCAAGGCGTAGATCGTCTGCGAGGCCCCGCAGCAGCGCCATCGGCACATGGGTATGGGCGTTCACAAGCCCGGGCATGATCAGGCGGGTTCCCAGATCGAGATGCTCGGCTCCTGGGTAGGCAGCCTGCAGCTCGTCGTTACTACCCACATGAAGGATTGTATCCCCTGCAATCGCTAGTGCACCTCGGCGGAGGATCCGTCGTTCCTCGTCCATCGTAACAATGATTTCGGAGGATAGAATCAGTGTTTCATCAGGCATTCGACACCTATCGGGTTGAGAATTCTGGTGATTATAGCAGGTGAGAGCATGGATCAAAGGCGAGCAGGATGTATAATTCCGCAGGGAGGGATGCCATGCGAGCTGTGGATATCATCGTCAAGAAGCGGGATAAAGGGGAGCTAATAAAGGAAGAAATCGATTTCTTTATCGAAGGTTTCCAGTCGGGAGAGATTGCCGATTACCAGGCTTCTGCTTGGGCGATGGCTGTTTTATTGAATGGGATGAATGCCCGGGAAACGTCAGATCTCACGTTGGCGCTGGCGAATTCTGGTGACCTTCTGGATTTGTCGGATGTCGTCGATTTCTCGGTCGATAAGCATTCCACGGGTGGAGTAGGCGACAAAACTTCCCTCGTTGTTAGCCCCATTGTGGCTGCGTGTGGCGTCCCGGTTGGGAAGATGTCCGGCCGTGGTTTGGGGTTTACAGGCGGAACTCTGGATAAACTCGAATCGATTGCGGGTTTCGATGTGAGCATGACCACGGCGGAGTTCAAGTCACAGCTGAAGGAGATTGGCATTGTCTTGGCCGGCCAGACGGCTGCGCTCGCACCCGCAGATGGGTTGCTGTACGCACTCCGAGACGTCTCTGGGACGGTACCTTCAATTGCGCTGATCGCTTCATCTGTGATGAGCAAGAAGATCGCCGGGGGTGCGAATGCGATTGTGCTGGACGTAAAGACGGGTGTCGGTGCATTCATGAAGACGGTGGAGGATGCACGCGCGCTGGCGAGGATGATGGTCGATATCGGCGTTCATGCCAAGAGAAAGGTTGTAGCCTTGATCTCAGACATGAATCAGCCATTGGGATACGCGGTCGGCAACGCACTCGAGGTGAAGGAGGCGGTTGAGACACTGCTGGGACAGGGGCCACCTGACTTCATTGAGCACTGCCTGGTGGTTGCAGCTCACATGGTGCACCTCGCCCGAAAGGCTAACTCGCTCACTGATGCGCGCACTACGGTTGAGGCCACGCTCGAGCAGGGCGGGGGATATGAGAAATTCATCGCCCTGGTCAAAGCTCAGGGTGGTGACGTCACGATGATCGAGAATTTGGATCTACTGCCCTCCGCACCGATCAAGCGTGAGTATCTCGCTCAGGAAATCGGTTTTATTTCCCGGGTTCATGCGCGTGAAATTGGCTTGACGGCCATGGAACTTGGAGCCGGCAGAACGCGCAAGGGTGATGCGGTGGATCACAGCGTTGGCCTGGTTGTGTCATGCAAGGTGGGCGATCAAGTGGACCGGGGTGAACTCCTGGCGATGGTTCACGCGCAAAGCGAAGCCTCCGCAGAGAGTGCTCTAACTCGCCTGGGAAATGCGATTTCGATCATACCCGAGGATGTCGAGCCGCTGCCGCTTTTTTATGAGACGATTGAATAATCCCGATCCCCAGATGTCTCGCAGGTCGTTCCTAATATAGCTTTAGTTCTCGTGTTTATAGGTTGTGGATGAGCAGTTTATTTGAAGATGCTGGGATTTTAATATCCAACACGCGCAGATAAAACTCTAGCTCGGCTTCCAGAGCGTTAATAACAGTCTCTGTTTTCCGGAACCCATGTCCTTCTCCCTCAAACCTGAGATATGCGTAGGGCAGTTTTTTCTCTTTGAGTACAGCTGCGATTTCATCAGATTGGGTGGGTGGAACCACTTTGTCAGCCAATCCCTGGAAAAGTATGACGGGCTTGTTCAAACGGTCCAGATTCCAGAGTGGTGACCGCTCACGATAGCGTTCAGAGGCTTCGGGCAGTGGTCCTACAAGGCGATCCATGGTCCGCGCTTCGAATTTGTGGATATGAGCAGCAAGCGAGATCAAGTCCCCGATCCCGTAGTAGCTTGCACCGGCCCGGAAGATATCGTGGAAGGTGAGGGCAGCGAGGACGACGTACCCTCCAGCGCTGCTTCCTCTAATGAGCAACCTGTCGCCATCCACCAGGCCACGATCTGCAAGGTAGCGGGCGCCGTTAACGCAGTCTTCAATGTCGGCAACCCCCCACTGGCCATCAAGTGAACGGCGGTAGGCTGTCCCATAACCCGTGCTTCCGGCGTAGTCCACATCGAAGAACGCGAACCCACGCGAGGTCCAGAAGAGGATCTCAGGATCGAGGTAAGGCCGGGCACAGGAGATCGGACCGCCGTGCGCTGTTACGATGAGAGGAGGTCGTTCATGATCGGGCCCCTGGAAACGAGGATTCGTAGGAGAGTAGAAGTACCCGTATGCGGACCTGCCGTCAGTGGAGTCGAATTCGACCTGCCTGGGCAATGCCGCATAGCCGTCCAGGATAGTGAGATTGGAGCTCTGGTGGATTTGTTCTGTCACTCCGGTGTTTGGGTCGAGCAGGATTAACCCGGGAGGGTGGAATGGTGTTCCAGCCAGAAACCAGACGTGGTCCTGTGTATCCGCAGCGATGCTGGGCAGTTCGAAAGCCGTATACGGAGTTTGGAAGCGCTCGAGAGCCCTATCTTGAACAGTAATTCTTCCAAGGGTCGGGATCCCTTTTTCCTTGAAAACAGCAACAATATCACCGTTGGATAAGAACGCATAGTTGCTAAAGCCGAAGAGCCAGGAGGGTTGACCGAATTCAGCCTCCATCGGCAGAACCGGTTCTACCCCGGCTTCAACCACGCGATAAATATTCCACCAGCCACTGCGATCCGATACGAAATATAGATATCCATCCGGGCTCCAGCAAGGCTGGTAGATTGATTCGTCAGGACCGCCAGCGATAAGGATGGGAAGACCCAATTCACCATCACTGAAATCTGCACACCACAACCTTGTGGCATCCCAGGGCATGTTGGGATGGTTCCAGGATAGCCATGCGAGCTTGTTTCCATCTGGCCGGAAGCGTGGGGTCGAGTAGAAATCTTCGCCCGTCTGCAGGCAGCGCAGATCGTTTTCACCTTCCACGGACATTAAGATGAGTTGGTTTAGGATGTCGGTTCCTGCCCCATGCACCTCTTCTACAGCGGCCAGCCAGGTTCCATCTGGCGAGAAGGTGAGGTCAGCAAAGCGGACACTGCAATCCGTTGTGGCGGGCGTAATAGGAAGGGGCAATTCGCCATCTCGCAGGAGGTAGATGCGCTGATCGCTGTCATTGACAAAGCTGATGGTGTCATCCAGCACATCATATGCGCCGCCCCCGTATTCGTGGACACGCGAACGGGCGCTAAATTCAGACGGTGTCACCTGCTTGATTTCGTCATGATTGGATCGTGTCATGATCGAGTAGCGTGGTGGATCGCCAGGCACGAATTCGATCCAGGAGACAGAATCTTTTGAGCTTTTAATCTCACGCGGGAGAGCCCCAGGTCCCATCCCGGTGGATGCGACAAGCTCGGCATCGATTGGTGAGCCCCATGCCCCATATGATCGGATTTGAAGCGGCGAGGATTTTTGGGGGTTATCTGATCTGGCACTCATCGCAACCCTCCCTTCACAAGGCTAGGGGCAGGCGTTCTGGAGATGTCCTTCAAAGGTTTCAGCAAAGGCATGCCGGCCCGAGCCGTCACAGAGCGCTCGGAAGTACAGGTCGCCGCTTGCATCGGGGAAGGCAACTGCTTCGAGCGCAGCCAGGCCAGGATTGGCGATCGGGCCGGGAGGAAGCCCCGTGACAAGGTATGTGTTGTAGGGTGATTCAAAGGCGAGGTCATCAAGTGTTAGACCCGCTTTCCACCAGCTACCATCTGTTTGTTTACCCAGTGAATACTGGACGGTGGGATCAGCGTCGAGTGACATTCCGTTCGCCAGCCGATTCAGGAATACGGCCGCGATATGCGGGCGTTCCTCGGCCACGATCGCTTCACGCTCAACGATGGAAGCCAGGATTACGGAGTCGTAAAGGGACAGGCCCTGATTGTGGAAAGCCTCTCGAAGCTCATCAGTCACGCGTGCGTCGAATGTATTGAGCATCCTGGCGATCAAGTCCTCGACTGTGCCCGAAGGATCTACATTGTAGGTTTCGGGGAACAGGAACCCTTCCAGGCTGGTCGTTTCTGGTGTGTCGCCTGTGAAACTATAACCCTTCGGTGTGGAGGCAGTCACATCTAGGAAGGCCGACTCGCTGAATCCGGATATCTCTGAAGCAAGGTAGGAAGCAATCTGTTCCCGGCGCCAACCTTCAGGGATGGTAATCATATGTGACTCCGCACTGGCGGATTGCAGCGACGAAGCCAGTTCGAAGATGGTCATGCTGCCGCTGAGCCTGTAGCGGCCGGCTTCGATGCCCCGGTCGAAACCCCGGTAGCGCAGGTATAGACGGAGCAGTTCTGGATTGTGGACGACGCCTGCCTGCGAAAGCGCATCGATAACATGCCCGGCAGTCTGCCCTGGCTCAACCGTGAGATCCAGTTCAACTGCGGGGTCTCCAGCCTGGGCTGCAAGGTCACCCTGACGGATGAGCAGATACAATCCAAGGCTAATTTCCTGCATCCTGTTCAGGTCGGGTGCTGGCTCACCGAGAGCCTCCGTTGCGCCAGGCAGGCCGAAGATATAGATGCCGCCTGCCCATACTCCGACGCAGATGGCGCTGCCAAGGATAACCAGGAAAGCAATCGTCAAACAACTTCTAAGGATTTTTGGCATCAAGGAATTCCTGCAATATAACGGCTGCCGCTCGGGCGTCGATCGGCCTCTTGCTGTCCAACGAGGCAGCAGCTTGGCTTGATCCACTTTCATCCCAGGTGTGGATGATGAGTTCGGAGGCGGCCTTGAGCGCTTCAACGAGCCGCAGCGCTTTTCGGGCCTGGTGCCCTGGTTGAGGTTCCAGGCCGTAAGGTATGCCAACAACGATTTCAGCCGCTTGCTCCGCCTCGGCGATCTTCAGGATGGCATGGACATCATCTGGGCGGGAGCGGTGGATGACGACATCCAGGGGACGGGCAATCATCTGAGTCGGGTCGCTGATCGCCAAACCAATGCGTACATCACCTGGATCTACCCCAAGGATGCGGGTCATCGCACAACTTCCCAGGGAAGCGTGATCTCGATCTGGAATTCGAATATGGGCAAGATGGGCAGCCAGGCTGGCCGGGTTTGTATCTCCAGGACGGAGAACCCGGGCTCATACTTTTGGACCACCAGGTCGGTCTCATCACGTGAGATTCCGCGCAACCGTTTTGCGAGAGCAGCTCGATCAAGCTCGTCATATGAGCTGGCCTGGAACTCAACGGAAAGCTGCAGCGAGTTCGTCTGGCGTGGTCCTGAGGGTGTGAGCTTGAGAATTGAGAGGCTGGTCGGCCGCAAGGCTGCCCCGGGTCTCAGGTCCTTCGTAAACAAATCTTCAAGCGTTCGATGAAGTGTGGCGTCGTCGATGACCAGGCCTTCCACTTCGAGTGTCCTTGCAACTTCGAGGCTGTCCGCGATCTCGCCAGCGGTATGATCCTGGGAGGAGGCGACAGTCCGTAGAATGAGCAGGCTGCCTGGCACAAGCATCTGATCAGGTGCTAGTGAGCGTTCAATTTCATCCTTAGCCGAATCCAGCAACGCATCCTGGATCGCCCTGAGCGCGGCTGCCTGATCAGAGGCCGAGACAGCCATGCGTGTAGCCAATGAACCACCTGATGTCGGATCCGGGTTCTGAACTTCAATCACCAGACCGAGCTCGCCCTCAAGTGCCCATGTCATTCCTGCTTCGATGTTTCCTGATAGCCCGGCATCCAGGGCCAGAATGGGAACAGTGATCATCTCTCCGAACGGTATCACCGCCGATGTGGTCGTCTCGAACGTCAAATCAGCACGATCGAGGGCGCGTAGTCGGGCGCCAGAGGGAAGGGTGACAACTTCATTAGACAAATTCGTCAACTGCACTTCACCTGATGCCCGGGCATTCGGAGCAGAAGCTGCTCCACTTGTGGGCACTCGTAGAGTAGCGCTGACCTCAACTACAGTAGGTTGTGCGGGAAGAACATCGCTCTGGGCCTCAGCCGTATTACTGTCCAGCGTAATCTGGACCTTATTCGTACGGACAGTGACCGGGGGATTAAGCGTAATTCGAGCTGAGGGCAGGCTGGCCACGATGACGGTAAGCAGTAAGATCGCAGTTGACCCAAAAAGCACTATGCGCAACCAATCTGGGAGTATTCCGGCCTCGCGGCTCGGTCGTGCTTGTGTGAAAAGATCTAGCTGCTCCTTGCGGTTGATGCTCTTCTCGACCCGTCTCGGCGCACGGGCCGGGCGAGTCCATGGCTGTTGATCGATTGCTTCGATGCTCTCGAATACCGGTATCCCAAGGTCGGCGGCGATTTCGGTGACCTGCGGATCGTAGGTGATCAGTCCAAGCTGAACGCCGAGCTGCTGCGACTGTCGTTGCAGTAGTACAAGATCCAACTTGTGGAAGAGGGTACGGCCGCGACCGGGCCAAATAAGTACGATACGCGGGGCTTTCGCCCAGCGTAATTTTTCCCGCGCTGAGTGGTGATCGTCCTCTGGGTCAAGTTGGATAATTTGAGTCTTCACGGATACGCCCGGTCAAGGTCAGGCGTGATCATCCTAGCCGGTCCTGCAGCCAGCTTTCAACCAGATCCAATGCCTGCGGGAGTGCTTCAGCGTTCTTGCCTCCCGCCTGGGCCAGGTTCGGTTTCCCGCCTCCGCTCCCTCCGATAGGTTGAGCAATGTGCTTGACGAGCTCACCAGCATGAAGGCCGCGCTGGACCATTTTCTCGCTCAAAGCGGCGATAATCAGAGGCTTGCCATCCTGGACAGATGCCAGGACGATGGCACTCTCTTCATGCGTGTTCCGGAAGCGATCGGCAAGCTCGCGCAGCAATTCGGCATCGGCGTCGGGAAGGATGCCGGTCAGGAATTGAACCCCCACGACTTCGCGTGGCTCAAGCTGCTCGAACGTTTTCAGCGTTTCATCCTTCCGGTTCCTGGTCAATTCACGTGTAAGCGAATCCCGTTCCGCCAGCAGCTGCTCGACGCGTCCGGGGATATCAAGCGGTGCGATGCCAAGCTGCCTCGCAATCATTTCAAGTGACGAAAGTCGGTCGTGGATAGTCGAGAGCGCAGCTCGACCGGTGAGTGCTTCGATACGCCGGATTCCAGCGGCAACGCTGCCTTCGCTTACGATCAGGAACGGTCCGATTACCCCCGTCTCTTCAACGTGTGTCCCACCACAGAGCTCATACGAAATTCGATCTTCGTTTCCGATGCTGATGGTCCTGACTGTCTCTCCGTAGGTCTCTCCAAAAAGCGCCATCGCCCCTTCTGAAACTGCTGCTTTCAGGGGCTTATGCACAATGGTCAGCTTGAAGTTTGCCAGAATGGCTTCATTGACCCAGGCCTCGACGCGTGTGATTTCATCTTCGCTCATGGCATGTGAATGAGTGAAGTCAAAACGCAACCGGTCGGGAGCTACGAGCGAGCCCGCCTGTCGGACATGGTCCCCAAGCACGGTTCGCAGGGCGGCGTGGAGCAGGTGGGTGGCGGTGTGGTTGCGCATGATATCAAAGCGCCGCGCGGAATTGATCGCGGCCAGTGCGCTTTCACCAACCCGGACACTACCGGAGGTGATCTTCCCAAAATGAACGACAAGTCCGGAAACAGGTTGTTGTGTATCGTTGATCTCAATTGCCCAGGAATCACCATTCGCTGAACGGATATCACCTGTATCGGAGACTTGCCCTCCGGATTCAACGTAGAAGGGCGTGCTGGGTAATACGACGCCCACTCGTTCGCCGGCGTCAGCCTGATTTACAAGCTTCCCCTCGCGTATAAGTGCAAGGACCGTCCCCTCTGCCGCATCGGCTCCATAAGGATCGTATTGAACCCCATCCAGCGGCAGCTTACCCTCCGTCTTCAAGGAAGAGAGCAGATCCTGGTAAACCTCAACGGTTTCCTCGGTCAGACCTTTCAAGGAATCACCTACGCTGGAGGCCAACCGGTGCTCCTCCATCGAACCAAGAAAACCTGCTTCGTCGACCTCCAATCCGTTTTCGCGGGCGATATCGCGCGTGATTTCAAGCGGAAGGCCAAATGTGGCATAGAGTTCGAATGTCGCCTCGCCCGGAAGAGTTGATCCATTCTCGCTGTGTACACGTTCCATCAGGTCATTCAAATGCGAAATGCCAGTGTCAATTGTACGGTGGAATCGATCCTCCTCCTCGGTCAGGGTCTCGGTGATTGCGTTTGAGTTGCGCTTGAGTTCTGGATATGCATCCCCGTATTCTTCGATCACGGTAAGGGCTACGTCAGCCAGGAAGGGCTCATTCAAGCCGATCATCCCCCCGAAACGACTCGCGCGGCGAATGATCATGCGTGAAACGTAATTGCGGCCGATGTTGCCCGGCACGACACCGTCCGCGATCAGGAAGGCCGCCGCCCGGGCATGATCGGCGATTACCCGGTAGGGTGTAATCTGGGTTTCCCGTTCCTCATCACTGTGTCCTGCCAGCTCCTGGACGCGTTTGATCATCGGCATGAAGAGATCGGTGCGGTAGTTCGAGGGGACATCCTGCAGAACGGAGACGAGGCGGTCGAAGCCAAGCCCGGTATCAACATGCTTTGCCGGGAGGGGTTGAAGGTCGGTCGGGCTGCTGCGGTTGTACTGGATGAATACCAGGTTCCAGAGTTCAAGGTAGCGCTGGCAGTCTCCGTTGACCTGGCAAACGTGACCCGGGATGTCGTTCTTGTCGCAGAATTCTGGCCCCCGGTCGAGATGGATCTCACTGTCTGGACCACATGGTCCGGTATCGGCCATCTCCCAGAAATTATCCTTGCGACCGAAGAACAGCAAGTGCTCGGGCAGGAACCCCGGTTGTTTCAGCCATATCTCGGCAGCTTCATCGTCGCGTGGAATCTGGCCCTGTTCATCTTCGAAGCAAGTCGCCCAGAGCTTGTCCTTCGGAAGGTCCCAGACACCTGTCAAGAGTTCCCACGCCCAGCCGATCGCTTCCTCCTTATAGTAATCTCCGAAGGACCAGTTCCCGAGCATCTCGAAGAAGGTGTGATGGATGTCATCACGCCCGACATCATCGAGGTCGTTATGCTTACCGGCGACGCGCATGCATTTCTGTGAATCGGCTACGCGGGTGTATGGGCGTGATCCAGTACCAAGGAAAACATCCTTGAACTGGACCATGCCGGAGTTGGTAAACAGCAAGGTTTGATCGCCGCCCGGCACCAGGGACATTGAGGGCACGATCGTATGTCCCCGCGCCTTGAAGAAGTCCAGGAAGGATTGGCGCAGGGCAGCGCTGCTGCGGGTTTCCTGATCACGCTTGCTGGATCGTGTCTTACTCATCTAGCCTCCATGTTGAAGGGAGATTATACGTCACGATGGGGTGGCCTTCAACTTGATCCATTTTTCCACCTTTGTTGGGGCTGAATCTTGACCCCGTTACTTGGACTGTGTTAGACTCGACCCATTCTCGGGGGTGTGGTGTAGTGGCCAAACACGCTGCCCTGTCAAGGCAGAGACCGCGGGTTCGAATCCCGTCATCCCCGCCAGCCGCCCTGTTATGCAGGGCGGTTCGCTATTACACAATCAGCATAGCCCGTCTTGCACAGCTAGCATCGAACCAGCGTAATCTCAAGTGCAGCTGTGCTCCTCTATAGCATAAACCCCAGGAGGTGTATGAATGACCGACACGCGGACTAATAAGCTGGCCCAGGTGCTCGTGGATCACTCAACGCGGGTTAAACCCGGAGAGCGCGTACTGATTTTCGGCCGATCAGCGGCTTCCCCGCTGATTCTGGAAACCTACAAGATTTGCCTCGAACGCGGTGCGCATCCGTACACTTTCATCCGCGATCCGTATGGAAGACCTGGTCTCCCTGATCAAGAGTATCTGTTCTATAAGCATGCCAACGAATCCCAATTGGAGGAGATCGACCCCTTCATGAAGCTAGGGATGGAAACCGCCGATGTGTGGATCCGGATTGACTCCGACGAGAATACACGTCACCTCTCGTCGATCGATCCAAAAAGAATCAGCCGCCGGCGCCAGGCGAACGCTCCAATTTCCGCTATTTTTAGAGATCGGTCAAAAGGAAAGAATCTGCGTTGGGTTTATACCCTTTACCCCACTGCCGCTTTTGCGCAGGATGCAGAAATGAGCCTTGTCGAATTTGAAGATTTCGTATACCGGACTGACTTTGCCGATCAGGCTGATCCGGTGAGCGCCTGGCAAGAAATCTATTCCCAGCAGCAATCTTTGGTTGATTACCTGGAGGGAAAATCCCGTGTTCGTGTCGAGGGAGAGAACATTGAGCTTGCATTTTTCATCGAAGGTCGCACATTCATCAATTGCGCAGGTGAATACAACATTCCCGACGGAGAGATCTTTACCGGCCCGGTTGAGGACTCGGTTGAGGGTTGGGTGCGCTTTACCTATCCAGCAGTGCAGGGTGGGCGCGAGGTCGAGAATGTCGAGCTTAGATTTGAGGCAGGTCGTGTGGAGCAGGCCACAGCCAGTAAAAACGAGGAATATCTCCTATCCCAAATTGATCTAGATCCAGGTGCGCGCTTCTTGGGCGAATTCGCTATTGGGACCAATAGGATGGTCGACCGGTTCACGCGTAATATCCTGTTCGATGAAAAGATCGGCGGGACGATTCACATGGCGCTGGGTGCGGGTTATGCCGAGAGTGGTTCGAAGAATGACAGTCTGCTGCACTGGGATATGATCTGCGATATGCGCTCCGGCGGTCGCATTTTCGTCGATGATGAGCTTTTTTACGATTCAGGTAACTTCGTTTTCCAGGCGTAAGGTCCTCGTAATGTGCTGCGGTAGAATCTAAGGGTGAATAGTTACAGGTAGGAGAGGATATGCGCATGGATAAAGTAGAAAGTAGTGAAGCCGAATGGCGGGAACGTCTCGATCCTGATGTATTCCGGGTAACTCGCTCCAAGGGGACTGAACCACCTTTTAGCGGGGCACTGCTTCACAATACCGGAACCGGAATGTATGAATGTGCCTGCTGCGGTCAGCCGCTATTTGCATCGGATACCAAGTTCGACTCAGGCTCCGGATGGCCCAGTTATTGGGCTCCAACAGCTGATAATAACGTCAAGACAGAGGTTGATCTCAGTTTCGGTATGCGGCGGGTTGAAGTCGCTTGCAGTCGCTGCGACGCTCATCTTGGTCACGTCTTTGAGGATGGTCCTGAGCCGACCGGGCTGCGATATTGCATCAATTCACTATCCCTGCGTTTCGAGCCGGACGAGGAATAAGATCTGTATTCGTGGTTGGGGAAACGTGGCTAGTGGGAGCCCCAAAACTGGTTTTACGCACCTGACCACGTAAAACGAACCGAAGCTACCTCCTACCAGGATCCACTATCCGATACCGCTATCAGCAGCTTGTGCAATCTTTGCGTATGGGTCAAGCGATTGTTCGAGCTGGCGCCGGAATTGCTCCGTATAGAGTCGGTAGTATTTACCGCGTTTTTGCAGCAGCTCACGGTGGGAACCCATCTCGCTGATCTGGCCATCTTCGATGACTAGAATGCGATCGGCGCTTTTAATCGTTGACAGCCGGTGAGCGATGATGAAACTCGTACTCTCACTTGTCAGCAGGTGCATACCATGCTGGATGAGGGCCTCGGTGAGCGTATCAACGGAACTCGTTGCCTCATCCATGATGAAGATCTCAGGATCTGCGAGCACTGCCCGTGCCAGGCTTATCAGCTGTTTCTGGCCGACGGAGAGAAGCACACCGCCCTCACCGACTTCTGTTTGGTATTTCTTCTCCAGTTCATCGATAAATCCATCGGCTCCCGCTAATCGAGCAGCTTTGATGACCTCGGTATCGCTCGCGTCCAGTCTGCCGTAGCGGATGTTTTCGAGGATGGTGCCAGAGAACAGGTGTGGTGTCTGTAGAACCACGCCAATGCGGGATTGGATCGATTTCAGTGAGAACTGCGTGTAATCCGTTCCTCCGATCGTAATCCGACCATGGGTTGGTTCATAAAATCGACAGACAAGGTTGACGATCGTGCTTTTCCCACCCCCGGTCGGACCCACCAACGCGATTGTTTCTCCACGTTTGATTTTTAGATTAAAGTACTTTAGAACAGGTTTACCTTTGTCATAGGAGAACCCTACGTCCTTGAATTCAATATCGCCGGCAATCTTGTCCGGATGGTATGCGCCCTCGCGATCGATGACATCTGGGACCGAGTCGACCAGTGAGAACACACGCTCTGCAGAGGCGATTGCGTGTTGCATCTCAGCATACACGCGTGCCAGATCCTGGATTGGCCACATCATGAAGGTGATGTAGGTGATAAAGGCCTGGATGCCGCCAATAGTAATCCCCCCGATCTGGGATTGCAGGCCACCATACCAGACGATAGCCCCAACTGCGAAGGAGCTCAGGATCTGTACGGAAGGCAGGAAGAGGGCGGAGAGCCAGGCGGCGCGGTAGCCGGCCCGATACATTTCGCTCGTTTGCTCGCCGAACTCGCTCGCACTCAGTTCCTCACGTCCCAGCGCTTTGATCACCCGCACGCCGGCGATATGTTCGTTATAGAGGCCGGTTATCTTCGAGTTGATCTTCCTCACGATCCGGAACTCAACCAGGATTTTCTTTTTAAACTGAGTAGCCACAAACAGCATGACCGGGATTAACGTCAGGACCATGAGCGCCAGACGCCAGTTGATAACCAGCATAAAGTACACGGCTGTAAGGATGTTGAGAATGCCCCAGGTGGTGTCCAGCAACCCCCACGTAACAAGCTGCGCGATGCGCTCGGAATCGGATGTCACTCTGGACATGATCCAACCCACCGGCGTGCGATCAAAATAGGAGAGCGATAGTTCCTGAAGATGGTTGAAGGTTTTTTTCCTCAGATCGTACTGGACCCGTTGACCAAGGATCCCGGCCATGTAGATAAACCCGAAAACACACGATACCTGCAGGAGCGTCAGCAGTGCGTACTGTATGATGAGACGAATGAGCATCTGCTGGTCTCGGGCCAGGATCGCTTCATCTGTGATCCGTTTGCCCAGGAACATGAAATACCCATCCATCGAGGATACAAACGCGATAGTAATCAGGAACCCGGCAACCATCTTCCAGTGGGGCCGGGTCAGGCCGAGGATGCGAAGTACAGTCTGGCCGTTAAACTGTGTTGCGAATTCCTCCTCCTGGAATTCACCGACCGACATCGGATAGCTCCTGCTCGAGTGCGAACTCGATCTGGGTCTGTATTTTATGGACCTGTCGATAGGTCCCTTCCTGTTGGATCAAAGTATCGTGGGAGCCGCGCTGTACGATCCGGCCATATTCCAAAACGATGATCTGGTCGGCGTTCATCACACTTTGAATTCGATGGGCGATGATGAAAGTCGTGCGCCCTTTCATTAATTCCTGGAGCGCGAACCGGATCTCGAGCTCGGTTAGCGTATCGACGGAGGAGGTCGAATCGTCGAGGATCAAGATGCATGGATCCTTCAAGAGGGTCCGGGCGATGGCCACCCGCTGTTTCTGGCCACCAGAAAGTGTTACCCCTCGTTCTCCTACAAGCGTGTCATAGCCCTGGGGAAAAGACAGGATATCGGCGTGGATTGCAGCCGCCTGTGCGGCCGCAATGATTTCTGCTTCGTCTACCGCACGCGCCACGCCGAGTGTGATATTGTCACGGATGCTACGGGAGAATAGAAAAGGCTCTTGCTCGACCGTGCCGATCGCTTTACGCAGGAAATGTTTGGAGTACTGCCTAAGCTCGACTCCGTCCAGCGTTATGCTTCCCGAGGTGTATTCGTAGAAACGAGGCAGGAGATTAACGAGCGTGGTCTTGCCAGAACCTGTCGTACCGAGAAGGGCAATAGATTTTCCGGGCTGGCACTCGAGCGTGATCTCATGCAGGATCTCCACTCCGTTTTCATAGGCAAACCCGACCTCCGAGAAACATAACTCCCCGCGTAAGGTCTTTAACTCTGGATGAAGGCCGGAGGCCATATCCTCTCGATGGACCTGGATGATATCTTTCACCCGTCCAAACGAGACGATCCCGCTTGACATCTGGACGATTAAACGGCCCAGGTTGCGCATGGGCCAGATGATCCAGAGCAGCATGCCAGCATAGGCAACATAGGAACCAACGCTCAAGGATCCCTGGATCGCCATGAGGGCGGCCATATACAACCCGGCGATCATTTGCAGCCCTGATAGCAAGTCTGATGTTGGCCAGAACAGTGAGTGCATGATCATCAACCGCCGGCCACGCACAAATTTCTCCCAATTTTCACGCTCAAATTTATCGCGCTCAAAGGACTGTCGTGCGAACGCCTTTACGACTCTGACCGCTGAGAGGTTTTCCTGGAGTGCGGTTGAAAGCACGGCCTCTTGTTCCTGATATGCCTCGTAAACATCCGAAATGCGTCGGAAAAATGCGAATGAGATGCCGACCAGCAGTGGGATGATCAAGGTCGACCGGAAGGCAAGCACAGGAGAGATGCTGATGATTGCGGTCAGGTTTACGCTGAAAAGGACCAGGATCCGACCCGCACCAATGACTTGATCCGCGAAGAATCCACGCAGAGCATCAACATCCGATGTGCAGCGCTCGATCAGTTCCCCGGTTGGTGTGCTGTCATGATAGCTGAAGCGCAAGTATTGGATGTGATCGAACAGGTAATCGCGAAGACGCTTCGCCAACCCTTCAGCGGTTTTGGCGGCTAGTGCACCGCTAAGAAACGTGAAACCCCCGGTGGCGATGGCCAGTCCGACAAATGCTGCCCCATAGGTCAGTAGCGTTATTGAGGATGGCGATTGGACGAGAACCTCGTCGATCACCCGACGAAGTAAAAGGTAAGTCCCTGTTCGGGAAAGTGCGCTGATCCCTAGGCTGATTGTGGCGATGAGATATATCAAGCGGTATCCTTGCATCAGACGCCACAGGCCGGTCAAACGGTTTGGGACAAGGATATCCTGCATTTCGAATTGTTTCATTGACCGTCCAGGAAAAGCTCGAGGTACCAGGTATGAGAGAATCCAAGTGGTGGGAAATACAGACACATTTGCGTGCGATTTGCATGTGTAAGTTGAGTTATCAGTAAATTAGGACGGCATTGTACCATTCAACTACACAAACTCGCCTGAGCACGTCGCCGCTTGACACCCGCGAAAGCGCTATGGTATTCTCAGCCGGCTTTCCATAGTGGATAGTCAGGGAAACGCAAGGAGGGGGACATGAGTGATCACCTGCGGTACTGGGTAGGATTTCACCGCGTTCAGGGTATAGGGGCGGCCCGGATTGCCAAATTAATTGAGGCCTTTGGAGATCTTGCGACAGCATGGGAGGCCTCCCCGGCCGAACTTAAGGAATATGGACTGCATACTTTATTGGTGGATGCGGTTCTCGATGCAAGGGAGCACTCCGATCTTGATGCCGAGTTACAAAGGATCTACCAGCCTGGGTTCAAGGTGGTCACGATCCTTGACGATCAATACCCGGAGCGGCTGCGTGAGATTCACGGGCCACCTCCAGTTCTGTACATCTGGGGTGAGTTGATCGAGTCCGATAGGTTTGCCGTATCCATTGTCGGTACTCGACGCCCGACGAAGTACGGCAGAAGCGACACGCGCGAGATGGCGGGTTTCCTCGCCTCCCGGGGGGTACCGATTATCTCCGGACTCGCCCGGGGCATCGATGCTGAAGCGCATTCGGCAGCGCTGGATGCTGGTGGTAGAACAGTTGGAGTCCTTGGATCTGGGCTGGACAGGATTTACCCACCGGAGCACCGAGCGCTCGCCCAGGATATTAGCACCAGGGGCGCGATTATTTCTGATTATCCTCTCGGGACAGAGCCGGAGGGACGGAATTTTCCTCCCCGCAACAGACTGATAAGTGGTCTAGCCCTGGGCGTGATTGTTGTGGAAGCGGGTGAGACCAGCGGGGCGTTGATCACTGCAGATTTCGCTGCTGAACAAGGGCGCGATGTTTTTACCATCCCGGGTGGAATCTACCAGCATGCAAGCAAGGGGACCAACCGCTTGATTCAGTCTGGAGCGCATCCGCTTCTCGATCCAGCCGAGGTCCTTGAGATCTTGAACCTAGAGCAGGTTACGCATGAACAGGCAGCTCACTCTGAACTGCCTGCAGCCCCAGATGAGGCCTCGATACTTGAACATCTGGGACGTGAGCCGGTCCACGTAGATGAGCTTCGAGCCAGGGTCGGCCTTCCTTCGCAGCAGGTGAACGCGGCGCTGACGATGCTCGAGCTTAAAGGGCGGGTGCGGAGAACGGGTGGCATGCATTTTATCCGGATCGCGGAACCAACCGCACACTATAGGGTAGACTGAGAAGAATGAACGCACCGTATTATGCAGCAATCATGGCTGGGGGGGGTGGCACAAGGCTGTGGCCTCTATCACGCAGCGACTGTCCCAAGCAGGTCCTGGAGCTCTTCGGGGGCGTCAGCCTGTTCCAGATGTCAGTGGGCAGGCTGGGACCATTGTTCCCCCCAGAGAAAATCATTGTGCTCTGCCCACCTGGCCTTGAAAGCCTGCTCAAGGGCCAGGCTCCTCAGTTACCAAGGGATAACTACTTTCTTGAACCAGAGCCACGTGGAAACGCTGCCGCGATCGGCCTTGCAGCTCTGCGCCTGAGAAAACGCGATCCTGAAAGCGTAATGGCTTGCCTTACGGCTGATCATGTCATCCAGGACGTAAATCGCTTTCAGGCACTATTACTGTCGGCCTATGAGGCCGCGTGCGATGGGAATCTTGTTACGCTTGGGATCGATCCGGTATCATCCGATCCCAGCTATGGTTACATCGAGCGAGGATCACCTGCTGGTCTGTTTGCGGGCTTGGAATCCTTCTACGTGTCCGCCTTTACAGAAAAGCCCGGACCGGAGCTGGCAGAAGCGTATGTGAACAGCGGTAAGTATGCCTGGAATTCTGGGATGTTTGTCTGGAGCGTCGGCACTGTTCTAGGGGAGATGGAGCGCCAGATGCCAGGGTTATACTCGGGCCTTATGGAGATCGACGCCGCATTGGATACTGATGACGAGCAAAGCGTCATCGAGCGTGTTTGGTCAGGTCTGGAAACAACCAGCATAGACTACGGCATTATGGAAGGTGCGGAACGAATTGTCATGTTCGCCGCGCAAGATATTGGTTGGGATGATGTAGGGGATTGGAGTCGGCTGCAGCGGTTGTCTGGTCCGGATCAGGATGGAAATGTAATCCAGGCCGAAAGCACATTTCTCTCGGATGCACACGGTGTTTTCGTGCTGTACGAACCTAAAAACCGGGAGGAAAAGCTGCTTGTCGTCCATGGGGTGGAGAACTTGATCCTGGTCGATACGGGTGACGTGCTCTTATTATGCAGCCGCGATCAGGCAGGTGAGGTCAAGGAAATTGTGGAGAAGTTGAAGCGGTCGGGTTTGGATCGTTACCTCTAGGGAGTTGTGGGTGGAAGCTTATTGCGTGAAGTGTAAGGAGAAGCGAGATATCGCCCAGCCGGAAGCAACTTTTACTTCCAGCGGAACACCGGCGACGCGTGGCATCTGCTCTGTTTGTGGTACCGGCCTGTACCGGATGGGTAGGACGTCGGTGCATGAGGGGTTGGAAGCGCCTCCTGCTCAGGCGAAACGGAAAACGAAGAACCCTGTTCGTCGCAAAGGCAAGCTGGTGATCGTCGAGTCGCCCGCCAAAGCGCGAACGGTGGGAAGAATCCTGGGGAAGGAATATTCGGTCAAGGCTTCCGTGGGACACATTCGCGACCTGCTTAAGTCGCAGATTTCGGTGGATGTGGAGAACGACTTCAAGCCAAAGTACAGAGTCCCGAATGAGAAACGAGACCTGGTAAAGTCGCTCAAGGCAGATGCAGCAAAGGCCGCGGAGATCTTCATAGCGACCGACCCGGACCGAGAGGGTGAGGCCATTGCCTGGCACTTGTTGGAAGCAGCTGAAATTGAACCCGAGCACTCACGGCGGGTTGTTTTTCACGAGATTACCGCGCCCGCAGTCAAGCATGCATTCGAGCACCCACGCGACCTTGATATGCACCTGGTCGATGCCCAGCAGGCACGTCGAATCCTAGATCGCCTGGTGGGCTATAACTTGAGCCCATTGCTCTGGCAGAAGGTCCAAAGCCGGTTATCAGCCGGACGGGTGCAATCCGTTGCGCTGCGAATAGTCGTCGAGCGAGAGCGAGAAATCCGGGGTTTCCAGCCGCAGGAATACTGGTCCATCGATGGTGAATTCCTGCAGCAAGCCAAACCACCAGCATTTCGTGCACTTCTCGTCGGAATCAATGGTGAAAAACCTCAGATCGGATCAGAAGCTGAGGTGCATAACTTGGAGGGCGGCATACGAAGTGCCCAGTATCATGTGTCGGCCATCAAGCGTGGCAGCCGCACCCGAAACCCCGCTGCTCCTTTTACAACGAGTACCATGCAGCAAGCAGCATCTTCAGCGTTCGGCTTCACAGCTCGGAAAACAATGGCGCTCGCCCAACAACTCTATGAGGGCTTAGATCTCGATGGAGATGAATCCGTCGGGCTCATCACCTATATGCGTACGGACTCGGTGCAAGTCGCCGAATCGGCGATCCATGAGGTTCGGGCGATAATCGGATCACGTTTCGGCCCACAGTTCTTGCCCGCTCGGCCCAACACGTATCAAAGCAGGGCACAGCGGGCGCAGGAAGCGCACGAGGCGATCCGGCCGACCTCAGTCCTGCGGTCTCCGGAGCGTATGAAGGGCGTTTTGCGGGGTGACCAGCAAAAGCTTTATGACTTAATCTGGCGCCGCTTTGTGGCATCTCAAATGAAGCCCGCAGAGTACGACACTCTGCGGATTGAAGTCGAAGGGGAAGTGGGCAATCAGTGCTATCTGTTCCGGGCTTCCGCCTCGGTTCTGAAGTTTGCTGGGTTCCTCGAGGTTTATGAAGAAACCCAGGGTAACGGCGGCGGTGAATCGGGCGAGGAGGATGGACGGACATTGGCCATGTCCCAGCTTCCCGACTTGCAGGCCGGTGACCCGGTGAAATTGAATGACCTATTCCCAGAACAGCACTTCACCCAACCGCCTCCCCGCTTTTCGGATGCATCTTTGATCCGTCAGATGGAAGAATATGGGATAGGTCGCCCCTCGACATACGCGCCAACCATATCCACGCTCCGCCAGCGTGGTTATGTCGTTCGAGAGAAGCGCCGGCTGATTCCCACCGAGATTGGCGAGACGGTCAATGATCTCCTGGTTGATTATTTTCCTGATATTGTGGATGTCAACTTCACGGCTGCGATGGAATCGAATCTTGACGATGTAGCCTCGGGTTCACGCGATTGGGTTGAGATTGTCCGCGAGTTTTATAAGCCATTCTCGGTTGAGCTTGAGAAAGCTCGCGAGGCGATGCCCGAGATCAAGACCGAGCCTGAGATCCTCGATCGGCTATGCCCGGAGTCTGGCCACTCACTGGTTATTCGGTATGGGAGATTTGGCAAGTTCATAGGATGCTCTGACTTTCCAACCTGTCGTTACACAGAGCCCTGGCTGGAGAAGATCGGGGTCGCCTGCCCGCTTGATGGGGGAGAAGTAGTGCAACGCCGAACGCGGCGAGGCCGTGTTTTCTATGGATGTGCCAATTATCCTGAGTGCGAGTTCACTTCCTGGAAACGGCCACTCCGGGTACCCTGTCCAAACTGCGGGGGCATGCTGGTCGCCGAGAATAGAGATCAGGCAGTTTGCTTGAAGTGTGAGCAGAGATTCGCCCAGGCTGGACTTGAACAGCCTGAAGGCGAGGTGGCATAGAACCTGCATCCTTGATCGTTGCCTAACAACTGGCTACGGTCTACAATCGGGTTCAATGAGTTCCTACGGATTCGAATTAATTGGGCCGTAACCTCATCGTGATCACCGAGGAGTAAGGGTAATGGATGCTATAAAGCAATTCACTTCAAAAATTTCAATCGTCGCTATCGTTGCGCTGATCCTGGGGATCGTGATCGGAGTGCTGTATGCCTGGGTCATCAGCCCCGTGGAATGGATCAATGGTCAACCAGCGGATATGCGTGAGGATCTACGAGTAGATTACCTGCGGATGACGATTGATTCCTACGCAGTGAACCAGGATCCCGAACTCGCCCTAAAACGGTTTGAGCAGCTCGGTTCCTTCAAGGACGAAACCCTTGACCTTGTCGGTACGGATCCTGCTGAGATAAGCCCGAGCGCTTTGCAGAAATTCCAAGCTCTGGTAGCCGTTGAATCCATGCCTGCTTTGCAGCCAACCGTAGAGGGCGAGGAGCCGGCGGGAGCAGCGGCAACGGCTGAACCGGCGACAGGCGGATCCGCAACTCGCTTTATTTTACCGGTCTGCGGGGGGACGATTCTACTGGGGGCGTTATTGGGGCTGGCCCTCTTCCTGCGTCGAAGGTTGGAAACCGGTCCGGATGAATTTGGGGTTGAATCCGAGGATGACGAATTCGAGCCGTCAATCGCCTTCGACGAGAACCCAGAGCCTTTCGAGAAACCGGAAGAGCAGGCGCTTGCCACTTTCAGGACCACTTATACGCTAGGTGATGATCTGTATGACGACTCATTCAGCATCGAGAGCCCGGCAACTGGTGATTTCCTTGGCGAGTGTGGTGTTGGCATCGCTGAGATGATGGGGGTTGGAGAACCCAAAAAGGTATCCGGATTTGAGATCTGGCTCTTTGATAAGAATGATATTCAAACCGTCACCAAAATTGTTCTCAGTAAATACGCCTTCAACGATGATGAAACCCGTTCGCGTTTATCAGCCAAGGGAGATCCCATCATGGCCGAAAGTGGTGGGGTAGTCGAATTGCAAACCGCTTCGCTGCGGGTTGAAGCACGGGTGGTCGATCTGAGCTACGGCGAGGGCGCACTCCCGGATGAGAGCTTCTTCGATCGTATGACGATTGAATTAAAGGCAGTCGCTAGGAACTGAGCCTATCGCAAGCTGACTAGATTGTATAAAAAAAAACGAGCAGGCCATTGGCCTGCTCGTTTGGCATCTTCGAAAAGTATCAGGTTTGGATCTCGAGGATCTTATATTCAAGGATCCCGGCCGGAGTCTCAGCTCTCGCTATATCTCCAACCTTGCACCCCAGGAGCGCCTTCCCAATGGGTGATTCGTTCGAGATTTTGCCATTGCGTGGGTCGGCTTCCTTCATGCCGACCAGGTGGAACGTCTCCATCGTCGACCTGGAGTCCTCGACCTTGACCCTGGTCCCGATCCGGACGACATCGCCGTCGCCTGTATCTTCAACGATAGTAGCACGCGAAAGGATGGCCTCGATCTCTTGGATCTTACCCTCAAGGAAAGCTTGCTCCTCCTTAGCTGCGATGTAGTCCGCATTTTCGCTGAGATCCCCCATCGAGATCGCGTGCCGGAGGCGTTTTGCCAGGTCTTCACGCTTCGGACCGACCAACTCAACAAGCTCGAGCTTGAGTCTTTCGGCTCCTTCAGGGGTTATCAAGTATTCACGTTTTTCCATATACTACTCTTCCTTCTACCTAAGAAGCATTATACCGACATACAGCTGGGTGGCTGGCCAGAGGCTCCATTGACGGTGTCTGGGTATTTGTGGGGACGAATACAAACCGGGAAATCCACCCACCAGATAGCCAGTGTAATCGACAGGCTCGAAGCATGTCAATCTATGATTTTGACATGGGCCTCGTGTATGACGCATAATCTGCGGTGTAAACGGGGACCAGGGAGGTCAGATGGCATATCCTTTCCCGAGCAAAGAATGGCTCGACGCCTTGTGTGGGCTGCTGAATCAAGATGCGCGTTATCAAGAGATGGCACGGAATTGGGAAGGCGACATGGTCGTCATTATCGAGGCCGATGGTACGAGCGAAACTTATACGGCCACTAAGGCGCTTTATCTTGATCTATGGCATGGCGCTTGCCGTTCGGTGCGTATTTACCTGCCTTCATCCGAAGAGATTCCAGAGGCGGCCTTCTCGCTGAAAGCTCCATTTGCGAACATTATTAAGATCTTCACAGGGGAACTCGATCCCGTTCAGGCCATGCTTACCCGACGGCTCCAGGTTCAGGGGAATATGGCTTATATGTTGAGGAATATCCCGGTGGTTCTCGATTTTGTTCGCTGCTGCCGGCTGGTCGAGATCGAGGAATCGCTGCCATCAGGCTGAGTAGGAGGTAGACCCAAGATGCATTTCCTGCTAGTTCACCAGATCCAACAATACCCAACTTCGCAAGATGAGTGGATTGAAACCTGGCGCGGGATTCAAAGACGTGGTTCGGATGATGCTCGCTGGCTTCACTCCTTCCTGGATACCCAGGCTGGAAAGTTGTACTGCGAATGGGAAGCTAACGATTTCGAGTCGATCATGAAATGTTTCGATCCTGAAACGCTTGCGATGGCGCCGCTGGAATACCAATCGGAGATCGTCTTCTTCGACACGGCATGGCTCGAAGAGGATTAATGCAGATCTGGATCCGCGGCCAGTATGTCTGCAGGATCCCAGCGAACCCCTGAGGGAAGACGATGGACCGGCTTGTGAATAAGGGTAAGGTCTACGATTTTGTAATCATTGGATCAGGTTTCGGTGGAAGCGTTTCGGCAATGCGCCTCGCCCAAAAGGGGTACAGTGTCCTGGTTCTCGAACGCGGCCGGCGCTACCGGGATGAGGATTTTCCCAAGACCAATTGGGATCTACGCAATTATCTTTGGCTGCCTGCTCTCCGTCTTTTTGGATTTCTGCAGATGAGTCTGCTACCGGATGTGCTGGTTATGCACTGGAGTGGTGTTGGAGGAGGCAGCCTGGGGTTCGCGAATGTGCTTGTGGAGCCAGATGAAGCCTTGTTTGAGTCCCCTGCATGGCGCCGGCTGGGTGACTGGAAGCTGCTTCTACGACCTCACTTCGAGACTGCAAAAGCGATGCTTGGGCGATCGCGCCCTCCCGTGTTGACCGAAGCGGATGACGTCCTGGAGAGTGTTGCAAGAGATCTGGACCGGGAAGAATCCTTCCAGCCAGCAGATGTCGGTGTCTATTTCGGCGAAGCTGGTGTTTCCATGCCTGACCCATACTTTCAGGGTGAGGGTCCAGAGCGAACGGGCTGTATCCTATGCGGGGGATGCATGGTGGGCTGCCGCTATAATTCCAAGAATACGCTTCCCAAGAATTACCTGTACTTTGCCGAGAAATGGGGAGTGAAAGTCCAGCCTGAAGCTGAGGTGGTCGGGATCATACCGGTTACCGGGGAGGGGGCGGACTCTGCCCGCTATAAAGTCCAATATCGTAGTTCTACGGGTTGGCTCCGAATTCGTAAAGACGAGGTGCGGGCCAGGAACGTTGTCGTTGCGGCGGGAGTCCTGGGGACTTTAAAGCTGCTATTTCGCTGTCGTGATCAACTAAGAACCCTACCGGAGATTTCGCAATCACTTGGTGAAAACGTTCGCACAAACAGCGAGGCGCTCCTGGGAGTGACAGATCGCCGGCAAGCATCGAATCACACCTCCGGGATCGCCATTTCCTCCGTCATTCAAGCTGATGCAGTCACGCACATCGAGCCATTTCGTTTTCCGGAAGGATCATCATTTCTCTACCGACTTTTGGGCGCGCCTATGATCGAGGCCGGCAGATCGGCGTGGTTGAGACGCTGGCTGCTTCTCGCATTGGAGACATTGAAGCACCCGCTCGATTTCATACAGGCTCATTTTGTGCCGAGCTGGGGCCGGCGGACGTTCGGGGTGCTCGTGATGCAAACCGAGGATAACAACCTGAGGGTAAGCCCGGGAAGGGGCGTCCGGACTGGATTTCGCATGGGCTTGACTTCTGATAGGGAGGTAGAATCGCCTGTACCGGCAGAAATTACCATAGGCCATGATGTCACCCGGAAGATGGCGGAAAAGATCAGCGGCGTACCCATGGGGAACCTGGTTGAAGGGGCCTTTAATATCCCGATGACTGCACATATCCTGGGAGGGGTTCCCATCGGACGAACTCCAGAAGAAGCTGTGATCGATCTGGATTTCCAGCTTTTTAACTACCCGGGTATCTACGTGATTGATGGATCCGTACTGCCCGCGAATCCCGGATTGAATCCAAGCCTGACGATCACCGCGGTCGCAGAATATGCGATGAGCAAGGTCCCCGCACGTGCAGGAGCAAGCGTAATTCCTTCGCCTCAATTAATCCCTGCTGATACTTCTGGTGGCTGATCTCTCCTTGGCTGATTTCCCGCTGCGCTTGGTCGAGGTCGATCTTGAGCGTCACGCATATTCTTTACGTACGATCCCGGCTGAAATGCACCGGAAATTCATTGGAGGTTCCAGTCTAGCAGCTAGGCTTCTTTATGATCAGATGACCCCCGAATTGGACCCGCTGAGCCCGGAAGCCCCACTGGCGATTGTCACCGGTCCATTGACCGGGACGCGAGGACCGGCTGTGGGGCGTGCGGTGATTTGTGCTAAATCCCCTGCAACCCGTGCCTGGGGTGAGTCGAATATCGGGGGACATCTAGGGCCGCAGCTCCGTTTTGCTGGCATCGATGCGCTTATCATTCACGGCAGGGCATCCGAGCCAGTGTACCTGTGGATTCACGACAATATGGTCGAATTCAATACGGCGGGACACATATGGGGCGAGCTGGATACGTACGCTGCTCAGGAAGAAATCCGGCAAGAGGTTGGCAAACCATCGGCACATGTGGCCTGTATCGGAGCGGCGGGTGAAGCCCAACTGCCGTCTGCCATAATCCTCTGCGATCATGGACGTGTTGCTGGCCGTACTGGAATGGGCGCAGTCATGGGTTCGAAGAACTTGAAAGCTCTTGCCGTTTACGGTAAGCAAGCACTGCCCGTTTATAATCCCAGAGCCTTTAATCCTCTGCGGAGCCAGGTGAACAAGGATCTGCGAGACGATATTGTCTCGCAGGGTTTGCGCGATTTTGGTACCAGCGGTGCCAGCAATATGTTTGATTACTTTGGGATGATGCCCAAGCGATACTATTCCAGCGGCACAATCGAAGGCGCAGATCAGGTCTCCGGGCCGAGTATGAGTGAGTCGATCCTGACTGGCGTGAGTACATGTCACGGTTGTGTCATCGCCTGCGGACGCAAGATCAAGCTGGGTGACGGACCAGAGATGAAAGGCCCAGAGTATGAGACCATCGTCGGTTTTGGACCGAACCTTGGGTCGATAAACCTGACAGCGATAAGCCTCTTAGGAGAACTATGTGATCGATATGGCATGGATACGATCTCGGTCACAAACACGATTGGCCTGGCCTTCCTGATGTTTGAGCGAGGCCTGCTGGATGAATCGGACACAGGAGTAAAGTTGGTTTGGGGAGACACCGAAGCGGTGGAAAGGCTCATCCACCTGATGGTCAGGCGTGAGGGATTTGGCGAGTTCCTGGCTCGGGGGGCGCGAGCATTGGCGCAGGCATTCGGAGTAGAGGAACTGGCTGTGCAGGTTAAGGGGTTAGAGGCACCATACCATGATCCGCGCGGCGGCACTGGAGTTGCCTTATGCTATGCAACATCGCCGCGAGGCGCCTGCCATAACCAGAGCCACTACTACATGGTCGAGATCGGCCAAACGATAGAAGATATCGGCGTTGAGCGTTTCGAACGGCAGGCTGGGGCTGAAAAAGCGATGAACGTCGCCCGGCACCAGGATTGGCTTACCGTGCTAAATTCACTGGTGGCTTGCATTTTCGCTAGCGTTGCGCCCGAGATCCTGTGCGAGATTTTGAACCATGTCACAGGATGGGGATATTCAGTCGATGAGTTGATGCTGGCTGGAGAGCGCGGGTGGACGCTAAAGAGGTTGATCAACGCTCGCCTTGGTTTTACGCCAAGTGACGATAGGCTCCCACCACACCTACTTGAGCCGCTTGAAGACGGAGGGGCGGCTGGTTTAGAACTGCCTTTCGCAGAGATGCTCAATGCATACTATCTTGCTAGGGAATGGGATTGTGAAACGGGTCAACCTGGAGAGACATTGCTTAAACGCGTTGGCTTGGAAGAATTAAGCTGACCTTAGTTCAGGGAGGTATGAGTGCAGTCGAAAGTAGTTAGTGTTGAACAAATGCTTGCGATCGAGCGCGAGGCGGATGCCCGCGGGCTTTCGTATGATCTTATGATGGCGAATGCGGGGAAAGCGATCGCCACGGCGATCCTCGATCGCTGGCCAGAGTGCGCTGAATGGAAAATCGTCGTTCTCGCAGGATCTGGTAATAACGGCGGGGATGGGCTGGTCGCAGCCCACCACCTGGCGGAGGCAGGGGCGCAAGTTTCCGTCTATCTTTCACGAGCTAGAGATGTGGAGGATTCGAATATCAAGCGGCTTGTTGAAGGTGAGCGCAAGATCATCAGTGCGGAAGAGGATGCTCAATTTCGATCCCTTAAGGACCTGATTGAAACATCTGATCTGGTGATTGACGCGCTGCTCGGGACGGGTTTCCAGCTGCCCTTGAAAGACACCCCGAAGAAGATTCTCGTACAGGTCCAATCCACCATGGCTAAGCTGTGGAAGCTCCCATTAATCGTTGCCGTCGATTGCCCGTCAGGCCTCAACTGCGACACAGGCGAGATAGCCGAGGAAGCCCTTCATGCTGATTTGACTGTGACTCTGGCGGCTGCAAAAACCGGTCAATTTACCTTTCCAGGCGCAGGATATGTCGGTGATCTTCAAGTTGCTGACATTGGCATCGATCCGCAGCAAGAATCACTGCGCTCAATGGATCTTGACCTGGCAGATTTCGCATACGTAAAACCCCTGGTCCCTGCCAGGTCCGACGACTCACATAAGGGAACTTTCGGCCGGGTCATTATCGTTGCTGGCTCTGTCAATTACCCTGGAGCACTGGCCATGGCCGGTGGCGCAGCCTACCGGGTTGGCTCAGGGCTCGTCACCCTGGCGGGCGTGCGCGATATATACAGCGGCTTGATCAGTGTGCTCCCTGAAGCGACCTGGATCTTGCTCCCCGAGGAGCTTGGGGTTATCGGGGAAACGGCTGCTCCGGTGTTAATCCCTGAACTGGCTCAGGCCTCGGCCCTGCTTATTGGCCCCGGTTTTGGGTTGGAGAGCACGACGAAAACCTTCCTGGAACGGATTTTCGCAGGTGAGGCAGAATCACGCGCCGAGATCGGGTTCGTCTCCACCGGGTCTTCACACGAAGCTTTCCCTTTGCCTCCTTGCGTCGTTGATGCTGACGGATTGAAACTGCTTGTGGAGCTTGACGGCTGGACAGGCCGGCTGCCAGCGGGCTCCATACTCACGCCGCACCCTGGCGAGATGTCTATCATGACAGGGCTGAGTGTTAAGCAGATCCAGGCAGAACGCAGGCAGGTTGCAGTCCGATACGCACGCGAGTGGGGGCATGTGGTCGTATTGAAGGGTGCATATACGATTATCGCTGCGGCAGAAGGACGAAATGCGCTGCTGCCGTTCGCGACTTCGGCCCTGGCTAAGGCCGGAACGGGCGATGTGCTTGCAGGCACCATCGCAGGATTGCTTGGGCAGGGAATGGAAGCGTTCAACGCGGCTGTCTTGGGTTGCTGGCTTCATGCGCGCGCAGGTGTTCTTGCCGGTGACTGGTATCAGACCAAGGCGGGGGTTGTCGCCGGAGACCTGATTGAATTCCTGCCCATGGCTTTAGCTGAACTCGAGGGGATTTCGACTGGCTGAACTACACCGTAAATTAAATGAATATGCGCGGGTTTATCCGCGCATATTTTAATAAATGTTGTTCCAAACGACCCTAGCTGCCGCTGATCTCGTCCCGTTTCTTCTTTGCGGCCTGTTTGCCTGAGTCGACCGCTTTCTCAATGCGTGACTTCTGTTCTTCGAGGATGACCTGTCCGCGCTTTTGCAGGTCCTCAGCCTTTGTGCGGGCTTCCTGCGCAAGTTCTTCTGCCTTTGCGCGCGTCTCGGAAGCGGCTTGTTCGACCTGATCCTTGAGCTCGATCCCCTTGTCGCGGATCATCATGCGTGTATCTTCACCAGACTGGGGGGCCATCAAGAGTGCAACAGCAGCCCCTACCAGACCTCCGATGACGAACCCGGAAACAAATGCTCCAAAATCTCCATTTCGATCAGACATGTCCCTAACTCCTTGGTGAGTGACCTAAGTAGGTTACTTGTTTCTGCGGAACCCGAGCAAATCTACCACCCGACGTAGTGCGGCGAATGAACCGTTGACCTTCACCACCGGCCGGACGAGGTTGTCGCTCAAGAATCTAGATGTGCCACGCAGGTTGCCCAGCGCCTCGTTTGTCGAATCCAGGATTGGCCTGATCTCGTTCCGCAGCAGATCCGTAAGCCTCGCAAGCTGGAAGATTAAGATGATCAGTGCTAATCCTATAAGCAGGGCCTCAACTGCGACAAAAATGATCACGATGTCTCGTATGGTTTCGGTCTGGATCGGATTCTGCACCATAGCGATGATGGCAAAGACGATGCCGGTAAGCAGGGCGAGCAAGGCAATCACGCCCACAATCACCCAGATCGTCGTGGTGGTAGATCGGGGTTGTTGTTCAGACTGTAATTCAGGATCTGGAGCAAGCTGGGAATCGCGTTCGGTCATCGTTCCGTCATTATAGCATAGCGCCTGTGTATCTGATCATCGTCGTCTTCGACGCCCGTTCCTTTTTCGAGTTCCAGTCTCTGCACCTGCCAACACTGTAAAAAGCCAGATTGCCAACAGGGATGCCAGCAGGGCAGGGAAAAGATTCAGGACACCAACTCGAAGCAAACGCCAATCCAACCACTCCCCGATCAGCTGTCCGGTGAAGATCCCGATCCAGGATGCAGCAACGGTAAGGAGCAGTCTGTTCAGGCTTCCGCCGCGTAGAAAGTGGAAAAAACTTGCTGGGATGACGCCAATAACAAGGCCGAGGATGATGCCCTGGATGGTCATAACTCGATCATACCCCCTCCAAGGCATTGCTCGTTAGAATAAAAGACGGCTTGTTGGCCAGGGGTGATGTCCGGTAATGGCTGCTGCAAATGGACTGTTGTTCTTGACCCATCGCCAGCCGAGAGGTTGCACGCGATTTCGCGTGCCTTGTAGCGCACTTGCACATGCAGCGGTTGGTGAGGGGCGGGAGGGTAACCCTGGACCCAGTTCAAGTTTACCAAAGAAAAATCCGACCTCCCAAGTTGTTCGCGTGTTCCGACCACAAGCGTATTCATCGAGGTTCTCTTTTCGAGCACGTAAAGGGGCTCGGATCCGCTGATTCCGATCCCCTTTCGCTGGCCGATCGTATAGCGAGCGAGCCCTGCGTGTTGGCCGAGGTCATGGCCGTCAGGATCGGTGATCCGTCCTTCCTGTAACCCACCGGCACCGTGCCCTACAAGGAAACTCCTGTAATCCTGCTCACCGAGGAAGCAGAGATCCTGACTATCGGGACGATCTGCGCTTGAGAGCTGGTTGCGGGCGGCGATTTCCCGCACCTCAGATTTTGTCAATTCCCCCAGCGGGAATAGCGCATGCTGTAGTTGTTGTTGATTCAACACGCTGAGTACGTAGGACTGATCTTTCATCGGATCAACACCACGAAGAAGTTGGACCTGGGTATCCAGGCTTCTCAGGCGGGCATAGTGACCCGTAGCCAGGTGTGTCGCGCCCATGGCAAGGGCGTGTTCAAGCAGGAATCCGAAGCGAATACTGCGGTTGCATGAAATGCAAGGGTTGGGCGTGAATCCTTGCGCATAGCCAATAATAAATGGATCAACAACAACGTTTTTGAATTGTTCTTTTGCGTCGAGGACGAAGAAAGGGATCCCGAACTGACTGGCGATTTCACGAGCTCGGGCGACATCCGCAGGTGTACAGCAGCGGTTGAGATGGGCAGGGCCAGCACTCCACAAACGGAGCATGAGTCCGAATACGTCCTCGCCCTGTTCGCTAAGCAGTGCGGCGGTGACTGAGCTATCCACACCTCCGCTCATGGCAACTGCGATCTTTCGAGGCTTCCCTGTCACGAGTTTCCCACCGGGTTGGCTGATCGCAGTCGTTCCACGACGGCAGGCAATATACCGCAGAAACGGTCCACAGCTTCATCCTGGGTTTCGCGACCCAGTGATACACGAAGCGATCCTAGGGCCCAGGATTCTTCATACCCCATCGCGAGCAGGATGGCAGAGGGCTGTGGGTTTCCAACCTTACACGCCGAACCCGCAGAGCAAGCAAATCCTTCAAGATCGAGTGCGGTTAGGAGGGTATTGCTCTCCAGGTTCTCGAAGACAAAAGATGCGTGATGCGGCATCCGCTCGTGTGGATGACCGGTGAGCCTAACACCATCGATCCCTTCAAGCACGGCTTGAATGATTCGGTCTCTCTGGGTGGTTGTCTTGTGTGATGTTTCCTCCCGAAGTTGTACGGAAAGTTCCAAGGCCTTTGCCAGACCCACAATGAGCGCTACATTTTCGGTTCCTGGCCTGAGCCCACTCTCCTGTCTTCCCCCGTGGAGCAGGCGTTTGAAGGGTGATGGGTCTGGATGGACCAGCACCCCAACTCCTTTTGGCCCATAGAACTTATGCGCCCCAAGCGTAAGCATGTCAACAGGGAGAAACTGCAGGTCCACTGGCAAGTAAGCAGGAGCTTGGGTTGCATCGGTGTGGAGCGGGATGCCACGCTCATTGCAAAGTTTACTGATCAGGCCCACCGGATTTATCGTACCAACTTCGTTGTTGGCATAAATGACCGAAACGAGCGCCACCTTATCTGTGAGCATTGGTTCGAGATCCTCGACAATAACCCTCCCGTAGATGTCGACAGGAGAGTTCTGGACTTGGAACCCGTGGGCAGATTCAAGCCATTTGAGCGTATTGAGGACGGAAGGGTGCTCAACAGGCGAGCTGATCAATACGTTTACGCCAGTCTCCTCCCTGCGGGCAAATGCGGTGCCGACCAGGGCTAGGTTGTTGCTCTCAGACGCGCCGCTTGTGAATGTAATCTGGTTGGGGTCACATCTTAGAATGCGTGCTGTTAGATTGCGAGCGGAGGAGAGGCCTGTATCACCGGCCTGGCCCTGTGTGTGGACAGAGGATGGATTACCAAAACGATCGCTGAAGTAAGGGAGCATCGCTGCCAGTACTCGCTCATCGACTGGTGTGGTTGCAGAATGATCAAAATAGGCATATTCGTGGGCCATGAGTTGGATTCTAACATGCACCATCAGTTTCAGATGACCGGCTTACTGCACCCAGCAGTTATGTCCATATTTATGAGGGTTTATAATTAGGCGTCTATACACGAAAGGAGCCATTTTTCCATGCAGACACTGATCGAAGCCATCCATGCTCTTGAGGTACTCGATTCGCGTGGCAACCCAACTGTCGAAGTCGAAGTTGTTCTATACGATGGAAGTTGGGGCAGGGCGTTGGTCCCATCCGGTGCATCGACAGGGGTGCATGAGGCGCTCGAATTGCGCGATGGAGATATGGAACGTTACGCTGGCAAGGGTGTGCGCAACGCAGTCCGGTTTGTCAATGAAGAAATTGCCGAATTGCTGCTCGGCTGGGATGCCAGCGAACAACGGGTGATTGATCTGGCTCTAATCGAGCTGGACGGCACTCCAAATAAATCCAGATTGGGTGCAAATGCGATCCTGGGTGTGAGCCTGGCGGCTGCCAAGGCAACCGCAAATTCAATGGGCCTTCCTTTATACCGTTACCTGGGTGGCGTGGCCGGATACCTTCTCCCGGTACCAATGTTGAACATCCTAAATGGCGGTGCCCACACAGGCTGGCAATCGACCGATGCCCAAGAATTCATGATCATGCCCCTTGGGGCAAACAGCTTCGCCGAAGGCCTGCGGTGGGGTGCAGAGATTTACCACGTGCTAAAAGGGGTGCTCAGAGAAAAAGGGTATACGGCGCTGGTTGGTGATGAGGGTGGGTACGCTCCTGCCTTAAAAGCGAATGCCGAAGCGATCGAGGTAATTCTAGAAGCAATCACCACTGCCGGGTTTATACCAGGTGAGCACGTCGCGTTGGCGATCGACCCAGCGGCGTCTGAGTTCTATGACTCTGAGGAGCAAGTTTACAATCTCAAACGAGAGGGAAAGAAACTCAGCGGCGAAGCAATGGTCGAATTCTGGAGCGACTGGGTGAAGCAGTACCCGATCGTATCGATCGAGGACGGTTTGGCGCAGGACGATTGGAAGAGCTGGCAGCTTATGACTGAACAGCTAGGTGACCGGGTGCAGATTGTTGGCGACGATTTGCTTGTTACCAACCCCGAGCGGGTGCGTAAAGGGATCGAGCTGAATGCTTGTAATGCCCTCCTAGTGAAGCTTAACCAAATCGGAACGCTCACAGAAACGATGGAAGCGGTTCAGCTTTGTCGTGATGCGGGCTGGAGGGCGGTTGTCTCTCACCGCTCTGGAGAAACAGAAGATGCCTCGATCGCCGATCTGGCTGTCGCCATTGGTATGGGACAGATCAAGACCGGTGCCCCGGCACGCTCGGAGCGTGTTGCCAAATATAATCAACTTTTGCGCATCGAAGATGAACTCGGTGAGGGGGCAGGCTACGCGGGTTGGGGCGCGCTTGGTCTGGGATATAAAAAGTAATCTCCCACGTTATGACGAACGCCCTGATCATCGACCAGGGCGTTTTTTTATTCTTTCGTCGAAGCCTCAGCCAAGCGGAGCTTCGAATTGCGACTGATCATCAACTGCGTTTATGACAGGTGTCGCGCAGAAGGGGCAGATCTGCCAGGGTAGCTCAAGCAGTTCTCCGCAGCTTATGCAGGGTTTTCGCAAGCGTGTATGGCAATGGGCACACACCTGCCAGGTGGGCTGGGTTGAGGCATTACAGCCAGGACAGCGCGAAAGCCCTTCGACTTCTGATAGAAGCGCTTCCTCCTCCAGGGTTTCTTGGTAGATTTCGTCAAGGGTACGAGACGGGCGTATGATCAGGTATATCACCAGGCCAGGCAGGAATAGGAGGGCGATCACCACGACGGCCAGGATGTGAACCAGGCGGTCGCGGGAACGTGCTCGTATATCACGCAGCACCCAGAAGATCAGGCTGAGCCATAGGCCAGCAAGGAAGGCGCCAAAAAAAGCGGTCAGTATCGTAAAAGCTTGTCCCAACGAAGTCAGACCGAGCGCATTCTCCATATGTATCTCCTCCTGCGCGGCATTATAGCATGTGCCTTGGATGACCATTGCAACTTCTAGGCCGACTCGTTGACATGTTCTATGGGCTGCTGTAGAGTCCGCAAAGCTGCACGTTCAGGAGGTGCAGGATGGGGGATAGTGAACGAAGTTATCGGATCACCGATCTTGATCATGGTGATCGGCCGCGTGAGCGTTTGGCGGCACTTGGAGCGAAAGCGTTATCCAACGCCGAACTTTTGGCCATCTTGATCAGGACCGGGATCCAGGGTATGAATGCTGTGCACATCAGCCAGAACCTGATCACAAGCAGTGGCGGGCTCTCCGGGATACACCGGATGAGCTATGCAAGACTGTGCGCCCAGCGCGGGATCGGACCCGCAAAGGCAGCCCAGATCAAAGCTGCGATCGAGCTTGGGCGGCGGCTTACTGCGGCAGTTCCTGAGGAAAAGGTCCGTATCCAATCCCCGGAGGATGACGCTGGCTTATTGCTTTACGAAATGGGCGCACTCGAGCAGGAGCATCTACGGGTCGTGCTGCTCGACACCCGCAATCACTTGATTAGGGTGGTCGAGGTATACCAGGGCTCGCTCAATAGTTCCTTTATCAGGATCGCGGAAGTCTTCCGTGATGCCGTGCGGGAGCAGGCAGCCGCGATGATCCTTGCACACAACCATCCCAGCGGTGATCCAACCCCAAGCCCGGAAGACATCGCCGTCACCCGGGCGATCGTAGAAGCGGGCAAGCTGCTGGACATCGATGTGATCGATCGTGCGCCGTGCAAGGTGTTGCTGTAATGCTCTAAATGAGCCAGACGCCTACCACGTCTGAGCCTGACCAGGCAGGCGACGGATGCTATGCCCTCCGTGGTCTGAAGCCCTGGAAACAAGCGGGAAAAGGCGGT
>DAOUEJ010000053.1:0-20514 GCA_034430615.1 Anaerolineales bacterium | reverse complement strand
CTCCTGCGAGATTGGAATGAGAAGGCCGGTACCTCCCTCACGTGATGCCCTATGATGGGCTCACCAGATCAAACGCAGTCTACTTTCGTAGCTGCCAGACAAGGAGATACCGACCCATGAATAAGATTAACATGTTTTTCGTCGGGCTGGACCTGGGAGACAAGTTCTCCTATATCACGATTATCGATCAGGAGGGTGAGTTGATCGAAGAATCGCGTCTCCCCACCACAAGAGCTTCGTTCCAGCGGAAGTTCTCCACTTTGCAACCTTGCCGGGTAGCCATGGAGGTTGGCACTCACTCACGTTGGGCAAGTCACCTGCTCAGGGAACTCGGTCATGATGTGCTGGTTGCCAATGCTCGTAAGCTCAAAGCGATCTATCACAACCCCCGCAAGGGCGACCGCGCCGACGCCGAAACACTCGCTCGGCTTGCGCGCCTCGATCCCGAATTGCTCTCCCCCATCCATCACCGATCACCCGAGGCACAGGCTGATCTGGCCGTGCTGCGATCGCGGGATGCGATCGTCCGTTCCCGCACATTACTCATCAACCATGCTCGCAGCATCGTGAAGAGTTCAGGTGCTCGTCTGCCTTCCTGCTCCGCTGATAGCTTCGCTCACAAAGTCACCCCCGACATTCCGGAAACCCTGCACCCTGCTCTTCTCCCCCTCCTTGAGACCATCGCATCCCTCACCCAACAGATCCGTGAATACGACAGACAGATTGAGCTGCTTTGCCAAAACCAGTACCCGGAAACAAAGCTGCTCCGAAAGATCAGCGGCGTGGGGCCACTCACAGCTCTAGGCTACATCCTCACACTTGAAAACCCCGATCGTTTCCGTGCGAGCCGGGAAGTGGGGCCAGCCCTGGGCCTTGTCCCCCGCAGAGACCAATCCGGTGATCAAGACCCTCAGCTGCGGATCACGAAAACGGGTGACGCCTATCTGCGCCGACTGCTGGTTGGATCCGCACAATACATCCTGGGGCCTTTTGGACCCGATTGCGATCTGCGCCGCTGGGGCTTGAAGCTTGCTGATCGAGGAGGGAAGAACGCCAAAAAGAGAGCCGTGGTCGGTGTCGCAAGGAAATTAGCCATCGTGCTTCACCATTTGTGGAAGACCGGTGAGCCCTATGACCCCTTCTATTTTGCCAGGAAACACGACCGAGCTCCCGAAGCCGTCCTGGCGGCAGCTTGATCAAGATCAATCTATTTCTCAATGATTGGAGGTGCATTACATAAATTACCGAAAGGGGAGGAAGGGCAGGACGACTGCCTGAAATCTCCCTCCAGCCAACGCCTCGTTTGGGTGACTGCGGCTAACGTCTGGGCCAGGCAAATGCTATAGGCCGTCTGCGAGATGGCAGCACCCGCCTGGATCGAACACCAAAGGGCACCGGGTTCACAAAATGAGCCCACTAAGAGTGCGGATGGAAGCAAGGTGAAAGGTTGTTGGCCAGGGAGGATCTGAGGGGATGGTCGCCACGTCGACCCTTGACAACTTAGGCCTTCTCATGGAAGACGTTAGCCTGCCTCTAATTTCGGGCTCTGACATACCGGACACCCACAACACCTTCAAAATCAGAATCCTGTGTCCAAAGGATAGACTCTGTTTCTCTCGCAGTGGCAAGGATAATGCTATCAGCCATCGGAATCTTCAGCTCATCCGAGAGCTTGGCCGCGTGGAGTGCGATAGTACTTGTAAGATCAACGACTCGCCCAGATTGCATAAATGCAACAGCTCTCAACGCTTCTCCCTCACTCCTTTGCTGTATAACGCGTTTGAACACCTCATATAGGCTGATCGTCGGAACGATTAATTCCGAAGGGTCTTCGATCGGCTCCTGAAAGAATTCAGCATTCGAACCGTCAGCGAAGTATTCGAGCCATCCGGATGAATCGACAATATTCATTCGCGATCAGGCTCTCTTTCAACCTTGGTATCGATCCCTTCGAGAAACCCACGTGATTCCCTAATGTCGCCCACGGGGATAAGCTCAATCCTCCCCAAGTATGGGATAACCTGGACCTTCTGCCCAGGTTCAATCCCAAGCTCGTCCCGGACCTTCTTCGGAATCACCACCTGGTACTTTGTTGAAACGGTCGCTCTCTCCATACTATTCTCCTATCGATAGCACTATCGTATTACCATCAAGGATACTACAAAAAGCCTGCCTTGCAAGAGAGGAAGGCAGGCTAACAGCCTCGAGCTGAGGCGCCGGGGGACGTCCATCGGCCTGGAATTCCCTGAGAGATTTATTCAATCTCTTCACAGTTCAATCCCTCAAGGTAGAGTATCTTATCCTCCTCCATCGTAGCCGTACCCTGACACATATATTTTCCACGAGTACTCTCCCAGTGCCAATTGAACTCAACGTTATCTCCATCAATTGCAAAGTCACTAAAAGCGTAAATATCTTCATACCTTTCGGCCAAAATGAACCATGAGTCAAGCGAGACCACCCCCCCCGTCAAAAAAACCCTGATAAAGCCATCCTCTGAACAAAGGGTTTTGGCTTTCTTATAATCCGATGTGCTGACGGCTTCGGCATATGCCAAAAGGACGGCTTCCGCATGAGGGTTCGGAGTCTGCGTCGGGGGAACCGGAGTGTCAGTAGGTGGGGGGAGTTCAGTCGGTGGCAAGGGTGTTGAGGTTGGCGCAGATTGTGTGTTCGCACAGGCAGTTATTAGCAACAATGCAACCAGTAGCAACAACATTTTTTTCATCGTATTCCCCTCCCTAAACTAAAAACCCAACCTCGGCTGAGTTCGGGCATGGATGCAAGTGATATAAATCCCCGCTACTATGCTGTTGTGTGACGTACTTCACATAATACGGTAGATTTGGTTGCACTTCAATAGAAAAAAACAATCACCCCCAATCTTAGAGAGGCATTAATTGAAGGCGTCTGAGTAATAATCCCAATCGACGCCTGCAATATGTCTACCTTAGAAATCGGTCAATCGGTCCATATTCTTTATGACTCTCGCCTAAATCATCTTCAACCATTTGCACATAACGCCTCGTCATTTCAAGACTCGAATGTCCCAACAAGCTCTGTAAGTGAAGAACATTCATTCCTGCCTTCAAACTCAGGGTAGCAAATGTCCTTCGTAAATCATGAGCCGAGAATCTAATTCCAGATTTTTCACTAATTCGCCTTATAACTTGTCGAAATCCCGAAGGGGTTAATCTCGTACCTGTTTGAGTCTGAAACAAAGGGTCGCTATCCTCATGAGTAATTGACCTTCGATAGCTTAACAATGCACGCCTAGTTTTTACTCCAATAAATACAGAACGTGCTTTCTTGCTTTTACTTCTACGAATGTTGACCACACCTGAGGGAATATCAACATCAATCCAATTTAATGCACAGGCTTCAGACCTTCTCATGCCAGAATCAACCAGAAAGAGTATCAAGGCTTTATCTCTAGGCTTCTTACAGACCTTGAGAATCTGGCTTAATTCGTCAGGAGAAAGGACCCTCATCTTCTTCTGTTCAACACGAGGCATTTTTACGTTGATAGGTGTGGATATATACCCTTCTTCCTTTAAGAAGCGCAGAAAGACTCTGGCCCCTCTGGCATGGGCGTGTACCGTTGCGCTGGCAACTCCCCGCTCAGCGACACTGGAAAAATAACCTCGGATTAGTGCCGAACTAATTCCATCAGGTTCGAAAATTCCTTTTTCATTCAGGAAGGAAATAAGTTCCCCGACAGTTCTCTCATAAAATTCAATGGTTCTCGGTGAGAGTAGTGCGGCTTGTCGCGAAAGTATGAAATCTTGATAAGATTCAAGAATCCGGTGGTTTTCTTTGGGAACTAAACGTAAAGAGCACACAGCAATTCTCCCATTTTGAGGTGCTGTATGCTCATTTCAATGGGGGGGCATAAGGTATTGTGCCCCCAAGGCGCCCCTGGTGCGACTCGAACGCACAACCGTCGGATTAGAAGTTCATCCGAGGTTTAGGCGCTTCTGCAACCAAAGAACTATCATTTGAAGCGATTCTGTTGGACAGCTCTTCCCCTTGTCTATTCGACTTCCGGATTTCAGAGAGTCAACACTTTCTATCACTACAGACCACATCAAACTCGTTTACGACTAGCTGTAGTACTCAAGAACTAGATCTGACCCTAAATTCTGGATTTCGACAGAATGAGTATATCGAATTGGCTTTGTTCAATCCTTTCTTTGAACTCGAACCAAGGACCGTCAGGTTATGATGGAATCCTAAAATCGGTGCCTTCGACCGTCGGGCCAAGCTTCCAAGGTGGGCCTTCCGGTATTCGATTGTATGAAACCCAACAGGTTTTGGATTTCACCAATGCTATGCCGGGAGGGATTTACCAGCAATGGTTCCAGGATCAAGAATCGCAAATGACTTTCTCCTGATTTTATCTCTTCTTGAAGCCCATTCCTCTATATAGGGATCCATCCATTTATAGAATGACTTTCCCAGACTGTGACCATCTCAACCCAGAACACGGCGAAGCACTACAGCAAGATCCTCATCGCTGAAAGGTTTGTTCATCCAGGCCACCTTTTGCTGGTCAAAAAGTTCTCTTGTGCCGTCTCCCAGCGGGTAACCCGTCATCAGGATCATCTTCACCTGTGGATATCCTTCCCGTATGAACCCCAACAGTTCCCGACCTCCCATATCCGGCATGACCAGGTCGCTGATGACCAGATCGATGCCCTGAGGGCCCTGTGCAAAGATATCGACAGCTTCCTTCCCTGAGGAGGCCTCGAGAACCCGGAAATTCATGGATCGGAGGATCTCAGCTGCAGCCTCTTTGATCGCGTCGTTATCCTCCACCAGCATGATGGTGCGCCCCCGCCCATCGATTCGTTCGGTGCTATCCCCTTCATCTGCTTCCACGGGTATGCCTTCATCGAACGGAAGATAGATGATGAAGGATGTGCCCTGCTCCAATTTACTGACGACATCGATATACCCGTCGTGCTGTCTCACGATCCCATATACCTGCGCCAGGCCCAATCCCGACCCCTCCCCCACCGGTTTGGTGGTGAAAAACGGTTCGAAGATGTGCTTCAGCACATCTTCAGGGATCCCACTGCCGGTATCTGCCACCGTCAGCCGCACCCACTCGCCCGGCGGTATGTCACTAAAGAGCGGCTTTCCGGGCTGGACCTGTATTCGTTCAAGCTCGAAACGTAGTTCCCCGCCTTCCGGCATCGCGTCGCGGGCGTTGATGGCCAGGTTCATAACGATCTGCTGCATCCGTGTCGGATCGGCGTTGACAGTGTATCCCTCCCCTTCAGAACGATATTCCAGCCTCATGTTTTCTGGCAAGGTGCGCTCCAGCAGCGGTTTCAGTTCAAGCAGCAGTTGGGATAAATCCAGGGGCTGGCGTTCCATGATGGATTTGCGGCTGAAATCCAGGATCTGCCCAACCAGATCTGCCCCTCTCCTTGCCTGTTGGCCAATCATTACCAATCGCTTCTGATCATCTTCCGGAAGAGACAACCGCTTGAGCAAGAGCTGGCTGTAAAGGATGATCCCTCCCAGGATGTTGTTGAAATCGTGGGCGATGCCTGCGGCCATTTCTCCAACCACCGCCAGGCGGTCCCGCAACTGCGCTTTTCGCTCTCCCATACGCAATGCGGTGATATCCGCAAACGCTATCAGGCTACCTGAAAAACGATCGGCTTCAAATCTTGGACTGGCGTTCACCAGCGCGATAACCTTCCCGCCGTCCTTGCGGATCAGTTCCAGCTCATATTGATCCGTAAACCTCGCGTGGCGGCGCTCACTCATCTTTTGTACAATCTCCAGGCTATCAGGCGGGATCATGACCGTCGACGAAAGACCGATGAGTTCTTCAGCGTCATAGCCGAGGATCCTCGCAGCCGCGGTGTTGACGAACGTGATCGAACTGTCCTCATCCTCCAGCATGATCCCATCGGTTATCGTTTGAACGATGTTCTCGTTGAACTCTTTGAGCAGACGAAGTTCTTCCTCTGCCTGCTTGCGATTGACTTCGTTTCGCAGGGAGAGGACACCATAGCTCAGGTCGCTCGAAAGCTCATTCAGCAAGCCGAGCTCTTCTTCGTCAAAGGCGTCCGGCTCATTCGAGTAGATGTTCAGTGCACCGAAGGTTACGCCGTTATTGTTCAGCGGCAGCGAGAGCAAGGACTGATAGCCGCGCTTGAGCGCCTGTTCGCGCCAGGGTTCACAGGCGGGATCGGTGAGAATGTGCCGAGCCAGGCTCGGCTCCCCCGTTCGTATGGCCGTACCTGTAGGACCGCGGCCCCGCTCCGTATCCGCCCAGGTGATCCCCAGTGTCTCAAGGTATCCATCTTCGGACCCGCTCTGGGCGAGAGGTCGTACGCTTTTCTTTTTGTCTGTTTCAGCGAAACCAACCCAGGCCATTCGGTAGCCCCCATCCTCCACAAGAATGTCGCAGATCCTTTTCAAGAGGCTCTCTTCGTCCCTGGAGCGTACGACCATCTGATTGGATGCGCTCAACACCTTGAGGGAGCGGTTGATTCGCCGCAGCCGATCCTCCGCGTGCTCTAAGTCTTCAACACGCGCTTGGAGTGATTCGGCCATTTCATTGAACGCCCGGGCAAGCTCGCCGAACTCGCTCGTCGCCGAGGCGGGGTCTGCGCGCACTTTAAGATCTCCGAAAGCCATTTGATGGGCAGCATTCACCAGCTTCTTCATGTCGCGCATGAGAAAGAACTCGGAACCTACCCACGCCACCGCCATTCCCACCACGACGATCACCGTCAGTCCTATCAAGCCCTGGGCAAGTGAACGATTTGCCCCGTCAAAGACCGCGCTGGTCGGGATGCCCACGATCAGATAGGGGCTCTCTCCCTCCCCTTCAAGAAGGGGTGTATATCCATACAAGCGTTCGACACCATCAAACCCCTCCACCTCCACGGTGCCTTCACCCGGTTGTGTTGAGACCGCAGCAAAGAGCGGGGTGTCGGCCATCGACTTGGAGATCCACAGATCCGGGTCCGGGAAGTGCGCCAGGATGACGCCCCGGGGGTCGATGGACGTCACTGTTGAACCCTCAGGCAGGCCCGCATTTTCAGCAATAAGATTGATCCAGGTCAGATCGATCGCCGCGAACACGACGCTCTGGAGGTCTCCTTCAGGATCCAGCACGGGGTATCCGGCGTTGATGTTGGGTGTCCCCGTGATCCTCCCAACTTGATAATCCCCCACCGCAAAAGCGCGGCTCTGCAGGACGCGTTGAAAGTAGGCTCGATCTGATAAATTGATAGGCGGCGTGAACGGCAGCGCGCTGCAAAGAAGGTCGCCTTCACGATTAATGAGGCCCAGGTTCGCGGTATAAGGATGGAACTCCAGGAGGCCAGCGAGGATTTCATTGCAGGCGTCCACGTCTGCATACTGGATCGATGGGAGAAGCGCCAGAGCGGCCAGAAATTGGTTCGTCTCATGCAGCAGATCACGCTGGGTGGCGGCAGCGAGGTTAGCGAGGCTGAGCACTCGGTCGACTGCTTCCGCCGCTGCCTCGCGGCGCTGCTGAAGGCTCGATGCAATTTCAAGCCCCATGACCGGGATCATCGCCAGGGACACAAATATAAGCATCCGTATGCGTAGGCTGGAAGGTAAGAACGATTTCATCTACGCCCCCCTTGACATCTACACTGATCTACACACGCTGAAAAAGCTGAAATCAGGCATTCTTCCCTTCAGCAAATTCAGGATAAGATAACTCTATACCTCTAAAGGCCCCATTACAATGAGTACAGGGGTACCCGTGGCTGTTCCTGAAAACTGCAAACCTGACCGGTCAAAGCGAAATTTCGGAAAAGCTTGACGGTCTATATTTCGTGCGGACGGCTGAATTTGATAGCTTTGGGGAACAGGCTCATTACCCCCAAGTCGCGAGTTCCCTAGCCAAGCCCGGGAGGGCAGGCTAATCCTGTACAAGGGGGCTTAGAAGAAAAAAACAGGATCAGAGCGGGCAATATGACGACATCGAAGTCTACCTGATTACCCACTCCAGGCTGAGTATAAGGCTCTCATAATAAGGACTGGGATTGCACTTCAAACCCACATAAGACACATTTATGAGGTCGGTATTACTAATCCATGCACAACCAATTCCTCAACGACCGCAGCGGGCAGGCAATGGTCACTCCTTTGTACCGAGGCTCCCACGGTTAAGTGGACCGCTGCAGCCTGATCAGTTGGCCGATCAAGAGCCCACCCCGCTTCCGCTTCCCGTGCGGGCGGAACACCAACCGTCATAGAGGAAAATAACAAGATCAGAAGAAATCTTCGCATTATGCTTGTACCCGTCATGGGGCACTTTCGCAATCCGACTCATCGCCAATCGGGCATGTTATCTTCAACCCTGAACAGATCCTGATTCGCAGCATGCTATGTCCTCCTGATCGCGTTCCTTTTCTTAATAATCCGCTTGGATGTTGACCTGTTTGAAGGGTCGTAGGGCTGGCTACTCGACGCTGAACTGCACTCGATCGACATCGGCGACGGCAACACCTTGCAGCGGGCAACTCCAGCTCGAACCGTCATCGAGCGTCGAACATGCGAACGAGGCAGCCTGCTTGCCTGGGACGTTGACCTTGATGAACATCGGGAGGCTTCCATCAATCGTCGTGGCCTGGAACTCCATCGACCGCAAGAAATCAGGTCGCGCGGGGTCAAGCTTGTAGTGGACCTCTGTTACCGCAACTGTGGCATATCCAACTAACTCGGAAGAAGCCGAAGCTCTTTCCGTTAGCGGAAAACCTCCGGTCAGCCCCGCCAGCAGATTGCCCGCAAATGCACCGACCAGGATCATGAGAAGAAAGCTTCTTGAGTGGTCAAGGAATGAAAGATTCTGGCGTTTCATCCGATGTGTCCGCTTGTTCAGGAATTTAAAGTTGATTGTGTTCATCACGGGTTAACTGTAAACGAAGGACCCCTCTGACACATCGGCGGTCAGAGGGGTCTTTCCACCACCTTCAAGCGAATTTTCTTATCCCTCAAAAGGTTGGTGAACATCCATCCTAAGGTGGATAACGAAGTTAGATCTGTTGATCACCACTATTTTGTTAGGTGAAGGACGGAGGGGGAATTCGAAAAGTTATTCCTGGGGGCGGTCACCACCGAGGGCAATGGCTACTGCCTCGGTGCGGTTGCTGACCTGGAGCTTGGCCAGGATGCTGCTGACGTGGGATTTAACAGTCGAATTGGCCACGACCAAGCGTTCGCCGATTTCGTCGTTCGTGAGACCCCGGGATAGTAGCATGAGGACTTCAATTTCGCGTGGGGTGAGATCGTATCGCTCGAGAAGATCTAACTGTCCTGCTCCACGGTCGGCCGATTCTCCTTGAATCGTCTCCAATTCTTCGCCGAAGCGCTTGAAGCGTTTTAGTCGTCCGATCACTGCTGCGACCAGGTCTTCTGGATCAATCGGCTTGATCAGGTAGTCATCTGCACCCAATTCTTTACCAAAACGGACATCCTGCTCCTCGCCTTTCGCCGAGAGGAAGAGGAACGGTATCCAGACCCACTCCGGGTTGCCAGCCACGCGCTGATGGAGCTGATACCCATTCATGCGCGGCATCATGACGTCGGAGATGATCAAATCGGGTGCTTGTTCCTCCAATTGCTGCAAGGCCTCTATACCGTCCTCAGCGGTAAGGACATGAAACCTGTGCAAGCGAAGCGTATCCGCAATTCCATTTAAAATAGCGATTTCATCATCAACAACTAGAATGGTGGCAATTTTCTCCATATATTCTTTCTACAATCCGCCGAAATATCAATTTAGTTCATTGCTTGCCCTCGATCGCTGGTAACCAGACGGTAAACGTGGCGCCCTTCCCCGGCACACCTTCGCTCTCGACCTGTACGCGACCCGAATGTCGGTCCATGATCTCTTTAACAATCGCCAGCCCAAGTCCGGTCCCGGGCGCGCCGGACTCTCTTCCTGCCTTGCCGCGGAAAAACGCTCGAACAGACTCTGCTGTTCCTCCTGGGTGATGCCCGGTCCGGTGTCGCTCACGCAAAGCCCATACCATGGATTGCCATCGAAACGACCCTCCTGGACACTCACGGTAATTCTTCCCCCCTCCGTCGCGGCTCCATAGGCAGACCAAACTAAAGCTCCCCTTTAAATGCCCAGCGCTCCCGGCTTGTGCGCAGATATCCTTCTAGCATCTCGAGCCGGTACCTGCGATGCCCTCCACGGGTTCGCAGTGGGAGGATCAGACCTTCCTTTTCGATCCGGTAGAGAGTCGTCAGGCTGATGCCGAGATATTCCGCTGCTTCTCGTGCCATGCGAAGTCGCTTATCTGAAGGTGCCATTCGTGCCTCTGGATGGATGAAGCCATTCCCGACCCTGGCTGTGGCATGTACCCGATTTGAATGGCTTTGAAATGGTTTGACCCCTATCAGGATAATCGGGTTCCCCCGAGAAAGATCCTGCTGTAAGCTGATTGGAAGGTAGTTCCGTTGCAGTGATTTGTGGCGTTCAGTACAATCGAGGAAAACACATCCTGCCGCCGGGATATTCACGAACCCTCCTCATGGTGTTCCATGTTATGGATCTATATTAACCATTGCCTGGGGCAAGAAAAGACACACCGAATGCATCAACCATCACTGGCCACCACCTCCCCGCTCCACGCCCGGGCGTTCATTTTCACGAACGCCATCGGTGAGATTATCTTCTCCGATCGTGCTTTCCTGCGCATGACCAAACAAAAACCCCAGCAAGGAACGCTGGTCAAGGCTCTGCATGGCGTGTTCGATCTGGATCTACCCTCGGCGACCGACTTGATCGAAGAGATCGCCGCGAGACGGATCGTACAAAACCGGGACTTGTCCATCAAAACGACGACGGGGTCGCTCAAACCTTCAAGCGCAGCCGGGGTAGGGGTTTATGTAGACAAGGATCTCTTTATCGGTGCTGACCTGATGCTCTCACCCAACTTGGGTGCGCCGGGGTTAGAGGCGCCGCTCGACCATGCCGATATTCTGCAAGCTTACATAGATCAGGCGATCGTCGAATCAAGGCTGATCGGAACCGGCACATTCTTCCAGACCTATATAACCGTGCATATCGAGACCCTGCAGGTCTTGCTGCAGCGCATTGGCGGTCCGCAAATGCGTTAGACCTTCGAGGAGATCATCAATGACGATGCTCAAAAACATGGTATTCGCGCTTCAATGAAACATGGATACCTCGAATTCGAACACCAACAACTCTACTTCAACGCCTATCAGGCGCTTTACCTCGCGGCGCTGCGCTATGCTGTTAATGGCCTCGGCAGCCGGTTGATCCTGAGCGAGATGCGCACGATGGATGAGAAGCTCGACCCCAAGCTGATCAACCTGGTCGATCTGGATGATTTGCTCGGCCGAGAAGGGGGTTAACATGAACGAGAACCATGACCCGATGCTTGCCAGGAGCAGCCAGCCAACGCTCACCTTTCGGCGATTGATGCTGGCATCCTTCGGCGCAATCCTTGCTGTGGGATTGACCTACCTCCCACCGGTCTACCAATGGATCGGGGGGAGCGGGGTCCTTTGGATCTATGACCTTGCGAAAGTGATATCCGCCCTGGCGGGGGCACTTCTCTCGCTTCTTCTGTGGCGTTCCTTTCAACGCGGCGAGATGCTCAGGAAGATCTGGGCCTACCTGAGCCTGGGGCTGATCCTGTGGGCCCTGGGTGAGGTCCTCTGGTCCTATGACCAATTGCTGAGTCAAGATGCTCTTCCCTCCACCTCCATCGCGGGTATCGCCTGGCTCCTTGGATACATCCCATTTACCCTGGGCCTCTACGTTCGATTTCGAACGCTGCGCATGACTCCCAAACGGGGCTGGCGTATAGGCCTGCTCGCCCTTGTAGCGGTGGCTGGAATATTGGCAACCAGCTATGTGATGATGCCCATCGTTTATAAGGGTGAGGGACTTAGCCCCGTCAGCCTGATGGTGAATCTGCTTTACCCCTTGGGCGACCTCGTGCTGGTATTCATGACACTTCTCGTCACGTTGGTGCATATCGGCGGCAAGCTGTCCCGCACCTGGGGCTGGATCGCGCTGGGCTTCTTCACCGTTGCCATTTCCGATCTGGCCTATGCTTTCGCCGTGTGGGAGAAGGTCTACCAGGTCGACCCACTCACCCAGCCCAATATCCTGTCGATAAGCATCAATCTCCTCTATCTTGCAGGGTATGTATGCGTCGACCTCGGTTTATACTCCAGGCTGCGACTTCAGAGCGTTGTATGAGAGGAACCATCTCAAGTTAGTTTACGAATTCAAGTTGAACTGACCACGACGAAGAGGATCGGTAAGCAATAGAAAACTCGAAGGAGAGTTAGCCGAAATTCGCCCTCCCATTTAAGATATGTCAGTTAGCGAGGATCAGCAGATATGAAAATCTCACTTCCGTTGATCGTCAGCTTCGCGTTCAAGCGGCGATGTGATCTAGGGTGTACCCATTGCTCCTCTCGGTCGATCGAGACACATCATCCTGACGCACTCACCACTGCTGAGGTAAAACTCGTCAGTGTGCAATCGAGGACGTTAGCTCGGTGAGATATCCCTGCCCTTACCCATTCGCCGCGATTGAGTGGTTCAGTTTAACCCATCATTTCTAGCCAACCATTTTTCACCGATGCCAATAGGAGCGTTAAATGCTACGGAAGAAAGTGCTCTTAGGCCCTATGCGCATTCCCTTTCTCATCCTCGCACCTGCCTGCGTTGTCCTGGGTTATGGGGCAACTTTCTGGGAGAGAGGGCGAGTCCATCCCCTGTATTTCGCGCTTAGCTTGCTGGGCGCGATCACCGCCCATATCAGTGTCAACGCGTTGAACGAATATTTTGACTTCAAGAGTTCTCTGGATTTTCGTACGAATAAGACGCCCTTCAGCGGGGGAAGCGGAACCCTGCCATCGTCGCCCGAAGCCGCACGATATGCCCTGGTGACGGGCTTGGGCTCGTTGGCAATCACCGTTCTGGTGGGCCTTTATTTCCTGATCATCCGAGGGCTCGCATTGCTGCCCATCGGATTATTGGGCGTTGTGATTATCCTGGCCTACACCGTCTGGTTGACTCGCCAACCCCTCTTCTGTCTGATCGCCCCTGGATTGGGATTTGGGCTTCTGATGGTCATGGGTACGCATTTTGTCCTGACCGGTGAGTATTCAATGACGGCATTTGTTGCTTCGCTTGTGCCCTTCTTTCTCGTGAGCGATCTTCTTCTCTTGAATCAGTTTCCGGACATTGAAGCCGATCGGCAGGTCGGCCGAAGGCATTTCCCAATTCTGCTAGGCCCGCGAAGCAGTGCGTTTATCTATGGAGCTTTTCTGCTCTTCGCGTTTTCATCCATCGGCATAGGCGTGATCCTGGGGTTCCTGCCGGGATCGGCTCTCCTCGGTTTAGCACCGGTGGTGATCGCAGTTCCAACGTTTAGAGGTGTTTTGCGGTATGGGGAGGACATGTCGAAACTTATCGGTTACATGGGGCTGAATGTGCTTTTCACCGTCCTCGCGCCGGTGCTGGTCGCCATTGGCTTGTTGATTGGTTAGGAGTGCGGGGAGCAGCCTCGCAGCATTTCCTCAATTCACTTTCGCACCTCGCGCGAGGTCTGCTCCAGCGTTATGCTACTGCATTCCTCGAGATCACCTTCGCGAGCTCGTCTCTCGATGCACCCAGCGCAATCAATGATTTAACTTGCAGATCGATCGAGACCGTGGGATCTCCAGCTTCAATTTTGGCAACACGTGACTGGCTTGAGCCAATGAGCCTAGCTGTCTGCTCCTGCGTCATCTTCTTTTCAAGCCTCAACTGGCGTACCTTCTGACTGAGTGCAAGTTTGATCTCGATGTATTCCATCTCCTCATCAGAAAGCCCGAGAAACTCTTGCGTGTCGCCAACATTCCAGCCCTGGGCTTCCAACTTGTTCTGTTTACTTCGTTTCATTTCCCTAACCTCCAGTCAGCCGATCGTATTGGCTGAACCGATCCTTGCATGCCTGGATCACCCGCTTCGGCGTCTCTCGAGATTTCTTGCTGAAGACCTCACCGATAATGATCGCATCATCATCAATGCGATAGATGATCCGCTAGGTCGAGTTCCGATCGTTGATCTTGAGATCATGCACACCAGATCCAATCCCAGGCATCGGTCTCGAACTCGGAAGCGAGAGTTTCTCCCCCTTTTGACACCTTCTGAGCATAAAGCCAGCTTCCAATCGAGCTTCTGTAGAGAATGGCGGTGTCTGGATTTCACCGTGGAGCCAGACGAGGGGTTTGTCTTCAGGGCTCATACGCAATCATTCTATGTCAGATATGACATATTGTCAATCGTGGATGAGAAACATCTTTATGATTATTCAGGGGACGAAAAAGGAACAGCAACATGGCGGCTTTGAGATGGTCGGCCCGGCTAGGATCTGGAGTAGGATTGCCATTGGTGTCCAGCGGGATAAAAACTCACCTATCGTTTTCAGACAACGGAATAAACTAGGGACATCAAGTACTACGCCTTCAGCGCTCGCAGCCCCTGCACGATCAAGACCCAATGCAACTGCGGCAGGGATGGTCGCCACATCACCCGTTGGGTAGACGAAGACTTGCTAGGCGAGATGGAAAGACGGGTTCAAGCAAACCTGAAAAAGATAAAGCCCCGTGAAAGGCTGGCCGAACATCCTTTTGGAACGATCAAGCACGATTGGGATCAAGGGTATTTCCTGACCCGCAAGTTGCCCAACGCCAGGACCGAGACACCTGCACTTGCAGCGCAGGTGCAAATGTGGCCCTGTCCTTTCTGGATTACAACACCGAAAGAGTGATTAATATCCTGGGAGTGCCCAGAATGATCGAAGCCCTGGGGTAATCCAGGGCTTTTTCTGTCCTTCACTAGCTTCGGCGGTCAATCTTTCAGAATATGTCGATACACGCTACTCCTGTTGAGAATTTGCAGCCTCTCGGCTGCTTTGCACACAGCCCGGCGAATAGGCTGCCCTTACTGAATCTTACGCAGGAGCCATGTGTGAACTTCAGATATCCGGCGGACAGCCAGGGTAATATGCCCGTCCTCGGGAAGAATCCGAGCGTCGACACCTGGGATGTGGCTGGCAAGCCATTCACCGTGAGAAAATGGCACAAAGCGATCTTGCTTGCCATGCATTAGCAGCACGGGTACATGGATCTGCTCCAAGTCAAACCCCCAAGGTTTAATAAACGCCATGTCATCCTCTACCCAGCCATCGAGTCTTTCGTGAATGCCCTCATGGATGTTCTTAATCAGGTCAGCGACAAATTCCCCGGTGAGTACATCAGCGTCGACTGGGCATAGAAGAGAGCGGAAGGCCTGAAGAAGTGACTCGGGATCAGCGGACAATAGACCCGGTGCCTCCGCTTCTATGAAAGTCTCAAGCGCATCCCGTCCTTCGAGTGCAGCACCGAACTCTGCTATGTTGCTCTCACCCATCCCTGCTAGCCAGTCAAGTTCATCAGTATGGTAAGGCGCCGGCGAAGCCAGTGAGGCCGCTGCAAAAACCAGATCCGGCTGAAGGGCTGCACAAGCGAGCGCGTGCGGTCCTCCTCCGGAATGACCCCATACAGCGAGCCGGTCCAGATGAAGTGCAGATGCGATCCTGGAAAGATCTTCAGCGGCACTGGCCACATTACGGTCAGGATATGCCGTTGAACCTCCGTAACCGGGTCGGTCATAGCCGATCAGCCGAATGCCACGCGACTCCGCATCCTCAATCCATTTAGGATTCAGGAGTCTAGAGCCTGGCGTTCCACTATGCACGATGATAGGTACCCCATCTCGCTTGCCTGCCTCAAGGATTCGAATCTCGCGTCCACTCTCTGTTATGATGGCATGGTCATGGTTGTTCATTTTTGGACCTCCTGATTACGTCCCGAGGCGACTGTCTGGGTAGGGATGTAATCTCATCGATCTTTATGTGCGATGTTTACACTCGTTTGTAAATCTCTTATGATAGATACAACAGGTCTACCCATTGTTCAATGGGGTTCTCTTCCCTAATATATGACTAACGCTGAAATCACGAAACGGTCACACAAAGACGTGTAAAAGCCCGATAGAGTAGATGTGAGATCGGGGGAAAGAGTATGGGAAGGTGACCAAATAATCACACATCTCTCTCTAAGGGCATGATCAATCGAGGACATCGCCCGGCAGTTCTCAACGACAGACCGAGCGATCGGGAATTGTTCAAGAGCAGTCGGGGCAAGCGGGATTTGTAGGCGCCCCTGGCAGGATTCGAACCTGCAACAACCGAATTAGAAGTCCGGTGCTCTATCCATTGAGCTACAGGGGCGTGTGTACATTGTAGTGGAAAGGGGAGAGCGGATCAATCTTCGTGGACCGGGCGGATGCCCTTGTATACCCGCCCGCCAGAGAGCGTGCGTAAGATCATCTGCCCGGAACGTTCCAGTTGAGCACCGAGCTCGGCTGGGGTCAACGGTTTATTCCCGTTTGCGAGAAAAACCCGGAAGATGGCATTAACCAGCGTTGTTTGCGGGGTGAGGTATTCCGGCTGCTTCGCACAGTGGGATACCAGGGTGTGTTGGATACCGAGGACGCGTGTAACCTCAGCCGTCTCAGGGTTAACGCTGTCAACGAGGGCATCTGCCTCAAGTGAGGCGAAAGCTTGTTGGTGCTGCTCGCACAGGTGGCTGCGTAAGTAAACACCGAGATCTCGGTCGGCCCGCTCCCACCAATCAAAATCGATATGAAAGCGTGTGTCCAGCGTCGGGCGGACGAACAATCGCGAGGGTGGCGTCTTCGCGGGGGTCATGCCGACTCCCAGGCTGCCGAGTCGAAGCGCCAGTAGAGATCCCCGACATGAGCGTAATATCGCTGGGATAGAAGCTCGGTAAAAACCGCTGCGGGGGGTTGACGCTGCACAACGTTCACGGCGGCGTATAACGTCTGGGCGTGCACAGCACTCTGCGGTGTGAGCTTGGCAAGCTCGCGGAACATGTGCACCACTGTCTTCTCGAGCGGCATCCGGTTGCGTGTATTCTTCGCCCAGGCTTCATCGATGGCCTGTGGATTGATGATCCCGATCACCATCAGGTCGTCATAGGCAGTCCCCACAGGTTGTTTCAGCATAGTGAAACCAATCTGGCCATCATTTTCGAGTGTCACGGTGCGGATCCAATCATTCCGCATGCGGCGGTCCTTGGTCTCAACGATGACCTCCCCCGGCTCTTCACCCTTCCGCACCCGAACCAGGCCACCGGCCGGGACTTCGTACTGCTTGTACCAATCCCATAAACCAAAGACATAGCCCTCATTGCGTACGACCCAACCAGGGAATTTCTCACCGCTGTGACCATCAACAAGGACGAAGCGGATGCGTGGAGTCTCGTATGCGGTTGGGAACATGCCGACCAGGCGTTTTGACAACGGCAGTGCACCAACTCTCCAATGGGGAAAGAGCAGTGCAATCGTTACGTCATCCGCGGGCTCGACCGGGTCCCCACCTGAGGTTAGTTCATCATCGAGCTGCGCCTCAAGCTGAAGCAGCTCCGGGCTGAACGCTTCACGATTAATGGGCCCCACTTGCGCTTCAAGACGCGGGGGAACAAAGAGCACCTCAGGTGGTTCCCCGCGTTGTAAAAACCACAGAACCTGACCAGCTGGACCGACCTCGTCGAAGCGTTCGTCCTCTTGCAGAGCGTAATCGAGAGAGAACTCGGCCAATTGCGGGGATAGCGTCGAAGGTAGTTCAAGGTGTTGGAGGAGTTCACGTGTGGGAAGAGGACCTCCGTTGGATACATCAAGTACTGCCTCAGCAATGTTCAGATGGCCTTCGTTAATGTCGGCGACGAGTGCGCGCGGGAACCATTTCCCTGCGATGCGTACGATATCCTGATTGTCCTCCAGCCGGGCTTCAAGGCGTCCGGCGATCATCGCCCCGAACTCAGCCATTACCGCCTCAGGGTTATCGAGCTCTTCACCCTCGGCCTCAAGATCGGGAGGGTGATTCAGGATGTGATCCTCGTAGCCGGCCGCGAACTGGTGAGTCTCAGCTCCCCCGTTGAATTCGACAGTGATTACATCGAAGGGGCCTAGATCTGGATTTTGGCCGGGGCGTATCTCTTTCACGGATCCGGTGCGGTTTCCCAATGCTGGAAAACTGAGCAGCTCCCCGACCTCGTAGCTCTCACCCGGAAGATAGACGCGATGCTCAGGTGCCTTGGCCGATTCAGCTTCGTGGGCCAACCTCTCCAATCTGAGCCCGACCAACGCATAGGCCATCTCTATGGATGTAAGAGGGACTTCCCGCTCGAGCAGCAGGTTGATAATGAAGTCAACGTCTTCGTTGCCAACTTCGAAAGAGGTCCAGTAAGATTCAAGTGTTGATGGTTGAGCAATTACCATGGATTTTACAGCTACCATTCTCGGGGGTTTTCTTCGACAATTATACTATAAGCGTAGGAGGCAGAGGCGATGGTGGGGCAATGGGTAAGTCTGGACACAGTGCAGGGCCGTCTGGAAGCAGAAATCATCCGCGGCATGTTGGAGGCCCAGGAGATTGAGGTCCAACTCAGCCAGGAATCGACCGCCGCGATCTACGGGCTGGGCGTCGGACCGATGGCGGAGGTGGAGGTCTTCGTCCGCGAGCACCAACTCGGTGAAGCAAGAGCTCTGCTTCAAAAGTATTACGATGGATCATTAGAGGACGATTTGCCCGAGGATGACGACGGTTGAGAATGAAGCAGAGGGCGGCTCTAATACTGCTCCAGGAGCATCCCGTTCAGGGTTGATGCACACGGTCGACTGAAAGTGGGTAACCGGGGCTGACCCAGTCTAGGGGCTCGATAGGAACTCCCCCAACCCAGATCTCCCAATGGAGATGTGGACCGGTAACACGACCTGTCGCCCCGACCTTGCCGATAACCTGACCCTTCTCGACCAGGTCGCCCACCGAAACGTTGATCTCCGATTGGTGAAGGTAGCCAGAATAGACGCCCCAGCCATGATCGAGGTAGGTGGCATTCCCCCGCACCGTTAATGGACCGGCGAAGACAACCCTGCCATCAGCCGGCGCGTAAATCGGGACATCCTGACCGTAGAAATCGAGCCCGGTGTGATAGTACAACAAGCCACCGTTGTTGTAACTCCGCCTGGTTCCAAAAACCGAGATGAATTCGGCAGTGTAATAACGTGATGGGTACTCAAACGCACTCTCCCACAACCTATCTGGGGTCGCGCTCTGCATGAGGCCCCCGATCAACTCGTCCTCCGGCCCGGTTACAGCTGGGTCGATGGTTTCCGGTGGTACTCCATTCAAAACCTGAAATCCGTAATTACCCGACACGATCTGCAGCGGTTGGAGCGTCCGATAGATGGGCAGACCGGTTTCGTCGTCAAGGATCGCGAGTTCGAAATCATACAACCCCGGCTCGGTAAGCGCATGAATTCCCTGCAGGCAGATCCAGTGCCCAGTTGGATCTGAGAAGAACGAGAGCGTATACGGACCAAGCGAACCAGCGGGGTGCAATCCGGATTGAAGGAAGAGACCAAATTGAAGGGTATGACCTTGAACGAGAGGGTAGGGATTGACATCCAACTGCTCGATCTCAGCCGGGAAGCTAACGGTCGAGCCCTGGACAGCCTGAGTCGGAAGTGAATATACCGAACCGGGAATGACCCAAAGTCGAGGCGGGGCTTTTGCCTTCGAATTCAGAGCCCAGGTTGAGGATCGTGCCCGTGCAGCCATCTCGAGCGTGGTTTCACCTGAGTGTGCAAGCAGGAGACGCGAAGATGATATAGGTTGATCCACATCCGCCGAAACCGGCATAATAAATGCCATCCCGGGGAAAAGTCTGTCTTCTCGCACAATTCGATTTAGACGTAGAAGCGCCTCACCGGGTGTTCCAGAAGCCAGACTAATCCCAGCCACCGATTCGCCGAGCCCGATCGATTGGAAGGTCAGTGTGCCTTCCACCCCCGGGAATCCCGGGATGACGAGTTCGCTGCCAGGGAAGATTCGCGACGGATCACTAATGCCATTTGTACTTATCAATTCATCGAGCGAGGATCCAAATCTGCGGGCGATACTGGAAAGCGTATCACCGGCCTGCACAATGTAGATTGGGCCACCCTCTTGCGCGAATGTTGACCGCGGGGAAACCAGCAGAAAGGTTAGCAGCAGGATCAACACCCAGCTACGTTTCGGGATCATCGCTCCATGCCATTTGATCACCAATTTCAACGTGACTAAGGATTGCCGGAGAAGCCTCGAGGATATAACGCGCAGCGTGCTTTGGGAAGTAGATCCTCCAGGGGAGAGCCTCAGCCTTATCAACTACCCTGCCTTGGCCATCGATCCAAACTACCCCCAACGGAAAGAAGACCATCCACATATGGATCGAGGCACTGATCCGATCTTCAGTCGGATTGACCAGCAGCACCCCCTCACCTTCAGGCAAGGATCTTCGGAATGTCAGACCGCGCAGCCGGCACAGGTAGGACTGGCACCAGAGGGCGTTGACCAGGATCGC
>DAOUEJ010000052.1:0-15277 GCA_034430615.1 Anaerolineales bacterium | reverse complement strand
CGCAGCACCCCACAGATTTCTCCAAGCGTGACCCCATGTTCAACTGCCATGATGAAATCCGGCATCAGGTTCGCTGCGCCCTCAGCAGACGCGCGTATCCTGCCCAAGGCCAGGGTAACGGACGAGGCGTCACGACGGGAACGCAGCGCTTCAAGTCTGGCCCGTGCCTCGTTTTCAACGTTTGGATCGACCCTTAACGCCTGCAGCGGTTCTGCGTCTTCGGCAACGTAGATGTTGACGCCGACGACGTGTTCGTCCCCGGATTCAATCTGCCGTTGGGTCTGGTAGGCGCTTTCATGGATCTCGTGCTGCATGAAGCCTGCCTCAACGGCGACCAGAGCGCCACCCATCGCTTCAATCTGATCCATATAGCGTTGGGCCCGGCTTTCGATTTCATCCGTGAGGGCTTCGATCGCATAAGCCCCGGCCAGCGGGTCGACAGTGTGAACGACACCTGATTCCGCGTCCAGGATTTGCTGGGTCCGCAGTGCGACTTGAACGGCGTGTTCGGTTGGCAAGCCCAACGCCTCATCCATGCTGTTCGTATGCAGTGATTGTGTGCCGCCGAGGACTGCCGCCAGGGCTTGTAAAGCTACACGGACGACGTTGTTGGCTGGCTGCTGTGCCGTGAGCGTTGAACCCGCGGTTTGGGTATGAAAGCGGAGCCGCCACGAACGTGGATCCTCGGCTCCATACTGCACGCGCGTGATCCTGGCCCACATCCTACGGGCTGCCCTGAATTTTGCCACCTCTTCCAGGAAATCATTGTGGGCGTTGAAGAAAAAGGCTAACTGGGGAGCGACATCATCGACGCCCAGCCCGGCCTCGATGGCCGCATCCAGGTACGCCCTGGCGTTGGCCAGCGTGAAGGCGACTTCCTGCACGGCGGTCGAACCGGCCTCGCGGATGTGGTAGCCGGAAACGGAGATGGTATTCCAGTTGGGTGCGGTTGCTTTGCAGTAGCTGAAAACATCCGTGATTAGACGCATGGCTGGTTTCGGTGGGAAGATGTACGTGCCGCGTGCGATATATTCCTTCAGGATATCGTTCTGGATCGTCCCACGTAACCGGGATGGGTCGATGCCATCGCGCTTTGCTACGGCGATGTACATCGCCAGCAGGATAGCGGCGGGCGAGTTTATCGTCATGCTTGTGGAGACCCTATCGAGTGGGATGCCCTCAAACAAGCGCGCCATATCGTCCAGGCTGGAAATTGACACACCGACCCGGCCGACCTCACCCAGGGCCAGGTCATCGTCGGCATCATAGCCAATCTGGGTCGGAAGGTCGAAAGCAACTGAGAGGCCAGTCTGGCCTTGATCGAGCAGGTAGTGGAACCTGCGGTTGGTCTCCTCGGCCGATGAGTAGCCCGCGTACTGCCTCATCGTCCACGCCCGGCCCCGGTACATTGTGGGTTGAACCCCACGCGTGAATGGGAAATCACCAGGAAAACCGAGCTTCTCCAGGTAGTCGAAGGAAGGATCCGGTAGATACACACGTTTCACCGGAATGCCGGACCGCGTCAGGTATTGCTCACGGGTCTCGCTGCGTATGGATAATGCACGCGCCAGGGGTCCCGCCTTCCAGCGGTCGTATGCTTCAGCCAGCCTACCGATTAAAGTTTTATCCACCGGTTTCAACTCAGGCCAACGCCTGCTCGAGTTCCTGTGTGGAGACTGGATCGATCATCTCGAAATTCCTGAAAGTAATTTCCGTGAACGGAAGACTGAGTTGTTCCCGCAAGCACGAAAAAATAGCCAGATAGCTTTTACGAACACGGGAATCCCAATCCAATCCGAGTGCTTCAGTGGATTCTTGGATCGCCGCGAGTTCCGGCCCCTCGATCTCGAGGAAGCATCCGAAAGGCACTTCATCCAGCATCAGAGTGACAGGATCAATTCGAAAGACCTCGCGGTACTTCTCGTAGGTTGCGGTGATCACGAATCCAATTGCCGTAAGGAGTTCAAGAGCTTGGTCGAAGTCATCAACCTCGATCTCGACTTCTTCACGGGCTTCGAACTGCGCAGTACCCTGCTTATAGGTTATGGTATTTATTTCACCCTGTCGCAGTCGGAGCAGAGCCTGCCTCTTCGCTAATCGCGCGTCAGGGTTGTCCAAGCGCAGATTGCGCTCCAGATAGCGGCTGCTGAGGGAACGAGCCCCCAGAGCGAGGATCCGTTTCCGCATCGCCATGCGTGAAGGAAGGAAGAACTTGGCCTCGATCTCCAAGATTTTCTGCCTCAGCTGATGATCATCAGGATCTGATTCTGATCAACGTTGTCCCCCGCGTGTACACGCACCCGGCTGATCGTGCCCTCGCGCGGCGCTTTAAGCTCGTTCTGCATCTTCATCGATTCGAGGATGACCAGGATGTCGCCAGTGGAGATCTCCTGGCCTTCTTCGACTGGGATCGTAACCACCATCCCCGGCATGGGTGCCTTTAAGTTGTATTCACCGCTGACGACGCTGGCGCCACCCGAGCTTTGTAGCAAGCGGCGTTGGCGTTCGTCTTCGACGACGACATTGAAGAGCTGGCCATGCAACAGCACCTGAAGTCCTTCATCAGTGGGGGAGATGGATGCCTCATAGGACAGGCCGTTCAAGATCAGTGAATAGATCGGCTGGTTGGCAACCGATTGGAAATCGGCTTCAACCAGTTCGCCGTCCACGCTCATCTGCTGATCAGGAAGGAGCTCGACCTCAATCTGCCGATCGTCAATTGTGGCAATGTACTTCATCTTAAATCCTCGCTAGCGGTGCATGCGTTCCCAGCGTCCGACCCACTTCCAGTTGCTTGTGTCGCGTTTGTTGCGCCGCACGATTTGCGACGCCTGCTGGATTTCGCGGTGTGTAACAAGCGTCGCCATCACGGCGGCGATCATCTCGCGATCCTCTTTGCCCTGCTCGAAGTCTTCCATAGAGAAGCGCTCCTCAACGAAGCGTGTATCAAAGGCGCCGGCGATGAAGCGGTGGGAGGCCATGATGTTCTGGTGGAAGGGGATGTTCGTTTTCACGCCCAGGATGCGGTATTCCTCCAGGGCACGCCGCATGCGCAGGATGGCTTCCCCACGCGTTTCGCCCCAGCAGATCACCTTTGAGATCAGCGAATCATAGTAAGGGGAGATCTGAAAGCCAGCATATACCCCGGTGTCAATCCGTACACCGGGACCACTCGGTAGGACGACAGAGCTCAGCAATCCCGTGGACGGGATGAAATTATTGTATGGGTCCTCGGCGTTCACGCGGCACTCGATCGCCCAGCCGGAGAACTGGATATCGTCCTGCGTGTAGCGCATCTTGCGTCCGCGTGCGATGCGGAGTTGTTCCTTCACGATGTCGATGCCGGTGACAGTCTCGGTCACAGGATGTTCTACCTGCAGGCGGGTGTTCATCTCGAGGAAGTAGAATTTTTCGTCCTTATCAACCAGGAACTCGATCGTTCCAGCGTTGAGGTAGTCAACCGCCCGAGAGGCTTTGCAGGCAACCTCACCCATCTTTGCGCGCAGTGCTTCGTTCATAAAGGGGGAGGGAGATTCCTCGAGCAATTTCTGATGCCGGCGCTGGAGTGAGCACTCACGCTCGCCAAGGTGGATAACACCACCGTGCGAATCAGCCAGGATCTGGAATTCGATATGCCGGGCGTTAATGATGAGCTTTTCGAGGTATACATTCCCATCCCCGAAGGCGGCCTCCGCTTCTCGCCGGGCTGAATGGAGCAGCCCCGGCATCTCTTCCAGGTTGTTGACTTCACGCATGCCCTTGCCACCGCCGCCGGCGGTAGCCTTGATCAGGAGTGGAAAGCCGATCCCGGGCGCCAGCCTAAGCAGGTCCTCATCGGTTAGATCGCCCTCACCCTCCGTGCCCGGCACCACCTCAACGCCGGCGGCCGTCACCGTCGCCCGGGCGACGGCTTTGTCGCCCATGGCGGCGATCGCCGATGGGCGTGGCCCGATAAAGACCAGGCCAGCATCCTGGACAGCCTGCGCGAAGTCATCCCGTTCAGCCAGGAAGCCGTATCCGGGATGAATGGCGCCGGCGCCGCTTTTCAGCGCGACATCGATGATCTTCTCAGCACGTAAGTAGGAATCACGCGCCGCTGCACCGCCGATCAGGTAAGCTTCATCAGCCTGGCGGACATGAAGCGCGGACCGGTCGGCATCTGAATAGACTGCCACCGTGCTCACGCCAAGCTCCCGGCAGGCACGGATGATGCGGACCGCGATTTCACCTCGGTTAGCGACAAGAACCTTGTTGAACATAGCTATCTCTACACTCCAGCTTGGTCCCGCAGGAAGTCAATCACGATCCGGTTGAACTCGTCAGGTTTTTCGTGCATCGGCATGTGCCGGGCGCCAGGCACCAACCACAACTCTCCGCATCGCACGCCCTCGGCGATGTCGCGAGCGTGCTTCTCCGTTGCATGTTCGTCCAATTCGCCCTGGATAACCAGCGTGGGGCAGACGACATCGTCTAGCTGATCCTGCATACTCAACTCGCGAATATCGCTTTGCAGCCAATGCCGGATCCACGCCTCGGCCAAATGCTGCCATCGTTCGCCGTGCTCACGCTCGAGTGCGGTCGAAAGCGGCGGGCGAATGAAATTCGCCTGGATCTCCCGCAGCCCCTCGAGCATTTTAGGCTCATAGTAAATGTGTGCCGCGACGACCACCAGGCTGATGACTCTCTCTGGCCAGCTGGCGGCAACGAGCAAACCTATCGTTCCGCCATCGCTATGCCCGACGATGTGGACGCGCTCAAGCCCGAGAGCATCCAGGAATCCGATCGTCTCCTCCGCTCCCTGGGCCAGGAAGCCGGCTTGAAACCCGGTCCGCTGCTCCGAGTGACCGTATCCCCAGCGGTCATAGAGCAGCGCCTGGAAGCCGGCTTCGGTGAACTGTGCGATTTGCCGCCGCCAGGAGCGTGTCGATCCCAACCCATGGTGCAGGAAGAGGACGACATCCGAAGCTTGTATGCCGTAGCGCTCATAGTAGAGCTGATGACCGCCGGCTTGAACCTGGCCGCGCTCCACTTCCCGTACAACGCTGGCATGCTGGTTAGAGTGGGATGTTGCCATGCTTCTTGGCCGGGTTTGAATCGCGCTTGTTGGCAAGCATCTCGAGCCCGTTGATCAAACGCTGGCGGGTGAAGCGCGGCTCGATGACATCGTCAATGTAGCCACGATTGGCAGCGATGTAGGGATGAGCAAATTTTTTCCGGTACTCCTGGACCAGTTCAGCTTTGCGCGCCTCGGGATCCTTTGCTTCGGAAAGTTCCTTGCGGAATATGATGCTTACCGCCCCATCCGGACCCATAACGGCCAACTCAGCCGTTGGCCAGGCCAGGTTAAGGTCGCCTCGAATATGTTTGGACGACATGACGTCGTAGGCCCCACCATAGGCCTTGCGCGTGATTACCGTGATCTTGGGCACCGTGGCTTCACAAAATGCATACAGCAGCTTAGCGCCATGGCGGATGATCCCGCCGTGTTCCTGTCCTGTGCCGGGGAGAAATCCAGGGACGTCGACGAAGGTGATCAGAGGGAGGTTGAATGAGTCGCAGAAGCGAACAAAGCGCCCCGCTTTATCAGAAGAATTGATGTCGAGTACGCCGGCGAGGACGTTGGGTTGATTGGCGATAATGCCCACGCTGTGGCCGCCCAAACGGGCGAAGCAGGTGACGATGTTTTGTGCGTATTGTTCGTGCACTTCAAAGAATACACCGTCGTCGACAACGTGCTTGATCACATCGCGCATGTCGTACGGCTTGCTGGGGTCATCCGGGATTAGATGGTCCAGCGCTTCTTCGGTTCGGAGCCGGTCATCGGAGGTGGCGATGAAGGGTGGGTCTTCCATGTTGTTCTGGGGCAAGTAGGAGAGCAGCAAGCGGATCATGTACAGGCAATCCGACTCATTCTCAGCAACGTAGTGGCAAACTCCGGAGATGCTGGCGTGGGTGTCTGCGCCGCCCAGCTCTTCAAAGGAGACCTCCTCATGGGTTACAGTCTTAACCACGTCGGGACCGGTGACGAACATGTAGGAGGAATTACGCACCATGAAGATATAGTCTGTGAGTGCGGGTGAATACACAGCGCCACCGGCACACGGCCCCATAATGGCGCTGATCTGCGGGATCACCCCGGAGGCGAGCGTGTTGCGCAAGAAGATATCAGCATAGGCACCGAGTGAGACCACACCCTCCTGGATGCGCGCACCACCCGAGTCGTTCAATCCGATCAAGGGAGCACCATTCTTGATCGCCATGTCCATGATCTTGCAGATCTTCTCGGCATGAACCTCGCCAAGACTGCCCCCAAAGACGGTGAAGTCCTGCGAGAATACGTATACCAGCCGGCCCTCCACCGTCCCCCAGCCTGTCACGACGCTGTCGCCGAGGACCTTGCGTTCGTCGAGACCAAAATCCGAGGTACGGTGGGTGACGAACATATCCGTCTCGCGAAAAGAGCCCTTGTCGAGCAGCAGTTCCAATCGCTCGCGAGCGGTGAGTTTCCCGCGGGCGTGTTGGCTTGCAATGCGTTCTTCCCCGCCACCCTGGGCGGCTTGCTCTCGCAGTGAGTGTAGTCTATCGATTTGCGTCGAATCGCTCATTCGAGTGGCTCCTCAACATAGGCTCTTGTGCTCTCCCATCCAAGCATCCACAGGATGAGAAGACAGGCGAGGCTGATCAGTGTTCCATAGAGCGGAAGCGCCTGCCGGCCGAAACTCGCGCTGCGGACGATGAGCCGGTCGACCCAGAACCACAGCAGGTAAAGGATGGCCAGCCAGCGCAGGACACCTGTTGACCAAGGCTTACCGCTAAAAAGGCCAACCGAGCCCACCAGCGCTGCGATACCCCACACCAGGCTCTTTCCCGGAAGATACCAGCCAGGGACGGTCAAAGCGAGATCAGGGAGACGAAACCAGGCGCTCAACCCTATGAACTGTACTGCCGAGAACGTTAACACTACCAGGCTGAGGCAGGTTACGACCCACGGTCTACGTTTCATGGACCAGGATGATCTTCCCCAGCTGATCGCCGGCTTCCAGTCTTGTTTCTGCCTCCGCCGCTGAAGTAAGTGGGAAGCTGCGGTCGATCACCGCCCGAAGCTTGCCGGCGAAGACCAATCCCATGACGGTTCGAAAATCCTCAAGCGTCCCCATGGTCGAACCCAGCAGGGAGAGATGCTTGGCGAATATAAAGCGGTTGTCAATCTCGTAGACTGGCCCGCCAGTATTGCCGACGGTCAGGATGCGTCCGCCTTTCCTCGCCGCGCGCAAGCTGGCGGGCATCGTGCCCGCGCCCACATTATCGACAACAACATCGAAGCCGCTGCGATCGCTGGCGAGGTATGCGGCCTTGGACCAATTCTCTTCCAGCGTTCGATCGATGACCTTGTCCGCGCCGAGCGATTGCGCCAGGGCCAGCTTTTCCGGCGCCGATCCAACGACGGTCACCTCAGCTCCTGCCAATTTGGCGATCTGGATACTAGCAGTGTTAACGCCGCCCGAGGCGCCAATGACGAGTACCTTTTCGCCAGCCCGGAGTTGCCCGCGCACAATGAGAGAATGCCAGGCAGTCTGGTAGACGAGGCCGGCTGCTGCGGCTGATCCGAAATCGATGTCATCTGGCAGTGGCAGCAGGTTGCGGGCGGGAACAACAACGAATTCGGCAAGCGTACCGCGAATCGTTTCACCCAGCAGATGCCAGTCCTGGCACAGGTTATCCCGGCCTGCAAGACAGTCATCACAGTGACCACAGCCGATATTTGCGTTGATGACAACCCGCTGGCCGATAACAAAATCTCCCACACCCGTTCCCAGGGCAGAGACGACACCAGCGCCATCCGAGCCGGTGATGTGTGGCAAGGGGAGCTTGAGCCCTGGCCAACCGTTCCGAACCCACAGGTCGACACGGTTGAGCGCGGCCGCCTTGAGCTGGACCTGCACCTCCCCCGAACCGGGAGTTGGTGTGGGCAGCTCCTCATATTTCAAGACCTCGGGTCCGCCGTGTTCGTGAAAGAGGATCGCTTTCAAGGTCGATGCTCCTGGTTGTTACTCTATGGCTGGGTCAGCGCATTTTCATTCAGGCTGGTAGCGATAGACATAAAACAGCAGACGTTCATGCCGATTATAGCGTGTGCTGGTTACTCCTGGGTTATATCTTTCCGGGATCTTCTCGAGTGCCATGGTTTGTTCCGGAAGGATGAAGAACAAGCTCGGCCCTGGTGGAGAGGCTTTCTCGTCCGGGAGGTTGAAGGGGGGTTCGAGGTCTTCGCCTGTCATTCCTGGTAGCAAATAAGGCAGGCTCGGGATCGAGTTGAAGAACATCCGGTCACCGCCGATGAAATAGACTTCGACGTCACTTGGCTCGTCGCGCAGGATGTTGATCATCTCCATCGTCACCTCGCCGTTGAGGCTGCCGTAGTCTTCATTTGGGAAGTAATCCCGGAAGAGATGGAGCAGGTTCTGGCTTGCGGCCAGAACGAGAAGGGCGGCTGCTGCCAACCGGTAGCCCCATTGCAGGCTGGGGACGCGAGAGGTCAGCCAGGCTACCGACGAATCGAGCGGAACGGCGATCCACAGGGCAAGCATGGGAGGCAGGAGCAGCATGCGCTGCGCATTGGGAGCCTGGATGCTGAGCCCCCCGACGATTACCGTGGCCAGTAGGGTGAGGATTGGCAGGCTGTGCCGGGGGTCGCGCAGATGGGCCAGGCTGATAAAGAGCCCGAGCAAGAACAACACGGCAGAAATGCCGAACAGCATCGGGACCCCGGAACCGAAGTACACGCCCTGCAGTTCAGCGATCGTCAACCCAAGGGTCGTAATCCAGATCTGTTCTAGGACAAGCCCCAAGGGCGTGGTCCCCAATGCGGCTGCGGCGGGTTCGATCCATCCCGGCACGATCATTGAAACCCTGCCGGCTGTAAAGAATAGGCTGTCTGGATGCTGGAGGTAGAGCAATGCCAGAGGCATGGCCGTGATCAGCGCGGTCCAGGCCAGGCTGGCCAGGTTGGAAAACCAACTGGAGCGATCGGGCTGTCTCCGGTTTAGATGGATGATCCACAGCCCGAGAACGATGGGGATCAGGCGGGCGGTGGTGTAGAAGTACTGTGATATTCCGAGGGTAAGGCCAGCGAGCAGGAAGCTGGTCCGGCGTCCGCTCTGAGCACAAGACCATAATGTCAGGGCGGCGAGCGTGAACGTCAAACCATCAAAAATATTGTTGTAGGCCACCCGGCTGAAGAATATGTGCTGGTGGAAGCAGGCGAGCCAGATCGCACCCAGCCACGCCGTTCTCTTATTGAACATTGCCCGCAGCAGCAGGAATGTGGCTGGTATCGTGACCGCACCCGCCAGCGCAGAGACGACACGGATCGCGAATACAGTCCGGCCGAAGATGGCCTGGCTCCAGGATATGATCCAGAAGTAGAGGGCGGGAAACGAGAACCATCCCAGACCGAGTGGGTTGTTGCGCAGGCCATCCATAAACTCCCAGGAGGTGAGTCCAATTGACCCCTCATCTCCGCTGAGAACGTAGGGCATGCTGTCGATCTGCCAGGCTCGCAATACGAAGGCTGCAACAGTGAGGCCGATCAGCGCCAACCATTCCACCCGGTTCAGGACCGACCCGCGGGGGATATTCTGATCGCTTCGACGGACGCCGATCAGGGTGCAGAATATTCCCCCCAACCAGAGTGGGATGGCCAACAGGCTTAATACTTGCGGGCCGTCGCCCGCCGCTGCCCTCGCACCGAGCGCGAACCCGAGCCCGATCACCAACAAGTCCAGCCCACGATCTGAGACACCCAACCAGCGCCGGAGACGCTCCCGCCAGGCCAGCAAACGCGCCAGCCGTTCACTGTCGCACCTCGCGATTGCGGCGAAAACGAGGCTGATCAGGCCGAGGGCGACGACCGTCATGGATACTGCCCGATGCGGGCTGATAGCGGTCAAGTAAAGTCCTAGCGGGATCAGGAGCGCAGGCGCGACGAATGCGCGGCCTCTGATCATGCCAGGCATCGTTTGGGCGGGCTTCTCAGGCAGGCTAGGCATCACACTTGGTCAGTGGATCTCAAGTTCGCGCAGGTGAATCTTGAAGGGGTCGCCCGGGGTGAGGCTAGTGATCTCGATGATGAGCATGTTCACCTCCGGAACGCTGCTAGAAAAATCAAGTTCGATCGTGGGATCGTTTGGGAAACCAAGGAATGACCCGGATGCCGCATCCAGCTCAAGCCCGTCGCTGCCGAGCGCGCTCAGCCGGACCTCGAAATCCATGCTTCCAGTGCTAAGCGTGATACCCCGAATCGTCTGCAGTTGGTGAAAGCGGAGTCGTAGGATGGCCGGGTTGGCGTCGTACACCCGCGCCAGGGTGTAGGTGTCGCCATCGAACAAGTTGGACAGCGCACCCATGTCCAGGTAGGGGAATTCTATCGTGACGCGTTGCCCATCGAGCTCGAGGCTCTCGACCCGTGGCCGCAGGCGTTCAGCCTCCTCTTCGGCGAAGATGCGCGCCGCCTCGCTCGAGTAGGAAAAAGTCAAGAAGGTAAAGCCGGCGGAACCATCCGGGTAGCGGATTTCATCCAGGACGTTGATTGAACCGATCTTCGGGTTGGAGCGCAATTCATCGACCTCAGCCTGGGTGAGAACGAACACCATCTGGTCATTCAGGTCGAGCATATTCTCGAGATAGCCAGCAGCGTTGGCAATCCTCAACGGGTTGGTGTCCGATAGGAAGAATCGGCTCAACACATCGGTCCCGTTTGCCCAGGTTGGGGAAAGGAAAAACTGCAGCTCGGGATGCCGCTCCTGCAGCGATATGATTTCCTTAAAGAGCTCCTTCGCACCCCATTGCAGGCCAATCATCCCGTATTCGTTGCTGTAGTTGGCGCCGCGCACAAGTGCGTCTGCGAGCATCCCACCCTGCACCCCGACAAGCAGGGAAAAAATAGCCGCAGCGAGCAGGTGTAAAGTCGTCCGTTCGCGCACCTGCTCACAGACCCAGACAAGGCCGATCCCTGCCAGGAGCGTAAAGGGAATAACCATCGAGAGCAGCCGGGTAATGCCAACCCCGACCAGCACACCCGCCGAGGGGATCGCCAGCAGAGCGACGAGCACAGTCCTCACAGGGGGATCCTTCCACCGCTGGACGGCGAGCCACAGGCCTAGCAAGATGAGGGGAGCGGTGGGGAGGAGCAGGTGGCCGAAGGAGTCGAGCTGATGGCGAACAAGATCCATCACATTCGGCGTAAGCCAATAGGCTGGGCTGAGGCCTTTAACGTAGTAGCCGAGCGAGATCGAGAGTTTGGAGAGCAGGTTTCCACTCTGGACCCAGTGGCTTTCCAACATGCGCAGCGCATTTGTGTACTCACCCGGCAGCATGGCCTGGAAGCGCAGATAGGGCAGAGCAAGCAGCACCAGCAAGGGGATTGCGCACAGCAGGAACCGTCGGTTCGCCCAGTGCATGCGCCAATCTACGGCCAACAGAAACAGGCTGGTCGAGAGGATGATGATTTGGCCTGGAGCGTAGCTGTAGAAGGTGAGCGCGGCAAAGAATGCGGCAAGGTAGATGAAACGGGCTGATCTGACGCAGTAGAGCATATAGGCATACAGAAAGGCGGCGAACAGACTCACCATCAAGCTCGTCTCGAAGGCTGTACGTGAATGCAGGAACCAGGCTGGCGTTAACCCAAATAGCAGGATCCCGATCCATGCCCAGCGTTTTCCCGTGAGCAGTGAGAAGCTTTTGCCAACAGCAGCTGCACCAAATACGGTGATCAGGGCACTGGTCGCCCGGGTAATCAACACGGATTTTCCGAACAGATAGGTCGGGATCAGCTGCAGGTAGACCGATAGGCTCAGGTTGTATTCGTAGACATTCTTGAAGTATGTTGGCAGGAGAATGCCGTCATAGCCCCGGAAATGATCACGGATCAAATCGGCGGTAAGGTTCGTCTGGATGGCTTCATCGGTGAAGAAATTGATGGGGAATCTGTCAATCCCGATGATACGGGAGAGGGTATAAACCAGAAGGGCGAGCAGGAAAAAAACCGTTCCCCCCTCGACGATGGCGTTCAAATGGTTCGGTCGTGTACCCTCTCCGCCCAGAACCGGGCGATCAGGGATTGCATCCTCAACCTGGCGGGGATCCTGTTGAACCGTGATCATCTTTGGCCTGCAATGCCGGGTTTGACCGGAGGATCCTGGCTATGTTCCATGTTCAGCGAACATGGCCGTTTGTAATAGATCAGCGCAGCCCCAACTCGAGGCGTGATATGACGAGACGTTGGATTTCGCTCGTGCCCTCGTAGATCTCGGTGATCTTGGCGTCCCGGAAGAAGCGTTCGATCGGAAGCTCCTTCGAGTAGCCCATACCACCGTGGATCTGGACTGCGGCATGCGCACAGAACATGGCCGTCTCGGATGCGAAGAGTTTTGCCATCGAGGCTTCCATTGTATAGCGCCCACCCTCCTGCTTGGCGCGCTGCTTGGTCAGTGCGGCATTGTAAATCAGGAGCCGGCTGGCCTCGATGCGGGTCTTCATGTCAGCCAGCTTGAAAGAAATCCCTTGGAATTCACCGATTTTCTGCCCGAAAGCTTCCCGCTCGCGTGCGTATTCCAGACTGGCCTGGTAGGCAGCCTCGGAGATCCCCAGTGCCTGGGAGGCGATCCCGATGCGGCCAGCATCGAGCACCGTCATGGCGATCTTGAAGCCTTCACCTTCCTCGCCGAGCCGGTTTTCGACCGGGCAGCGATAATCTTCAAACACGATCTCGCTTGTGGCCGAAGCCCGGATGCCAAGCTTGGGCTCAGGCTTGCCAAGCGTGAAACCTGATTGCTTGGTGTTGATGAGGAAAGCAGTCACACCTCGGTGTTTCTTCTCAGGTTCGGTCATCACGAAGACAAGCACGTAGTCAGCACACGGGGCAGAAGAGACCCAGGATTTGCGCCCGTTGATCACATACACATCGCCGTCCAGCCTGGCGCGTGAGCGCATCGTACCAGCATCGGAACCGGACATGGGCTCGGTGAGCGAATAAGCGCCGATGGCCACTCCGGAAGCGACATCCTTGAGGTATTTCTGTTTCTGCGGCTCGGTCCCGAAACGTAGAATGCCGTAGCAGAAGAGCGAGTTGTTAACCGACATGATCGTCCCATGTGCGGCATCAGCCTTACTGATCTCCTCTAGAGCGAGCACATAGGCCAGCGTATCCATCCCGGCCCCGCCGTACTCCTCCGGCACTTCGATCCCCATGAAGCCCATCTCGCCCATCTTGCGGATTGTATCAATCGGGAATTCCCCGCGTTCATCATATTCGGCGGCAATCGGAGCGACCTCGTTTTGCGCAAAATCGCGGGCTGCCTGGCGGATCATCTCGTGTTCTTCGGACAGCTTGAGGCTTGGACCATCGGTGGAAGCGTGCTTAGGAGCCATTCGGGGACCTCCCTAAAAGCGCAGATGAGTAGCTACCGGCCGATTATAGTTTAGAAAGGCCAGAGGTGACTAATACCGCAGGCAATAAAACCTCGTATGGAAGATGTGAGATCGAAAGCGCCCCGGGTGGGGGCGCTGATGAATTGGATCCATACCTGAACGCGAATCCATGGCTGTTCACCTGTGGCTAAGAAGGCCTGAATTGACTACCTTTGACCATGCATCTGGCAGCGGGTACAATGGCTCGCGTATGCACTCCGGAGAGAATTCCTTGCCTGAAAACGCAAATACCGAACTTGCTCGCTCGCTCGACGAGGTTACATTCCGACACCTGGTCAAGCTCGCCGCGCTCGAGCTCTTGGCCGAGGAGCAGGTCTACCTGCGGGGCGAACTCAATCAGCAGATGCGTGCTATCCGCGAGCTGGAGGCGATCCAGATCGATCCCGGGACGCCGATCACCTCACACGGTGTGCCTTACACCCTGGAGACATCACCCGGCCTGCGCCAGGACGAACACCAACCCAGCCCCGAGGCGGACGACATCCTCGCTCAGGCGCCCGAAGTTCATGAACGCTACCTTGTCGTGCCGGACATCCCGCACGAGGATCTGGAGTGACCCCTACCACCGCAGATCTGCCGGCGCACGAGCAAGTGCGCTTATTGAAAGCGGGAGAACTCAGCGCTCTAGATTTGGTGAACGCCGCGCTCGATCGCATCGCCGCCGTGGAAGGGCGAGCGCCTTCCCTCGACACTTACAACCTGGAGCCGGGCGATCTGGATAAGATCCACGCCTTCATTACGATCACAGCGGATGAGGCGCGCGCACGTGCCCATCAGGTGGACAAGCTCATCGGTGAGGGCGAGGACCCCGGTCCACTTGCTGGTGTGCCGCTGGCGGTTAAGGATATTTTCTGCGTCCAGGGAACACTCTCCACAGCCGGTTCGCGCATCCTGGGAAATTTCACTGCGCCTTACACTGCCACGCCTGTAAGCAGGCTGGAGGCAGACGGCGCGATTGTGATTGGCAAGGTCAACCTGGATGAGTTCACCTTTGGGTCTTCCAACGAATCTTCCGCTTTCCTGCCGGCGGTGGGGAACCCGTGGAACCCGGCCTACGTTCCGGGAGGGTCTTCCGGTGGAAGCGCAGCGGCGGTTGCAGCGGGAGAGGCAGCCCTCTCCCTCGCTACAGATACGGCAGGTTCCATACGGCAGCCGGCGGCTTTCTGCGGTGTCGTAGGGCTTAAGCCGACCTATGGCCGTGTTTCGCGCTACGGGTTGATCGCGTTCGCATCTTCCCTCGATTGTCCAGGTCCTGTGGCGCGCAACGTGCGTGATGCAGCTCTGGCGTTAAACGCCATGGCCGGGCCTGATCTGCGTGATGCCACAGCGGCGCGGGTCGCGGTGCCGGATTTCTGCGCCGGGCTCGAGCGGGAGATACGCGGCATGCGCATCGGCCTGTCATCAGATTACGCAAAGCTAAAGTACCCGGATCCCGAGACCGGTGAGCTCGTTGAGCAGGAGATCTCGGCCGAGGTTCAGGCCGCCGTCGAACGTGCGGCACAGGTCTTCGCCGGCCAGGGAGCTGAAATTGTACCTGAGGTGCCCATGCCGAACACGCGTTCCGGCATCCCGGCCTATTTTGTCATCTCAAGGGTTGAGGCCGCTTCCAATCTTCATCGCTACGACGGGGTGAAGTACGGGTACCGCACTCCGGATCAGGTTGAGGATCTTCCCGAACTCTACCGCCGTTCGCGTGGACAAGGTTTTGGCCCACAGCCAAAACTGCGCATCCTGATGGGGATGTATGTCTCTGCAGAACAATACGAGAAGGATTACTACGACCGCGCGC
>DAOUEJ010000051.1:0-3673 GCA_034430615.1 Anaerolineales bacterium | reverse complement strand
CTGAACCCAGTGCTAGACGAGCACTCTCCACCTTTCCATTCACCCAGGCCACGTTACCGGCCACGTTCACCACTGCTATGGCCATCGCCTGACGTAAACCTAGCTTTTCAAAAGCGCCGACCCAGTACAAACTAGGTTTTGGGATTCGGAGCGCTATGACCATTTCTTCAATCCCACAAGCAGTTGCTCGTGGCCCATGAAAGAAAGAATCCATTGGTATAACCCGTTCACCATGTGCACTGGCGATGATCACCGCTGCATCGAGCGTCAGAAGTGGTAGAACCCCATCCGCTGCCGGAGAGGCGTTTGTTACATTCCCCACCAACGTAGCTGAATTCCGAATTTGAACCGAGCCTATCACCAGGAGGGCTTGCATTAAATGAGGGGCAAGTCGTGTCAATTCCTGGTGCCGTAGCAACTGCGATAGAGTGACGGTTGCACCAATCTCCCAGTACTCATCCTCGTCAGTAATTTGCTGAAGTTCAGGAATCGTCATGAGATCGATAACAGCTGGAACCACCGCATCCTTCCGGTTAAGGTCTATGAGAAGATCCGTCCCACCTGCCATCAGAGCCGCCCCACCTTGATAGTCGTGCAGCAAAGTCAAGGCATCGTTGACGGTAGATGGGCTCTCATAAGCCTGCCAATGAAACATTAGGCTTTCTCCCCCTCGTGGCTGTTTCCTCCATCTAAAGTGGAATCTCTCTCCAGGGCGTTAAGAACACGTTCAGGTGTAGCTGGGATACGAAATAAACGTGCTCCGGTTACTGCAAAAATTGCATTCAAAATCGCTGGTGCAGTTGGAACCATGGCAAGTTCAGCCAATCCACGAGCACCCAGATAACCGAAGGGGATGGGCTCACCAACGAATTCCGTATTGATCTCCATTGGAGAGTCACATATTGTGGGGATAAGGAAGGTCGCCAAACTATCTGTTAAGGGCATGCCCTCCTCGGACACAAACTCCTCCGTGAGGGCATAACCCAAGCCCATGATAATTCCCCCCTCCGATTGCTTTTTCGCTCCTAAATGGTTCATAATTCGCCCGGCATCGATAAATGCATCGACCTGCTTCGTTCTCACAAGCCCTGTGAGCTCATCGACTTCCAACTGAACCACCTGCGTCCCGTATGTATATTGGTTAACTGGATAACCTTGACCATCCTCGTCGATTGCGGTCGTCGGAGGTGCCACGAAACGATATCGGACATCAAGGGGGATCTCTCGTCGTCGGGCCTCGGCGAGCACTTCAGATAGATGCAATTCGCTTTTTGAGTCCCATAATTGGGAGCCCTGCATCTCGATCTGATCAGGACTGGATCCCATCATCTCGGCAGCAAGGGTCAAGATCTTGCGTTTGATTTGCATGCCAGCTCCCCAGACTGCATTACCAGTTAACGCGGTATGGCGAGATGCGCCGGTTGAACCTGCATTCGGCGATGTCGCCGTGCTCTGAGGCATCCAGCGAGTTTTTTCAATCGGTAAATCCCCCAATGCACGTGCTAGAAGCAAGCGGATTTCCGCTTCCAAACCTTGCCCGAGATCAGATGTCGCTGTGTACACCTGAAAGATGTCATCCTCTGCCAGCGCGATCACGACCTCGGCAACATCTTCGTAGCCGAAGTGATAATTCACCCCCTGCATGACTGTCGCAAAACCAAAAGGACTGGAGGGTGACAGGTTGGCATCCCGCAGATCTATCCCATACCGATTCGCAGCTGCCTCGATGGTTCGACGTACACCCACACCCGGTGGCGCTGAGCGTCCGCTCGCCATCGGACTGCCCTCCCGCAAAGCATTCAACCAACGCAACCTCAATGGATGAATCCCTAATTTTGCCGCGATCTGATCGACTTGGGCTTCAACCACAAAAGCGATGGCCTGATTACCCCACGCGCGCATAGCACCAGACATAATGTTGTGGGTATACACCACATACGTATCAACCCACACATTTGGAATTTCGTATACACCACTTGCCCCGAGAGAGGCAAATGTCAGAACAGCTGGGCCCCAATGAGCGTAGGATCCTGTATCAGCTGTGATTTCCAGCCGCATAGCTGTCAAATACCCGTCCCGCGTGGCCCCAGTAGTAGCTTTAATTTGCATTGCGTGGCGTTTGGAATGACCCCGTATTGATTCCCTACGCTCCCATACCATACGCACAGGCTTGCGGCTATATCTAGTCAGCAAGGCTACATAAAGAGTGATCAAGCTGTCATCTTTGCCACCAAAGCCCCCTCCCGCCCCGACATCGATGATCTCAACATGTGTCTCAGGCAGATCAAGCACAGCTTGGGTTAACTCTCGTTCAAGATAGGGGTTCTGGCTGCCCACGAAGATGCGTACTCCATGCTCTGTCGGCTCGCCAAACGCCGCCTCCGTTTCCATGAAGGCATGCTCAATGGCAGGGATTTGGTACTCTGCCTCCACAATAACATCAGCAACTGTAAGTCCTTGATCCAGATCACCGTGACGGAGCCTGAAGTGTCTCGCAAGATTACCCCCCTCGTGCACCTGAGGCGCCTCCGGAGCCATAGATTCTTCAAGTGAAAAAACGGCCGGTAAGGGCTCAAAATCCATCGCAATCTGCTTCGCAGCGGATCGAGCCTGATCCTCTGTATCCGCCGATATTAAACATATCGCATCCAGGACAGAATTCACCTTATTGCCGACCTGTACCAATATCGGGGTATCCTGAACCATCTTGCCAAAGTACTTAATCCCAGGAATGTCATCAGCTGTCACGATAGCCCGTACTCCTGGCATTTGGAGAGCTGCTTGCACATCGAGTCGCGTGAGGCGACCATGAGGTATGGGGCTGCGCACAACCACACCTTCCAAGTTGCCCGGGCGGTAGATATCGCTGGGAAAACGCATTTCGCCCAGGGCCCGTTTCATATCAGCTATTCGAATAGCCTCACGCTCTAATTCAGTCATTGATTCCCTTGTCGGTATGTCAATCTGCCCCGATAACGGTCTGCCTTAAGCATTCGTCGTGTCCGCGCGCACTTGGGTGACGACGCGCATGAATTTCTTCACCCGCTCTTGGTCTACGGGATTCCAAGTATCTCCATCAACCTTAAGGCTTGAGCCAACAATTACGCCATCGGCAATACTCAGGAACTCAGCAATATTCTCCTCCCGTGCGCCAGTGTTTAAAAATACAGGTACTTCGGGAATGGCTTTTTTGATTTCCTTAATGAAATCTATTGGAGGTTCTTCTCCAGCCATGGGACCGGATACGAGAATAACATCGGCCAAGGATGACACGAAGGCACTTTTTGCTCGTTGTGCAACGGAGCGTGTACCAAGCGTAGACGCAAATTCAGGGACGATATTGTAAAAGACCTTTAAATCACGCGCACCAACAAGGCGTTTGAATCGCATTGTCTCACCAGCCGAAGGTGCCCAGACTCCCATGTCGGATTCATACACACCCGTAAACACTTCTCGAGTGAACGATGCACCAGTTGCATGGGCGATCGCGACGGCCGCATTTGGATCCCAGAGAAAGTCAACACCAAAGGGAATGTCGTCAGGTGCACATTCCGTAACAACTCGAGTCATTGCGGCAATTTGCTCGATCCCAGCTTCGAAAACATAGGGTCGATCATCCTCGTTGCAAAACATGATCGCATCTACGCCGCCACCCACCAGTATCTTGACATCT
>DAOUEJ010000050.1:0-17101 GCA_034430615.1 Anaerolineales bacterium | reverse complement strand
CGTGTAAATCGTTTATCCAGTCAGCTTCCTTTAATCCTCTTGATACTTTGTCTATTATTAGTAACCCTCGTATGGTTCCCAATCAGAGAGCCTGTATCACTATATGCTTACCTGATCCTACTTGTCATTGGCTTATCAGCACTTCTACAACAATCTCGAAAAGATAGGTTGAGTTTCGTACCGATCAGACCAAGCACGATTTTCCTTGTTGGTTATTTCTTCTACCGTGCAGTCTCGATAATATTTGCACCCTTGAGGGAGCTCGCGTTCGAAGCGTTTTATTTCGACCTTTTCTATCTAATCGTATTCCTCATCTTATTGCCTCTATCTCACTCAGAGCGATTTTTAACCGTTGTCGAGAATGCGATTCTATGGCTCGCAGGACTATTCACACTTGTCAATCTCGTCTTTATCCTAAATTGGTGGTTCGACTGGGTAGGTACCAGCGGAAGCATAACTTCTTTTCCACCTTCTGTTTTTAGACTTCCTGGAGCCTTTCTATCGCATCCGAATATTGAGGCAGGCTTTCTTAACCTCGCAATCCCCTTAGCACTTCTCAGGCTGGTCCGATCACCACGGTGGAAACAGCGCCTGGGTTGGAGTGGCATCCTGGTTGCATTCGGCATCGTTTCAATATTCGCATCCTCACGAGGTGGATGGATTTCTTTGGCAATAGGTCTCCTTGTAATAGGCTCATTGCTCTGGGCTTCCCGGTTCAACACCATAGGAGAGATGCTCCGGTCAACACGAAAAGCTTTAAAGCCAAGACTACTTCTGCGGCTAGTCCTGGTGGTTGTAGTAATTCTTCTTCTCTGGACTCAAATTATCAACCCCCAATCTAAACATCCTTCACATGCTCCCCTGGCACAATCAAGGTCAAAGATCTGGGAAGTCGCGGTGCAGATCTGGCAAAAATCACCGATCTTTGGTAACGGACCGGGGACATTTCACTATTTGTCCGTAGCCGGCGCCGAGATTCCTCCCGGCTTTTTTATTAGCCATGCTCATAGCCTCCCGCTTCAGGTTGCAGCAGAAACAGGCTTAATCGGGTTATTCCTCATAGGAGCTGTTTTAATTTCCGGAGCGATAACCATATTTAAGATCTGGAGAGACGCCGAACATCAAGTAAGAACTGGTCTCGCGGTCATTGTTGGAATATTGATCACTGTCAGCTCACATGCTTTGTTTGATTTCCTGTTTGAAGTTCCCACCTATGTATTAGGAGTGCTCCTATTCTTTGTATCAATTGAGTCTTTCAACCTAAGCCAACCAACATTTCGAATCTCAGCATCCCATATGTCAGCAATCGTTGCAGTGGGCTGTTTTGCTTTTGGAATACTCGGAACCAGGTTAGTCTTGTTCTCGGGCGAAGACAATTCAGCACTTCAGGCAGCCGAGCAGGAGGATTGGACTCTAGCGAGTGAGCGCCTCTGCGACGTCAGTCAGCAGCGTCCGTCAAACACATTCTTCGCTTTTCAATGTGCCCAAGCCCTAGGGAGTGCGGCTGCGAGCATTGATTCTCCTCAGCTTGAAACGAGGGCGATCGAGATCTACCGGCGTACCCTCCAAACGGATCTCTACTGGGCGCCCCATTGGGCAAATCTCGCAGCCCTCGAATTCAGCAACGGAGAAGAGCACCAGGCAATAGCAGATATGCTGATCGCGACCAACATCGCAAGCAGAAACGTATCATTCGCAGTGAATTTGGGATGGATGTATGAGGAATCTGACCAAGCCGATCTGGCTATAAATGCATATCGTTTGGCACTCACACTGGATCCTTGGTTGGTACGATCAACCTATTTCCATGGATCAACGCTGCGGCTCAGCCTATTGAGTGAATCTGCCGATCTATCTTTCCGATCACCTGCAGAAGAACTTGTTTTTATTGCCTACCAAGAACTTGACCGCAAGGATCTCGAGGCAGCTCAGTTCTATTTCCAAGAAGCACTCGAAGTCGATCCTCTCAATGCTGACGCTAATAGCGGATTAGCGTTAGTGCTTACCTCCCGTAAAGTGAATCAGAACTTAGCCAACACCTATATCCGGCAATCGCTTTTCTTAGCCCCAGATTCCTCCCGGGTTCTAGACGTGGCCGGGACAATTGCTATGCAGCATGGCCAGATAGACCAGGCGATCCAATATTTCCTGCGAGAGTATGAACTGCTTGCACGTCAGAATAGTTCGCACATATATTACGCAAGCACCTATCGTCGACGTTTCCTGGCAGTTGATTATGTGCCCCAATTACTGCCAGAGCCCGTTCCCGAGAGCACTCTTGCAAATTTCATCTGGTTATCCGACCAACTTGAGTTACTTGGTCAACCCAATCGAGCAGATCAGATACGGCATTTGGTGGAGTCGTACTTGTAACTCTGACGACTGCCCCAAAGTAAAATACCCACCATTAATTTGTTAGGATTACTGGGCATGAGTTCCAAGAAAGTCGCGATCTCCTCCGTGCCTTCCCCGGAGCATTATCTCACCGGGCATCCCGAATCGCCTGGCCGGTTCCAGTTCCTCGATTTCCTTGTGGATGGCGCCCTCGATGACAACTTGATCAGCATCCCTCCGACGCAAGCAACGAGAGAGCAAATCACCCTGGTGCACACTGAGGACTATCTCGAGAGTATCGAAACAAGCTGCCTTCATGGGCATGGGTACCTGGACTATGGCGACACCTACTGCACCCTGTCTTCGATGGAATCGGCGCTCCTCGCCACCGGTGGCACCCTGGCGGTCTTGGATGCCGTTCTCGACGATCGAGCCCAACGTGGTTTCGCCCTCGTCCGCCCACCAGGCCACCATGCCTCCCAAGATCGAGCAATGGGATTTTGCCTGCTTAACAACATCGCTATCGCTACCCGCCACGCTCAAGCACGAGGGAAGAACCGGGTGATGATCGTCGATTTTGATGTCCACCACGGAAACGGCACGCAGGCGATATTCGATCCGAATCCGGACGTTCTATACGTATCCACCCATCAAGTTGGTATTTTCCCCGGGACCGGGGCAATGAACGATACGGGGATCGGCTTGGGTACTGGATCAAGCGTCAACGTTCCTCTGCCCGCCTATGCTGGAGATCGGGCATTCGAAGCAATTATGGAGCAGATCATACAGCCGCTTGCCGACCGTTTTATGCCTGATATGCTGCTTGTCAGCGCAGGATATGACGCCCATTGGGAAGATCCACTTGCAATGCTCAACGTCTCTACTGCTGGCTATCACACTCTCACCCGTGGGCTGGTTGAATTGGCCGATCGTCACACCTGCGGGAAGCTGGTTTACGTGCTTGAAGGCGGGTATAACCCAAGAGCACTGGCGGATAGCATCGAAGCTAGCATGCTCGCATTATGTCAGCTCTCCCCCGATCAACCCCTGACCCGGTTGCCGCAGGTAGAGGAACCTGATATTACGCTCCTCCTCCGTTCCATCCAGGAGACCCACGCACTAATCCCCTAATTAATGCCGGTATGGCACATTTCTTGTTATGATAGGGTGATCAGAGCAAACATACAGCGAACACCGCCATGACTTCTTTACGCTTGCACCGGCGGGTCAGTTGTTGCATACTTTGGGCTGAGGTTCTGCGATGGCAGATATTACGTTACGCGCTTATGTAAAAGAGATCGACGACCTGATCGAGCGGGAAAAGCTCGATGAGGCGATTGCACATTGCCGCCATATCCTGCAGATATACCCCAAGCATTTGAGCACATACCGGCTCTTGGGGAAGGCTTATCTGGAAGCAAAGCGCTACGGCGATGCAGCGGATATCTTCCAGCGGGTGCTCTCAGCCGTTCCGGACGATTTCGTCTCACATGTGGGCATGGCGATCGTGCGTGAGGATGAAGGCAATCTTGACGCTGCTATCTGGCATATGGAACGAGCCTTCGAAACCAACCCGGCCAATCCCGCCATCCGCCAGGAACTCTCTCGCTTAATCGGCCGTAGGGATGGCTTGGAACCACACAAGGTCCGCCTTACACGCGGCGCACTCGCCCGCCAGTACGCACGGGGCGAGCTATTCCCTCAGGCGATATCCGAGCTGCGCTCCGCGCTGCAAGAAGATCCGGATCGACCTGATTTGGAGGTACTGCTGGCCAGTATGTACTGGCGGGCCGGCCAGGCCAAGGAAGCGAAATCAGTTTGTGAACAAATCCTTGAGAAGCTACCTTTTAGCCTCGAGGCTAATCGCATCCTAAGTGACCTGCTTGAGAAGGAAGGCCAATCGCAGCGCTCAGGTGAACTCCATCGCAAGCTGGCTGCCCTCGACCCTTACATTGGATTTCTTGAGTCGGTCGACCTTGAACCTGACAAAGTCGATCCCAACGCCGTTCGCATCGATCATTCGACCTGGACCCCGGGCGAACCCCTCCCCACTGCTGAACCTGGACCACCAGAATGGGTGACCTCACTTGGTGTCGACCTATCAAGCGAAAAATCAGATGCTGTAAGTTCTTCGCCGAAACCAGCCTGGCTTTCCGATCTCGATCAGAGTCCTGGCAGCGGACGTAGCTCCACTTCTCCACTAATCGAACCAGCCTTCGACAGCGGTGAATTCGAGGGTGGTCTCCAGGATGAAGATGCGATACCGGAATGGATGCGTGAGGCCGGGTGGGGACCCTCAACTGGGGAGGTCGAGGAGGGACCAGTCTCATTTTCCGATGCCGAGCTTGATGCCCTGAATTCAGGTGAAGTTCCGCTACCGCAGACTCCGGCTGACGATGATGAGCTTGCGCCCGCTGATATTCCATCCTGGCTGCAAGATATCGCCCCCGCGCCTGGTGAAGAACCTCAGGCTCAAGAAGCAGAACCAGAACCAGCACCACTACCACCCACTGAACCACTAGACGGGGGATTGGTACCTGATTGGTTGTCAGGGTCAGATGGGCAGGTTGAACCACCTACGTCAGAACCTGTTATCCCCGAAACTGAGGCTATCGTCCAGGGTGAGGAGGGCTTCGATAGGGAAACGGGGGAGAACGTCGAAGGGCCAGAAGTTCCGACTTGGATTGATTCCCAGGCTCCGGGCGCAACGTCGACTATCATCACGTGGCTTGGTGACCGTGATGGAGAAGGAACTGACGATGAGGACGCACTCGACGACCTTGCCGCTGCCTTCGGTGGCGGTGATCGGACAGATCTAGATGATTTTCCCTCATGGCTCCAGGAAACGAGCGAAACCCCTGCAGCTGAGGAGACAGGAAGTGACGAGGCGGAGATTGAAGGCCCGCCATCCTGGCTAGCGGGGGTTGCAGAAGCTGCGTCGAGCATGCCCGCAAATTTGCCACCTGATAAACTCTCACCTGGACCTTCCAGTGAAGAATCCGCTTCGACATATTCAGAAACAGATACCAGCGGGGAAACTGAGAAGTGGATCCGCAGACTTGCCGAACAGGAGCAGATTGCGGCCGCGGCTACGGAACCGGAACGCAGCCTGGACTGGCTTTCTAGCATCGGAGGAGATGAGTCACTGGATGTTGCCCCGTCCGAACCACCACCAGCTTGGCTCTCTGGATCTGAACCTGAACAGCCCGTGCGATCGCCATCTTCAGCTGAACTTGAATCAAAAACCCCCGACTGGCTCGACGGAGTCGAGGAAGTACCCGCCGAAGAACCTATAGAACAAGCTGATGTACCTGAATGGTTGATGGGGATTGCTGATGGAACTGGAAGCGGCCCCCTGGAGCCCGTCACTGATAGCGTTGAGACCGATGGGACTGGAGAGTTTTCGTCAGATTGGCTGAGTGATTTTGCTTCCGAAGAGGGAGAACCCGGGGGTGGACTGGTGCAAGCTCCAGTCGGATTGGATGCACTGAGCGAAACCGGGATCAGCGATATACAGGATGCTGACCAACATCCAGGTGAACTTATTCAGCCACCAACCAGTGGTAAGGATCTGGATGACGATGAAGTGTTCCAGTGGCTTGAATCTCTGGCAGAGCGGCAAGTGGGTGCGACGAGTGAGCTTGGAGAAGAGCCTCATAAGGCCAAGCAAGAGCCGGCTGGGAGCGTACCTTACACCGACCAGGCTCCCCCTGATGCGCCTGACGAGAGCCTGCGCTGGCTTGAGGACCTCGCCGCCCAACGAGGGATCGATGTCGACGTTGAAGCCGCCACTCCAGCCTATCCCGCACAGGAGCCAGCTCCCGGGTTGAGCGAAACCGAATCTCCTGTTGTTGAGGCACCTGCACCTGTCGAGGAGAAGGTTGAGCCCGAGATCATCCCGGAGGAGTCCCCCGAATGGCTGCGTGAAATGGCAGCAGCGGATGAGGCTCAGGCCGCCGCCCAAGCTGAAATCTCGGATGCCCCACAACCAGCATTCAGCGCGGACCTTGATGAAACCGTGGTTTCACAGGTTGGACAACCCGACACCGAAGCAACGATACCCGGCTGGCTTGATGAAGCGGCGGCCGTGGCTCAGGATGTCCCTGCCGAACCCTCCCCACCAGCGGTTGAGCCAGTGGAAGTAATCCGGGAGACAACCCCTCCACCACCCATGCCCGACAAAGTTGTCGTCTCGGAAACTGTGGCTAAAACCCCGGTGGACGTAGAAGAACCGCCACAGATTGCAAAGCCTCCCGCTGCCAGCCCAGCAGCTGAGCAGAAGGTCGAACCTGTGGTTGAGCAGCAACCGGTCATAGTTCCACCTGTAATCTCTAAGGAGGCGACACCCGATCGCCCAGAGCCTGCCCCGGTTGCTGAGAAAAAATCCGAACCTGAGGCAGTCGCGCCTCCTCCCCCCATCCCTGTTTATAAAGAGCCGCCCACCGATGCACAGATGCTGCTGAAAAGTGCCCGACAGGCTTTGGCAGCGGGTGATGCAGGGCGAGCACTCGTGGACTATAAAAAACTCATCGAACGCAAGCAAGATATTGAGACTGTGATCGATGATCTCAAGCGAGCACTTGACCGCTATCCCAACCTGCCTACACTCTGGCAGGCACTGGGTGATGCATACATGAAGGATGATCAATTGAATGAGGCCATTAAGGCCTACCAGCGCGGGATGGAGGTCGCCTGAAATACCAACCCCGACACACGGATCACTACCGGACTCGGGGTTGTTTCCCCGAGTCCGTTGCTTGGAGGCAAAATTGGAACAAACACTCGTACTTATTAAACCTGATGGTGTTCAGCGCGGCCTGATCGGTGAGGTGATCCAGCGCCTCGAGCGGCGCGGCCTACGGCTTGTTGCTGCAAGATTTCAGGCAGTTGACCGCAAGCTGGCCGAGAAGCATTATGCAGTCCATGAAGGAAAGCCCTTCTACGCTGGCTTGATCGAGTACATAACTTCCTCACCCGTAATGGCCATGGTCTGGGAGGGACCGCAGGCGATCCTGGCCGTCAGGCAGACCATGGGGGCTACCAGGCCAACAGAGGCAGCTCCCGGATCAGTGCGTCACGATTTCGGCCTGATGGTAGGACGCAACCTTACCCATGCTTCAGACTCGCCTGAGAACGCGGCGTCCGAGATATCTCTCTGGTTTAAACCTGAAGAGTTGGTCGCCTGGTCACGCGACACTGACCGCTGGATCTTTGAACCCTAACCACTCAACCTGGCCAGGGTTCTATGAGCACTTCCATCGCTGTTTCGACTGGTGCTCTCATCTCGGCAGAGAGCGGCGTACCCACCTTCCGTGGAACGAACGGTATATAGGGAAGGCATCGGGCGCAGGATCTCGCCACCCCGAAAGCCTTTGAGAACGATCCCGAGCATGTGCGGGATTTCTATGCATGGCGCCGTGAACATCTGGCCGCTTGCAAACCGAACCCGGCGCACATAGCGCTCACCCACCTCGAAACCAAGGCCGATCTTCACCTGATCACCCAGAATATCGATGGTCTGCATGAAAAAACCGGCAACCGGGATTTAAACGAGCTCCACGGGAGTATATGGCTAGTCAGATGGTGCGGCGCTGGATCAGGGAGTTGGGTTACCCGACGAGTTACTGAATGCGCAGCAGGACTGTGCCGTCCTGCCACAAATCCTCGAGCTGGTAATACGCTCTGACGGCGGGGGAAAACAGATGGAGAACGACAGAGGAGTAATCCAGCAGGATCCAACCACCCTGCGGCTCACCCTCGACACTTCTCGCCGGTATTTCGAATTTCTGCTTCAGGACTTTCTGGATTTCATCACCCAATGCTTTAAGCGTTCGGATACTTGGCCCGCTGCAGATCACAAAATAATCGGTGAAGGCATCTAGACCAGTCAGGTCGATGAGGACGATATCCTCACCTTTTTTATCCTCTAACGTATCTACAATTGAATGTGCAATTTCGAGCGAATTCTTGATTTTAACCTCCTGGCGTTGACTGGTCTACAAGTGCGTCGACAATGGCCGACACAGCAACCTGGACTGAACTGCATTCATGGATCGGCGCTGGCTGCCCTTCACCGTCGACTGGGACCCAGGTCTTCACACCGAAGACCGGGATGCCCCATCGAAGCGCAAGCGCAATTTCGGATAGCGTACCAAATCCCCCGCCGAGCGCAAGCACGACTGCCGCAGCACGCACAACAATCGCATTTCGGCTCTGACCTAGCCCGGTCGGAATGGCTATGCGAACAAAAGGATTGGCGTCTCCAGCATCGCTGCCAGGTAAGATGCCCACCGTCCACCCATCGGCCTCAATAGCACCCTTGCAGGCCGCACCCATCACCCCTTCCAATCCACCACAGACGATGCCAAGGTTGTGCTCAGCTAATAGCCTTCCTGCCTGGTAAGCCAGGGTTTCCAACTCCGGTCCACACCGGCCCGGTCCGATAATACCAACCAGTGGAATGCGGAAACCTGTCATGTCGTAGTTCCAAGGTGATAGCTATCAAGGGTCGTATAGCGAGGCGGGCCGGATCCCAGTTGGCTGCGAATGAGATTAACCTCAGCCACCTGCCAGCTGCTTCGCAGTTCGAACCGATAGTTCATAAATGCGCCAACCAACCGATCGACCATGCCAGCTGGGCTCCCTTTTCTCACACGACCAAGAGTTAGATGAGGCTGATAGGGTCGGCCCTCGAGTTCAAATCCAGTCGATCGCAAGGCGCTTACGATATCCGACTGGAGGCGATGCAGGAGCTGCTTGGGATCGCTGATGCCGATCCCAAGTACCCGCATCCGCTGCCAACCGGGAAAAGCCATCAACCCAGTTAAGCTGCATGAATAAGGACCTATACCTTGAACAATATCCGAGATAGCTGCACTCACCACAGCTGGTTGATCTTCCCGGATATCTCCGAGAAAGGCGAGCGTTAAATGAAACGCGCTTGGATCAACCCAGCGGATGAGATAGACGTTAGGAAGCTGCTGAAGTTCTTGTGAAATCTTGACGACGGCTTGATGCTCGTCAGGGGGAAGATTTACCGCAAGAAAAGCTCGAATCACACCCCGGGGGCTCCTCAATATTTCGCGATCAGGATCGAAAATGATGCGGCAGATTATACCATCCTGTTCACCCATTCCTGTAGTATCTTCCATGAAAAAGGAAGTGTGGATACTTATCAGGTCATGTTACTGCCGTATGATTGATGCGGTTGTTCAAAAGAAATTGTACAATTCAGGTGAGCTGAAATCGAACAGAGATAGTGGGAGGAGTTGCCATGTTTGTGAGTGAGCGAATGACCCATCCAGTCATCACCGCCCACCCTGATCTTCCAATCCAGGACGCGCTGGCCTTGATGCGGCAAGAAAATATTCGCCGGCTTCCTGTCGTTGATAGTCGGGGGCGCCTGGTTGGTATGGTCTCAGACCGGGATCTGCTGCACGCCTCGCCCTCCGACGCGACCTCCTTGAGCGTCTGGGAACTGAACTACCTGCTGAGCAAAATTACGATTGACCAGATCATGACGAAAGAGGTCATCAGCGTTACCGGAGACACGCCAATTGAGGAAGCTGCCCGCATCATGGCCGATAGCAAGATCGGCGGGCTGCCCGTCCTCAAGGATAACGAACTGATCGGCATTATCACCGAAACTGATCTGTTCAAGATTTTCCTTGAGCTCCTCGGTGCACGCGAGGCTGGTGTACGGGCAACGGTGCTCGTCCCGGATGTCCCGGGAGAACTCGCCAAGCTAACTACAACGATCCGCAATCTCGGGGGGAACGTTGTAGCCATGGTTCAGGCACTCGGTGCCAGCAGTGAGAATCGCATGGTCACAATCAAAGTCGCGGGGGTGGATCTGGAGGTATTGCGTGAAGCGCTCGACCCAGTGGTGATCGAGATTATCGACCTGCGATCGACCAAACCAGGATAAGCACGAATCATCGATACCCACTACTGGAAGCCATGGGGAAACCGCTGTAGGCCACCCCACAACCTGCTTCGAATATTCGAAGACACCGTTATCGCTCCTATTCCCGTGACCCCTTCAGGCACTCGACGCTGCCCTGGTTATTGATTCACCGACTTGAACCAGAACCTCGGTTTCTTGAGCCATACCTTGTGCTCCCGAAGAAGTGAGATTGATGACGGTAGATACACCCTTCTCCTGAAGGCACGTTTGAAGTCCGGATAAGTCGAAGGGATTTTTCCCACGCGAGGCCGTTCCCTTGTTCGACCACCGGGCCGTCTGACTTCTCATATTTTCCGAATTCGCACCACCTGAGAATTTCCGCGGTCTGAGTTGCAGAATCACCTTCGGACAATCGATTATCATCGCTAATCAGGGATTTCATATTCGATACGAGATTAATTCAAACGAAATCAGTCCTATTGAACACCGCCCACCGAGTGAGTACAATACTTGCATGCATGAATCCATATCCCGGCGTGATTTCCTACAGCTCGCGGGACTGACCGGCGGAGTGACGTTGCTGAGGCCACCCCAGCCAGCGGTCGAAACTCAACCCTTCGGCCTGGGCCGGATTGCCGATCGCCAGGTGGGCCTGTATCACGAACCCTCATTCCAGGCTAATCGCCTGGCATACATGGAACGCGACCAGCTCCTGACTTTGTATAAACGCCTGGTTGCGGACGGAGGTCCGGATTACAACCCCCTCTGGTATGAAGTGCCCGATGGATACGTCCACTCCGGTTCTGTTCAGCCTGTCCGTTGGGAGCCGCAGACCCCCTTTTTCGCCTTGCCAGAAGATGGAGGGATCTTTGAGGTTTCCGTGCCATTCACCCGCTCCTACCGCAAACCAGATCCCGCTTCGGACCCCCTTTACCGCCACTACTACCAAGCGACAGCCTGGGTAGAGGCTCTGGTTACAGGCGATGATGGCCGGCTCTGGTACAAGCTGCTTGATGACCTTCTAGCGGTACGTTATTTCGTTCGCGCGGAGCATCTCCGGCGGATCGAACCCGTTGAACTCACACCAATTTCGCCTAACGTACCCACTGCTGAAAAGCGGATAGAAGTTTCCCTGGCAGAACAAGAACTCCGCGCATATGAATATGAGCGGGTCGTCCTCCGGACACGCATCGCCAGCGGTGTGCCAAACCGGCGGCCAACTTCCACTGGCATCCCTACTGCGACCCCGCGCGGGAACTTCCATATCGACAAGAAAATGCCCGTTCGCCACATGGGAAATGGCCAACTTACGGGCAATCTTAACGCCTACGAACTGCCAGGCGTCCCCTGGGTGTCATATTTCACCGGCACAGGCGTTGCCTTTCATGGGACGTATTGGCATTGCGACTATGGCAGACCAAAGAGCCATGGCTGCATCAACATGCGTCCCGAAGAAGCACAGTGGATCTACCGCTGGAGCATGCCCGAAAGCAAAGCTGATGTCCGCCTGGAAGCGGGCTACGGAACACGCGTTTATATCTACTAGCTTGTCGCTGGATCGGCCGAGTACCTACAAGAACCAGGCTTGTGCCTGGTTCTTTCCTTCCAACCTAAGGAATAAAACGTCTATCGCTGCTTGCATTACTGCGGCTCTTTATCCCCTTCGACACGGTCGAGCAGTTCGGGGAGCTGCCGCGTCTCACCATACCCAGACGCCCCGCGGATCATGGCTGCCTGCCCTTCTTCCTCGGATAGCGCCTCAGCGATGACATAAATCTCAAGTTCCTCGGATGCGACCCGCAGCTGGCGCAGTAGCCAGTAATCACGCTCCTGCGCCAGGTTGGCGTTCACAAGCGCTACTCCCACCTGTACTCGCTCGGCGAGTGCTACCGATTCCTCGGGAGAACTTGCCTCGAGCACTGGGAAGCCGCGCGCCTGGATGTGGAGGATGATGTTCTCCCGCAGCACCTTGTCGGGCTCTACAACCAGAACCCTTGCCGTGGGATGCAACCCTGAACTGAGCACGGCCTCTACCGTCGCCAGAATTGCACCTGTACCCTCGGGCCTGATAAGGAAGTTTGCCATCTCCATGCGTACTGATCCGCCCTGGTCCTGTATCGTGGTTAGAAAGAGGATCGGGGTAAGCTGTGTTCGCCGGTCCTGCTTCAAGAGCATGGCAACATCAAATGCAGTCGGGGTTCGAGCCTGAAGATCCAGGATGATGAGGTCGGGTTCATTCGCCCGTGCCAGTGACAGGATCTCGCCCGGCTGTGTCGAGGCCAGGACTCGATACCCCTGCTCCGTCAATTCTCCTACAAGTAGATTTCTCAAGGCCTGATCTTCGACGTGGATCAAAAGAAGCTGACCAGGCTCGCTCGCGTTCGGGATCCGGGTCTGAATGATCTTCTTCATCCGCTCCAATTCCTGCGGAGTGCTTTCCGCAACGCTTAGCGGGATGGCATACCATACACGGATACCGGACATGGTTCCCGGTTCGAGCCAGATTCGCCCTTGATGAGAAGCGAGCTCGATTCGGATGTGATCCAGTGCTTCCTCAATCTTCACCTGGTCGGACCTTAGGGTTTGATCACCCGAGGTAGCTAATTCGCTCGCAAAGGGGAGCGGATCCATGTCAGATACCGAAATTAGTGCCTGCGGAGCCAGTGCATTTTGCCCGGTAGTCTGAAGCTCAACGGGCAGTTCGCCAGAGGGTGGTCGGATCTGAACCCGGATGCAGACCTCAGTCTGGGTTGTGTTTAGCATCACGACCTGGATAATCTGGGCAAGTACCTGGGCGATATCGTGCTCATCGCCATCTACCGGGGGCAGATGCGCCGGATACTCGGCTACGATGCCAACTGCCTTATCAAGCTTTGCCTCAGATATTGCAGCGACTGCTTGTTCGATTGCACCCTGAAGCCTGAATCCGGCTTCGCCTGCTTCGCTCAACAAATCCTCCACAGCTAAATATTCGACTACCAGCCTTCCTACTTTACTCTATTTTCAAACCATCTCACCTTGCACTGAGTTTTCAGTTGGACAGCGGCTGCCCGGCATTGTAGAATCGCCGGCATGGAAGCTCAAATCGCAGCAGCAAAGACAGGCAAGTATGCTACTTCTGAAAGTGGTGACACGCTCGAGATGATCGAGCGGCCGGGAGGTGGTTTATCCTTTGTGCTCGTCGACGGTCAGCGCTCAGGAAAACCTGCAAAGCTCGTCTCGAACGTTGTTGCTCGTAAAGCTATCAGCCTATTGGCGGAGGGTGTTCGCGATGGAGCAGCCGCTCGAGCGGCATCTGACTACCTTTTCACGTATCGTGGCGGGAAGGTAATGGCCACCCTCAATATCCTCTCAATTGACCTCAGCACGTTAACCTGCGTCATCACACGCAACAACCCCGCGCCCGTGGTCCTGGTCAGGGGTGATAAGGTTGAAGTCCTCGATGAACCAGTCGAAGCGGTCGGTGTCCGGCGTTCGATACGCCCCTCCATTCACGAAATCCCGCTTGAGCCAGGTCTGATGGTCATAGTATATACGGATGGCCTCATCCATGCCGGGGATCGTTGCGGCCAACGGATGGATGTATTCCATGAAATAGAGCTGCTTGCCCGTGGGGAAAACCGCAACCCAAGTGATTGGGCTGATTACCTGCTTAATCGAGCGCTGCAGTTGGACGAAAACCGACCCGGCGATGACATTAGCGTCCTAGTAGCAGCGACATTGCCCAATTCCCAGGACGATATTCGCCGCCTGTGGACCCGTATGCCGCTTTGAAATTATCTAACAAAGATCCGCTTAACCCTCATCGAAATCATCCCGAAATCGCGATCGTTGGACCCTGTGCATCGGGCAAATCAACGCTGGCAACAGCCCTTCAAGAACAAGGCTATCACGCCCGCCAGATCGCCCAGGAACACTCCTATGTCCAGGAGATGTGGCAGATTCTCACCAAGCCAGACATCTTGATCTATGTTGATGCGAGTTACGAGACCTGTACTTTGCGCAAGCACCTCGATTGGTTGCCCAGTGAATTCCATGAACAGGAACGCCGGCTTAAGCATGCCAGGGAGCACTGCGATATCTATCTCATGACAGACGATGAAAGCCCTGGAAGCGTGTTAGCAAGCGCCCTGAGCGCTCTGGAAGGGCTCCTGGGGGCACACAAATAAAGGTTCGAAGTCAAAACCTCCCTCTTGGACGTATCAAACCCAGGGAATTATGTGGCTATGCGAAGGAGGTAAACCTGGGTCTCGCTCCATTGAGCGCCGTGATTTTCCGACTCTTTGCTTCATGATATCGAAAAACTTCGTCGTATTCCCTCTTTCAAAACCGGCAAGAAAGGAAATCCGATAATCTAATATGCCTCCAGGTTCCGATGCCCTACGCCACGACGTGGATACTCCCTGAACCTTGATGCCTGGAATGCTGGCCTCACACTTCAGCGCTGGCTTTTTCGGGGGTATAATTGTCATCCTCCAGCCAGAGACGCATGGCTGGTTTTGCTGTCCTTCAGGAGAACCGATCGCCTATGAAAAAAAACCATGGTAGACGTTTGATCTTCATCATCATCTTGGTTGCAGCCGCGGCGTGGGTGGTGTGGCCGGACAACCCCGGTATCCACCTTGGTTCCTACAATCGGGATCTGCGCGTGGTGCGCGGTCTCGACCTGCAAGGTGGTCTGCGGGTCTTGCTCGAAGCTGACTTGCCCCCAGAGACGGAAGTCACCAGTGAACAGATGCAGACCGCGCGCGACATCATCGAGAAGCGAGTAAACGGCCTGGGATTGACCGAGCCGCTGATCCAGATTGCGGGCGGACGACGGATCCTGGTGGAGCTGCCCGGAATTGGCGATCCCCAGCAGGCGGTCAATATTATCAAAGAGACAGGGCTGCTCGAGTTTATTCAGATGACACGCAACGATCTGTCTACAACTCGAGTGGGCCAGGTTGTTCAAACCGATTTTATTACTGGCTCGCTCGCGCTGGTTGAGACTGCAGGCTCAACCGGCGCAACTGACCTGGCTCAGAGCCCTACCTCGAGCCCGGTATCAGGTGCCAATTCTCCCACGACAGAATCCTCGGTCGAGAGCAACCCGGCAGGGACACAACCTCCTGGCATAGAGCCTGGGACAAGGGTATTTCACACCGTTCTGACGGGTGCCGAGTTGGTCAGCGCAGGTGTCATCAAGGACAATCTTGGGGCGATCGAGGTTTCAATCGAATTTAATGATAGCGGTGGGAAAATATTCTCTGATTACACGGCAAACCATATCAACGAACCGCTCGGGATCGTGTTCGATAAACACTTGATCTCCGCACCTATTATCAATTCAGCCATCTCCCAGGGCAAAGCAGTCATCCAGGGGAGCTTCACGCTGGAGGAGGCGAACAATCTCGCCGTACAGCTCCGCTACGGATCACTGCCTGTGCCCTTGATGGTTATCGAAAGTAAAACGGTTGGTCCGACCCTCGGGCAGGACTCGCTTCATCGGAGTACAAATGCCGGCATCATCGGCATGGTTGTTGTAGTCGTCTTCATGATGCTGTATTACCGCCTGCCAGGCCTTGTGGCAGCCCTGGCTCTGACGGTGTATGCGACGATTACCTTCGCCTTATTTAAAGTAATCCCTGTGACACTGACACTCCCTGGTATCGCCGGATTCGTGCTGTCAATCGGAGTTGCGGTTGATGCAAACATCCTGATCTTCGAGAGAATGAAAGAGGAGTTGCGCAGCGGGGCACCTCTCTACCGGGCTATTGATCTGGGGTTCTCAAGAGCTTGGCCATCAATCCGTGATTCCAATCTCTCCACTTTGATCACGTGTGCGATCCTGTATTGGTTTGGCAACGCCTTCGGCGCAAGCATCGTTAAGGGCTTCTCCTTGACGCTTGCTTTAGGTGTCCTGGTGAGTCTATTCACAGCCATTACAGTCACACGGACTTTCCTGCACACTGTGCTCGATACAATCCGGCAGGCGGAGCATCCGCGCCTGTTCGGTGTTTAGGAGCGAATCCTCATGAATATCGTCGGCAAACGGTACTGGTATTTCGGTTTATCTATCCTGGTGATCATCCCGGGGATGATCGGCCTGGCGCTGTGGGGGCTTCCTCTGGCCATTGATTTTACAGGAGGCAGTTTGCTGGAGATGCGCTTTGAATCGGGCAATCCACCGCAGCCAGCTGAGATCGTCGCCGTCTATGATGAGGTTGGCATCAGTGATGCCCAGGTCCAGAGCGCGGGGACAATGGATATCGTCGTACGCAGCAAGTCGATCGATGATGACCAGAAAGCGATATTGCTCACGGTTCTGGAAGAACAATTTAACCAACCGATCACGGTCCTGCGCTTCGATTCAGTCGGTCCGTCGATTGGGATCGAGGCTGCAGAGCGCGCGGGCGGAGCTGTGGGTATGGCTGCAATTGGTATTTTGGCCTTCATCACCTACGCCTTCTGGGGCATGCCCCACGCCCACCGCTACGGCATCGCCGCCATCATCGCCATGCTGCACGACGTCGCAGTGGTGGTTGGCGTGGAGGCCTTCCTGGGACATTTCCTGGGATGGGAGGCTGACTCGCTCTTCCTGACCGCACTGCTGACCGTGATCGGATTCTCAGTTCACGATACAATCGTCGTCTTCGACCGCATCCGTGAGAACCGGCGCTCCATGCGAAGAGTGGATTTTGAAAGCCTCGTCAACCACTCCATTATTCAAACCATGGCACGCTCGATCAACACTCAGCTCACGGTGATGCTGACGTTGCTTGCACTGCTTCTCTTCGGCGGAGTAACCACAAGGCACTTCGTGATCATCCTGATGGTCGGTGTTTTCAGCGGTACCTACTCCTCGATCTTTAACGCTTC
>DAOUEJ010000049.1:0-3023 GCA_034430615.1 Anaerolineales bacterium | reverse complement strand
CACAGAAACCGGGTCGCACATGGGAAAGGATTGGCCCTCCGAAGAAGTAATCGAGTGAATGCTGCCGTTGGCAAAGAAACTGTGTTCGGTACGCTAATTCTTTCCAGACCCAATTGAAGGTGCAGGGGTCTTACTCAATTCGTCAAGTCGAGCGTGTTAAGCCAACTAAGGAGCTGGCCGTCACTAGTTAGTCCGACTTGCAGCATCTGCAACATAGAACCCCAGGGCTTTGTCCGGTCCTCCCATTGGAAGAAAAATGTTTGGCCAAGCTTGTCGCCTTCTGAATAGACGAGTAAATCCATCAGACCGCCAAATTGCAACGAGTGCTCCAAGGCAATTCGCTCGGCGATCTGCCGCAGATCTTCGATGCTCTTCGAACCCGACGGATCCGCGTTAACCAGAGGTGCTGGTTCAAGCTGGACGAGATAATAGGTCTCAACATCCAACCAGTACGGCCTTCCCGACCCATCCACCAACTGCCATCCTGGCCGAAGACCAGCGTTCGGCATCGCGGATACATCCACTAGCGACAACCGGATACCGCTTTTTCCCGTGAACGACTCGATGACCTCGGTCGCACGATCAAGGTCGATGTCCGAGCTGAGGATCGGCACGGGACTTCTGTCACCCTTGATAGGCACAGATGATGGATCTCCCATGAACTGCACAAGAGGTGCATAGACCCACGCTGGACCACCGTCGAGGAAAAGCGGCAACCAGTCCCTGGATGCAGTTGTTGCTATGACGGACGCCTCCGCGCCTTCGGTGAGCTGGCCAATCACATCAAAGTCGGTACCCGGCCCCTGCCGCAAGTTGACTGGCCCCATGCCAGGAATCATCTTCACTGAACCGTAGTTGGTAACTGCCGTGCCACCAGCAGCTGGCGGTTCTTCAAAACCCGGAACGTCCTCGAAGCCAAGGCTGAAACATCCTTCCGGGATGGGCGGATCATAGACGATGGCAGTCAGCCGAGTCTCCGACAAAGGTTGTTCACTACCTCCCCGGCCGAAATGCTGTCGAACGAGGAGTACGCCTGTCTCGGCATCCACCCACAAGCGGTCAGTTCGGACGTCTCCAGTCCTGAGCAGATCGACCACCAAAGCCACACGTCCCGCAGCCTCCTCCATTGCAATCCCCTCGAGGGCAACCTCCCCGGTATTCACCGGGAAGGGAAAAACGAGCCGGGCTAACGCAGTCTGCAGAATCCGGCCCAATGGGTAGCGGGCTTCCTCTTCCGAAGCCTCCTGGTCGGGAGCATAAAGGCCGTCAAGGAAATCCGGCGCCGCGACAATCTCCCGATATTGACCACTTGAATCCATTCGAAGCCAAGAAACGCCATCCAAGACCTGCATGAAGGTGGGCTCTTCACCTTGATGTCCATACATCTCCCGCAGGCTTTGCCCTGGCTGACTCACCCAGGCCTGTGAGCGAACTTCACCTTGTATCGCATCCGAGCCGTCGGGGGACATCCATCGATCGAGCCCCTCAGCCCACAGAGTCTGCCATGTGGTGTGACTCCAGCGGATCTTCTGCAGGATCATCTCGGAATCAGAAACAAGGTTCAAATTCGGTATGGACGATGGATCCTCGACATCCAGCGCGTGTTCGACAATTAAGGACTCGCCTTGAGCCCCTCTTGCTGGCGCTATTTCGGGAGCTGACGTATCGGCAGGTTCTGCGCTTGCTACAGAGCAGGCTGTCAGACTCATGCCCAACAAGACACCCACGATCTCAAGGACAATCGATTCGTGGAATAAAGGCTTGTTCATAGGAGATGCGCCTCCCCGAAATCTCGACGAGATGCTTCAATCGTACCTGGTCCACCCATCAAGAAGTTAACGGACCTTATCGACCTGGAACCACGCATAGCGCTTCTCTGAATCGGTCGGGCTTTCAACAACGATCAGGATCCCACCCCACTCTTCCCCCTTATCATCTGTTATCGTCCACGAACTCCAGGCTTCATACTCTGTTGCGCCGCGCTCGCCGAAGCCCCATCCTGCTTCTGCAAGCTGTTCACCGAAATGATCGGCCAGCTCGTCAGCTGCGAGATCGGTCTTGAGTGAGGCGGTCACGCTGACCTCGTCCTGCCCGCTGCTCGACCCTCCCGCCTGGACTAGAGCACCAGCCGGCGAGACCAGAGGAGGAATCAAGAAATAAGCATCATCCATCCCGTACGTGCTGTCTGGGTTGCATTGATAATACTCAGCCTGGCTCTGTATGTTCACTCTGACATCGGTTGGTTTATCGGGGACATCCACCGCGTATAGATAGATCACGAGGTCACCCTCGACATCGCAGAATGTCTGACTTGGCCAAGAGGCTGAAACAAATCCGGGCCCGTAAGAATCTTGCGGCGGCTCCGACCACCCCTCCCCCGTCAGCTCGTCCTGATAAAAGGCGATCGCCTCTTCTGATTTGAGCGGTGAATCAAGGATGATCTCCGTTCCTGCGGGGTCGCTTCTAACGATGCTGCCAATAATTTGGCTTCCCTCCGGAATAGGAAGATCAAAGGGGAGATCGTCCGGGAGCAGCCCGATCAATATGCGCGTGCGGCCCTCTTCTGAGCCGGGGTAGTGATATGTAAGCGCGCGGCCGATGAACTCGCGCAGGGATTCCTCGTCTCCACCGATGACCTCCACTTCACCTGGAGCCGCCGCAAGTGCATCGACAACCACTTCCTCCCTCTGGACAATCACCCCGCCCTGCGTGTCTGAATCGACTTCAGTCTCACGGCCGATTGTGCCGGAACAGCCGGCTATCAAAGCGGCAATCAGAAAAACAAGTAAGTTTCTCATGGTCCTCCACTCCTTCAGTCAGCCGATCTCTGCAAGACATCGCCAACAATTCAAAATACGGATAGGCCGGATGTCTTCCTTTCTTCTCTGCCAAGGGTTACTCGTGCAATCCACCGAACAGACCCATTGCCCAGAAGGGTGAGCAGCCAGTCGATCCCAAACACAGATCTGGGGATGGTAACCAACGGGGGTAATAGCAGGTAAGATACAAGCAGGTATGCTGCG
>DAOUEJ010000048.1:0-1582 GCA_034430615.1 Anaerolineales bacterium | reverse complement strand
CTGAACCTCGAAACCACACCCGGCCAGGTCCTGTTGGAGCCGTGCGGCGATGGCCTCATCCAGCGCACTGCCGGTGGACGTAAAACTCACGGTGAGGCGAGTTCCGTTGGACACACCGGGCACACCCCAGGCAACCCGTGGCTGGTCAGCTTCACCCTCCACCTCAACCCAGCCAATGCTCCGGAGTAGATCTCGGCCGGCCTGCGGGTCGTATTCAACCGGTAGTGATGCAGGGGTTTCAGCAGAGGTTGGGGCTGGAAGCCATGTTCCGGGCAGTAGGCCATATCCAGCGAACAGATCCTCGACGAGTGATTCTCGATCCAGGCAGGCAGCTACAGCCTGTCGAGCGGCAGGATCCTGGAAGTACGCCTCACCCTGGCGTCCGATCGGAGCCGTATTGAAGATGAGCATCCCGACCTCAGGTTCCGCTACCCAATTGAGGCCAATGCTTCCCTCCGCCAGGTAGGGTTCCAGGAGCGGCGCATCGAGGGCATCAAGCACGGACTCGTCCAGCGCATCACACTCCCCGGTGAGGAGCTGCTGCACCCCTGCCCGGCTATCGTCTCCTACAAAGCGGAAGACGAGCCGGCCAAACGCCGGCAGCCCTTCGCTCGCCCGTTTGTAATTGGGGTTTGGAACGAGCGTGATCCGCTCGCCCTGGTCCCAGGTCTCCAGCATGTACGCCCCCCAGCCAAGCGGCATCCGGGCTGCTAGATCGGTTCCAGGTAGATCGCCCACGCTCAATGCACCAAGCTGGTGTTGCGGGAGAGGTGCCCAGAAGAGGGTAGTGTAATCAGGGTCCAGGTAGCCGGGGATGGAAGTCCAACGCACCCGCAGGTCATCGAGCGCGACGTAAGATTGTGTCCGATCGACAAGGTACTTGGTGGTGCTCAGATCACTTGATGAATCAAGTTGGTAGGAGAAGACAGAATCGGAGGCTCTGACTGGCTCACCATCCGACCATCGCCAACCATCCTGAAGTTCGAATTCGACCGCCATCTGTTCCATGTCGATCTCGCCACCGGAGTAATTGGTGATGCACTCTGGACCCCGGCATCCCTGCGGCAGGTAGGGACTGCCAGGTTTGAGGTTCTCAGCCTGCATACTCACCGGGTTGAGGTAAACATCCGACTCGGCCACGGTCACAGGCTCGAGGATGACCTTCCCATTTTCGAACGTTGGCAGGTCGTTCAGGATCACCGGCGCGATTCCATCGTCCAGCAAGTCCAGCGGTCCATCATAGATCGCTTGAAGGACAGCCCGTGATTCGGCCGCAGCCGGTCCGTACATCAGCGCTTCGCTGTAAAGAAAGAGCGATTCGGGTTCCTGGTTTAGACAGATGATCAATGTTTCCGGTGGTGGAGGGACCGGGGTCGGTGTCTGCTCCACCATCATGGTTGCAGTCGGCGGGATCAGCGTGAGCGGAATCTCGATATCTGCCCCCGACCTGCAACCGGCCAGGATCATCCAGCACGCCGCCATCAACACACCAACGACCATCCTGGGGTTGAATTTCGATCGGGCTTGCTCCATCCGGTCTTCCATGATTACAGCTCCCCCTCTTCCTCGGCACCTGCTTCGT
>DAOUEJ010000047.1:0-3771 GCA_034430615.1 Anaerolineales bacterium | reverse complement strand
GGATGGACGCAAACGTACGTACTTCACGTTCTATCCGATCTCCCATTTCGTCCATCGCAACATCGAGCTCATAATCCTTCTGCAACCCGAGCCAGACATCAGGACTGGTACCAAAGAATTTCGCCAGCCGAAGTGCAGTGTCTGCCGTAATGCCGCGCTTCCCTAACACGATCTCGTTGATTCGGCGTGGATGCACACCGATCGATAGTGCCAAACGATTCTGGCTCAAATCCATAGGCTTTAGAAAATCTTCAAATAGCACCTCCCCTGGGTGTACGGGTGCCAATCGTTTTGTTTTACCCATCACACAACTCCTTAGTGATAATCAGCAATCTCAACCTCAATGAGACCATTGTTTCCGATTAGCTGGATAATCGGCTACTGAAAACATCGAATCCCTGAGCTTCTTGATCTTCCACCTAACGCCAGAATTGACCGGTGCGCAAATAGAATCTAACAAAGAGCAATGCTAATCGCACTGTTTCCCCAGCAGACCCCAGCGGGGCATGAACTGGCCGCGGAAACGTTATTGATCATTCCTGGTCTGTGTTGTTGGGGCCACTGGGTTCGCACGCCGGTCGGCGAGCCGCTGACAGAGACGCCATCCGAAGGCAATGGCGACACCCCACAAAGCTCCGAGGAGGGCACCATAGCCCGTGGCAAAGACCGTCCTCCCGATACCTCTTTCGGGCGAGTAGAGGACGGCTTCCGATATTGCACCGGCTATGCCGCCAAGGAGAGCGCCGAATTGAAGTCCATATTTCAATGATGGCAGTGGGATCAAAGTGATGATGAAGAAGACGCCGAGGATCGTGCCTGCAGTCGGTGATCGCTGGAACCAGCTCAGGGCTGCCGACGCAAGAAACCCGGCACCCAGAATCCATGGCGCATATCGTTCGCGAAGCACTTTCGAAGCACCCTCCTCTGTACCAACTGGTCAGAGACCAGGAGCCGTCTAATGAAGTTGTGGATACTATTCCATATAAATCTAACATCTTACGAATCCCCAGGCAATCAAGGTTAAGCCTCCGCTTTCGAAGGTTACCAGCAATAGAGGAATGGAGAATATGCGAATATCCTTGGTTGTTGATGTGATCTTGAATCGAATATCTTCGCTGTATTATCGGTAAGCTTGGTCTCTTCGCACAACATCCAATATCAGGATAATGACACGTTCATCCTCTACTGCATAAAGGACGCGCCAATCGTCTTCGCGTATCCGATACAAATTACCGTATCGACCACTTTTGAGTTTTTTACATCCCGCAGGAGGAGGATCCTCCGCCAGGGATTGAATCTTTGCATCGAGGCGTCTTATGAGCTCTTGTTCCTTATGAAGCTTTTTCAAACTTCGTGCAGCATGAGTGGTGACTTCTATCGAATACGACTTTGCCTTACTCATAACCCCCTACCCCTAGGCTTCTAGCATCTCAGCCCGTACCTTTTCATAGGGGGTTACCGAGGTCTTTCCCTGCTGGTAGCTCTCATATAGATCTTCGGCTAGGCGCGCCATCCTGATCTCATCTAGCTCTTCCAGGATGGCATAATAATCCCGTGCAGGTATAAGGGCTGCGACTTCCTGACCATGACGCGAGATCAAGACATCGTTTTCGCCGGCCATTACAGCGTCGAGTAATTCACGCCAATCCTTGCGCGCTTCGCGACTTCCAATCTCTCTTAGAGTTGCCATTTTGATGTTCATCCTTCATTTGTTAGGAAAATCCGTACTGTACATAGTGTACACAATTTACACAAACTGTCAACTCAAATTTGCCAACACCCTGGTGGCAGCGAAGACCTCGCTTTTGGAAGAACCGTGTGTCAAATACCCATCATTGAGATCTGTCTCACTGCCTTGGACGCTTCCTGTCCATCACCAGACGCTCGCGCTCTTCTTCAGGATAAAAGCCTATCGCCTTCTCCATCAGTTCCTTCAACTCAGGTAGAAATGGATACCGTGGGTTAAATTGGTACGTGACCGTCCGCCCTACCTCTTTGCTGGTCAGCACCCCACCGGCCTCAAACTTGACAAGCTGCTTTTGAATAGAATCAGGGTCTGCTCCGAAGAATCTAGCGATCTCGCGTGCATAGCCTTCGCCTCTCGCCTGGAGAAATACAAGCACGCGTTCCGCGTTTACTGAACCGAGTATGGGGTTGAGCATCGTGATTTCCATAGCAGCTCCCTGTGTCAGACAGTATCTGACATATGTCAGATTATATCTGACGCTCGGGGGACCGGCAATACTATCAAACGGCATAGGTATTCCTGGATGCCAAAGGAGATAGAGGTGCCTTGGAGTTACCTGGAAAGGGAATTATTGATTTGGGATTGATATCGCTGAAAGATGATGTCAGTTTACTCTCGATGCTTGTACTTCCCTGCTACTGATAAATCGCATAAGCGGATATTCCTCTTTCTGCACCTTGTGAGCAACGATCAGGGCCCGCCCTAAACAACCCCAGCCAGAAGGCTGAAGAGCTGGACCTTCTGGCTGGGGCGTATCCGGCGGAAAAAGGCGCCGGGGCGAACGAACCAAACTGAATTTCGCTCCGATCAGGCGAGTTCGAAACGGTCGATGTTCATGACCTTGTTCCACGCCGCGACGAAGTCGTGCACGAACTTCTCCTGGGAATCCGCACAGGCATAGACTTCCGCTACGGCCCGGAGTCGCGAGTTCGAGCCGAAGACCAGGTCCACACGGGTGCCGGTCCACTTGAGTTCACCGCTTACGCGATCCCGACCCTCGAATACGTCACCGTCTTCGGAGGCTGCCTTCCACACCGTGCCCATGTCGAGCAGGTTCACAAAGAAGTCATTGCTGAGCATCTCCGGCCGCTGGGTGAAGACGCCGTGCTGGGACTTATCGAAGTTGGCATTCAGAACACGCATGCCGCCAAGCAGAACCGTCATCTCTGGAGCGGTCAGCGTCAGCAATTGCGCCCTATCCACCAGCATCGCCTCGGCCGATACGGCATAGCGGGCTTTCTGGTAGTTGCGGAAACCGTCCGCCTTCGGCTCGAGCACGGCGAAGGCGGCCACATCGGTCTGCTCCTGCGAGGCGTCCATGCGTCCCGGCGTGAAGGGAACCACCACCTCGGTACCGGCGTTCTTCGCAGCCTGCTCGACGCCCGCACAACCACCTAGAACGATCAGGTCAGCGAGCGAGACCTTCTTGCCCTTGGACTGCGCACGGTTGAATTCGCTCTGGATGCCCTCCAGGGTCTTGAGCACCTGCGCCAGTTGTTTGGGCTGGTTGACTTCCCAATCCTTCTGAGGCGCCAGGCGAATACGGGCGCCGTTGGCGCCGCCACGCTTGTCGGAGCCGCGGAAGGTGGAGGCCGATGCCCAGGCCGTCGAAACGAGATCCGACACGGACAGGCCGGAAGCCAGGATCTTGCCCTTGAGGGAGGCGATGTCTTTCGCATCGATCAGCTTGTGATCGACGGCGGGTACGGGGTCCTGCCAGATGAGCTCCTCGGCCGGAACCTCCGGGCCGAGATAGCGTGCGCGCGGGCCCATGTCACGGTGGGTTAGCTTGAACCACGCCCTGGCGAACGCGTCCGCTAGCTGATCCGGATTTTCGTAGAAGCGCCTCGAAATCTTCTCGTAAACCGGGTCGAACCGCAGGGCAAGGTCCGTAGTCAGCATTGATGGTGCGTGACGCTTGGACGGGTCGTGGGCATCCGGAATCGTACCGGCGCCAGCGTCGCCCTTCGGCTTCCACTGGTGCGCACCGGCCGGACTCTTCGTCAGTTCCCATTCATAGCCAA
>DAOUEJ010000046.1:0-7449 GCA_034430615.1 Anaerolineales bacterium | reverse complement strand
CCAGGCGCTTGGCCAGCGGTAACGCAGCATCTTCGAGTTCGATGTACTCGTCAGGTAGAACCATGCGAGCACTTCCTGAAGTGGCTGCCGGAGAGATCTCCTTGGGAGGCAGACCCATCCCAGGGCTTTCCTTTGACGGACCGTCGGGAAAGGGTAGGGGGTTATCAGATCTACTGATCGGAAGATCGCCCCAGAGGGAGGGAAGCGTGATCGCAGGATATCCCTCCGGAAGGCCAAGGGTCTTGAGGATCTCCCTGGCCAGCTTGATCACCTCGCCCGTGTGCCGGGCTGACCAACTGGACTCCACGAGCGGAAGAATCTGTCTCCAGAGCTTACGACCTTCTCTTGCCGCGTTGTTGTGTTCGGCAAGGCCAACTCGTCGAAGCATGTCGAGCGAATTGGTGCGGTCGTGTGCCCAGCGCCAGGCGAGGCACGCCTGGACGACCCGGTATGCAGTTTCATCTTCGCGCTCGATCGACAAAAGGTCATTGTCTTCGAGCGCAGAGATATCTGCATAACACAGATCTCCAAGCTCTCGGATGGCGGGCTCGACACCCGGGTAGAGAACGGCGATTGCTCGCTCGATGCGTTGATCTTCCAGGATGTTTACCATCTGGCGCAGCACGTTCTCGCTTTTCGTTGGCCACGTGTTGGTGAACAACGCATGGCCAACTTCATGAGCGAGTATCCCCTGAGTAAGCCGGAACTTGCGCTCATCGGCTTCCTTGGGGAACATCTCCGGGTTGGCATGAATGACTTTCAAGTCAGAGTCATGGTAGCCCGTCCCGTGTGGACTTAGATCAATCCGGTAGCGTTTACCCCGCAGCAGAGCGAGAGTCCACTTGGAGAGACGCGTTTGCACTGGCCGCCAGATCCACCAGGGGGCGCTCATTTCCCGCCCCCTTCCGGTGAAAGCCTACCAAGCGCAGCCAGGTAGTCTGACAGCGCCCTGAAGTTACCCTGGTTGACTTTTCCGGTGTGTTCCCGGCCGCAGACCAGGTCCGCCCAGGTCATTTGAGCCTGCCACATTACATCATCGGCTGTTGTCGCTCCCGATCGAGCGCACTTGCGCGCCCAATTCAGGAGAGAAGCAGTGTCAATGCAGCCGGGCAGTTCGCCGTTGGCCATCATGCGACGTGTCTCGTCGGCGACCTTGGTGATGATCTCCGCCACGAGCTGAGGCACGTCACATTCGCGGAGGATGAGATCAACCTCCTGCTGAAAGCTCAGGTAGTTGAACTCAAGCACCGTGTCGAAGCGTCTCCGGACGGCAGGATCCAGGTCGTAGACCGCATAAGCCCGTCCGAAGTTACCGGCGCCGACAATACGCAAGTGAGCAGCGGGACACCAGACGATCTCTGAAGTCATGGGGACTTCAAGGACATAGAACGGCCCATCGTCTTCGATAACTAAACCCATCTGCTCGCAGATCTCCCTACTCTTGGGATTCATAAGCCCAAGAAGCATGTTGATCTGATGGCGCTGTACTCTGGTGATCTCGTCGATGAACAGGATCACCGGGCAGAGCGAAGCGTTGCGCATTGCCCGCAGCACCGGCCCATCGACCCACACTCGCTGGTCGTCGGCGGGAATGATCGCCCCGATGAAGTCGAGATCGATCAGACCTTCCTTTCCCTCCACGATTACAAGCTCGTACATCTTGTTGAGCCTGGTTACTTCGAGGAGCGCGAAGGTTTTTCCTGTGCCAGTGGGTCCGGCCAGCAGGACATTCTCGCCGGCGGCCAGGCTGCTTTCCAACGCCTGGGCTTGCCAGCCCACAAATTGACCGTAGACGTCTTCGTCGATTTTTTCAGCGGCACCGTCGTTGTCGACAGTGCCTTCAACGTGCTTTCGCAGTTCTACAGCATCGCAGAAGATTTTCGTGCTCAACTCTACGAATCCCTTGCGGGGCGGCATATCGCTGTTGTTGAAGATCTTCGTGTCTTTGAGTCGATCGTTGGAATCTTTCGCCGGTTGTGTGCCATAGCGGATCCAGTAGTACAGCTCGTCTGCAGAACGGCAGAACGCCGGTTTGCAGTCTGCTGTGAGCTTACCGCGGGCCAACACCTCTTCGAGAAGCCTCAAGTAAGCGTCTACCAGATCTGTGGCCGAAAGGGGAGCTGCCAGCGCTGAGACAAGGCCGAGGATGCCAAGATGATAGGTCACCTTATCCTGTGCTCCGTGGGGAATGCTCAGAGCCAGCCCTTTGCCGCTTTCTTCCATGCCACATGCTCTATCCTTACCCGGTGATGACCGGCTGAGGACTCGAGCGTAATAGAGGCCGGAATCGCAGCTCGCCTCGATGATCTGGCCATTGACGGCCTGGACTAGCGCCCGCGCAAGGATGCCGCTTACGGCCGCCCGACCGGTTGTATTACGCCGGGCTGGCCATTCGTGCTCCTCTTTACCCCTCACCCACCATGCCCCATCGACGGCACGAGCGCTTCGGAACAGAAGCGTAGAGATAGAAGGGGCGGCGGTTTTCGTGCTTGTGGTCATGACCTTTCCTCCATTTGTGTTGGCTCCTTCGGTTGATCTCGGGCAGGCGCTGGAGCCTATCGCGCCCGATCGAGGTAATACGACATCCGTTTTTATTGTGAGTTTTCCTCCTGAAGAAGGGTGGGGGGATCAAGTGCGCGTAGTCACTTATAGATCTCACCTCGCACGCTCGCGCGAGTGGATCCGGTTTTAAGGGATAGAGCAGGGAGGTTGGCGGCCTCCCCGCTCGCTTAAACGTGCATTGCAGACATTTACCCGGCGGCTACAGCATCGGATATGTGCCGGTGGCCTTTCCTGGTGATCTTTCGACCACGGCGCGTGCGGACGATCAGACCCGCACGCAGCAGCCACGGCTCGATGGCGTGTTCGATCGTCGCCGAGTCGATACCGCTTGAAGCGGAGAGCGACTTTGGACCGACCGGTCCTCCACCGTAGCGATCGGCAAGCGTCCAGAGATACCGGCGATCAGTCTCGTCGAGACCTCGCTCGTCTACCCGGAGCAGCTCCAAAGCTTCAGCAGCGATCTGTCCTGTGAGGTCGTCGTTCTGTACTTCGGCTAGATCTCTGCAGCGCCGGAGCAGACGAAGGCTCACGCGCGGGGTTCCGCGAGATCGCTCTGCGATCAAGCGAGCTGCATCTTTGTCGATCAGCAGCTCCAGCTCGCCGGCAGCGCGCAGCACCACCTGCTCGATCTCTTCGATCGAGTAGAGATCGATCGGGAATACCTGGCCAAAGCGATCCCGCAATGGTCCAGGAAGCGTTCCGTAATCGGTGGTTGCCCCTACCAGAGTGAAGCTTTTCAGATGTACAGTCATCGGCTTCTCGCCCTTGGCCATCTGGATGGACAGTTTGAAGTCCTCCATAGCTGCATAGAGGATCTCGGATATCTCCGTTTTCATGCGGTGAATCTCATCCAGGAAAAGGACGTCCCCGTATCCGAGCACACTTAGCACGGTGGCTAAATCGCCAACCTTCTGGATCGAAGGGGCAGCCAGCTCCCGCAGGGCACCATCCATCTCGGCGGCGATAATTATCGCCAGCGTGGTCTTGCCAAGACCTGGTGGCCCATGAAAGAGCACGTGCTCCAGGGGATCTCCTCGCTTGCGCGCGGCGTCGATCATGACGCCTAAGGAACGCTTGATCTCCTGTTGGCCGATGAAGGTTTCGAGGCTGCGAGGCCTCAAGCTGAAGTCTTCACGCTTCGGGGTGTCTGCTTTTATGCTCACCTCTGTTGACTGTGTCATGCGACAATACCTCCGTTTGAATTGGATCCAGGCGGATCCTCGCCGAAGGAAGAAAGCTCTTCCGCCGGCGGCGATCCGGTTGAACAGAATGTATTGAGTTGTAAGATAGGGGTTGAGAGCAGGCTGTCCGGACAGCAACTTTTCAGCTGCAGAAAATATGTAATAAGAGGGGACGCTATGTTTCGAATAATGATGACTTTGGCATTATTTATAGGAGTCCCGTTAGGGTCTTCGTGTACTCAAACTCAAACATTGCACGACACATTATCGGCTAGCACACCAAGCCAGACCGTAAACGGTATCGAGGTGAAACATGTTGCATCATACAGAGACGGTGACGATGTTTGGATCACACTTTGCTACCAGCAGCCAAATGGAAAGAACTGGATTCCCGGGCGACATCCTGATGATTTATACATCACTGTTGACGGCACTTCATATGTAATGTCATCTTTAGATCTGATCGGTTTTTATTCACCCTCAGATTCTCAGACTATTTATCGATGTGATCGCTTCTTCTTCAATGTGCCTGTTGAGCCACAAGATGGGATATATCATCTTTCTTTAGAACACTTGGCAGGAGATGTAGCCAAAGCCGATGAGTGTCCGGAAGTCCAGCAGAAACTCGCAGCGGAAAATTCAGGCATCCAGATTGAATGCCTACCAGACTCAGACGGCTACTTCTCGTTTGGAATCGTAGAGCGACCCGAGAATATGACAGACCTAGAAGCGTCCTATGTGGTTGATAACATGGCAGGGGAAGTTATTTCTGGGCCGTGGCAATTTAGTTTTAAAGTCATATCTTTGGGCGATTAGCTTCAGCTTCATGTTGGTTGCCGATTAATTCACTGGAGCAAAGGAAGAGTTAAAATAATTGGGAGGGGCAGGGTGCCCCTCCCTGTTCGCTAGGAGGCGGTTGAAGTTAGGACTCCGGCCATTTACGAGTGATAATCAAATCGCTCACGGCTATACCCTTCCCAGGGGTTTCCTCCTCGACGCGCATGACGCTTTCTTGCCCGCTTAGCTGAAGCCTAAACCCTTCGATTTCAACGAAGTGTACCGACCGCGCCCGATGATCAGGTGATCCAACACATCAATGTCGAGCAGCTCGGCGGCCTCGACGACAGCCTTGGTCACTCGAACATCTTCGGGCGATGGAGTGGAATCTCCGCTAGGGTGGTTGTGCGCCACGATAATTGCAGCCGCATTTGCCCGAATCGCTGGGCGCAATATCTCGCTTATGCGAACCATCGCAGAGTTGAGCGAGCCACGGTAAATTTCGATCGGCTCGCCGATAACAGTGTTGCGAGTGGTCAGCAGCACAACAACCATAGTCTCTTTCTCCAGATCCTGCATGCGAGGCATCAACAGACTTGCGACGTCTTCCGGTGACTGCAAACAACAGGTTATCTCTGACGATGCGGCTACCGTTCTGCGCCCAAGTTCAATCGCAGCAAGCAGCCTCGAAGCTGTCACCTCGCCGATTCCGGCGAAGGCCGACATCTCTGCAGCGTTTGCACGCGCCAGATCTGGGAGTGATTGAAAACGCTCCAGAAGCGCGTGCGCGATCTCGAGTTGACCAGTTCCTCCGATGATCGATGCGAGCAGCTCTGTCGTGCTGCATCCGGCTGTGTTGTAGGCAACGCGCCAGGCGGGGCGTTCCCTAAGCGGGAGCGTCTGAACCAGTGTCGACTCCTTTTTCATTCGACTTCCCTCCGTTTAAATTGGCCACATGGGCCTGATTTGAAAAACCTGTCGGATAGCCCGACAGGAAATTCACAATATTAAATTGCTCCAAGCACGCCTAAATCACGATCATCTCGTCGATTGTATGCTACTGTTCAAGCACACAGTTCGGAGTTCTTATGCGAGGGACGTTAATGTCCCGCATAAAATAGCCCGACCTGTGCTAATGTGAAAACAAGGAGAGGAAGAGATGGATAAAGAGTTGGTCAGAACCAGCATCACATTGGTTTGGTTAGTCTGCTTGATTGGGATAGTTGCCCTGACCGTACTGTACTGGCGCTACACATCACGCGCAACATCATCGTATTCGATTGGAGTTCTCGATATCGAAGACATAATCTTCATAGTGCAGATACTTTTTGTTGTGTGGTTGGCATTCCACGAGACGGTCCGTTTGATGTTGCATTATATGATTTCCAAGATTACGACCTGGTAATCGTAGACCCTTTTACGGGAAGCGGAACCATTGGTGAGGCATGAAAACGCAACGCTCCGCCAAAACGGGGCGCTGCTCTCAGGGGAACACGCCCCAAGGGGGGTAGGGCGTTCCTCTCTGTAAGCAATCGCCAGGTATTTCCTCGCACATAATGAGTAAACCCAAAATGGAAGAATAATTCGCGCATACTAACGCGCCAGCTTCCGTTACCAAATGGTAATAATCAGGTAAACCTCCTGTAACTTTCCTGTGCCATCGTAGGGTAAACATAGACAAGTTGTGCGAACAACGTCTTGATCGCGCCGCACGAAATGTTGTATGCTATTTACCAAGTTATTTGCCCACGTTTCTAATGGGGGCGCGAAATCCACCCTCGGGGGAGTCTTTCCATGAAAAACAATCTATTGTCCATGGCATCCGTCCGGATTCTGCTTTGCGTGTCCATGCTGCTCGGCATGGCCTTTCCGCCCGGCGCGACCGTCTTCGCCGGCGTGCAGCATGCCCTGGATGAAAAAGTGGATGACATGCTCTTCACCGGTTTGGCGGTCAACACCGGCTCGGAATCCGAGTCGCTCGTCTCCATTCAGCCGCAGGCGGCGGCGCATCCCAACCTGCAACAGCAAACCACGGGTACGCCGACCGGGACAGCGACGGATACGCCGACCCCAACACCTACGCCCACTGAGACAGGGACGCCGACTCCATCTTCATCTGCTACCGCCACGACGACGGACATGGAAACCCCCACAGAAACGCCCTCGGCCACCGCGGAAGCGACGGACACGCCCACCTGGACAAAAACCAGCACCCCCTCAATGACTGCGGAAGCAACAAGCACGCCCACATCGACAGCAACGGATACGGCTTCACCCACGCCAACTCCGAGTGAAATCCCGTTGACCTTGATTCTGGAAACCGCAGATGACGAAATCATGCCCGGCGAGTCGTTCACCATCGCCTACGCCATCGAAGGTTGGAACGAATTGGAATCGACCGAAAACCTCGAGCTGGCGATCAGCATGCCGGAGGGCATCCGCCCCCACGGGCAGGACTCAAAGGAATGGGACCAGAAAAACCTCACGCTGCGCGTGCCGGTGGAAAGTGAGACGGGCGAATTCGAATGGAAGGTCGCCCCCAACGCTGAAGGTCCCTTCGCCATCGCTGCCCAGCTGCTGCAGGACGAAGTCGTGCTGACCGAAGCCAAATTGAGTTTGGGCGACCGCAGCCTGTTCGCACTGAGCGCCCAGGGCGGCGAGATCGACGGACTCGACGGCCGGGTACGCATTAAATTCCCAAAACAAGCCGTAAAGCAATCACTTACTGTGCGGGTGCGCAACGCCGGACGCTACTCCGGAATCCCCGACTCGCTGAGCGGGCACCCGGTGGAGATCATCGCCGCGCGAGCCGACACTCGCGCCCTGGTGGAGAAGTTCCCGGCGTCCTTCACACTGGAGATGCACTACGAGGACGAAGATATCCACGGTGACGAGTCTTCGCTGACCATCTTCTACTACAGCAAGAAGG
>DAOUEJ010000045.1:0-3164 GCA_034430615.1 Anaerolineales bacterium | reverse complement strand
GGCCCACACCCCTGATAGAAGAGACGATTGATCCACAACGCTGGGCTGCGCTCACACAAGAAGAGGCCAACCGCCTGGTGGGCTTTCAGGTTCTCGTGCCACACGATGTGCCAGAACAAGAGTGGGAGAAAGCCTTCCGGCCAGATTGGGGTAATCCCAAAGAGATTTCTTGGGAGATTTATGAATCACCTGCGGGAGGGATCTACGTCCTCTGCGACTGCTTCCGCTTCCATCAGGTGGCAATTGGTCAACAGCGTGTCGAAGAAGGCAAACTCGAGGAATTCGCCGTTGCCGATGCCCAATTAAGTGAAGTCCAAGTGCGCGGGACGCGTGGATATTGGATTGTGGATGCGCCAACAGGGATCGTCGGTGGGGGTGGCTCAGCCTGGAGTTTGACGAGGGATGACATCGTCTGGCAGGTAAGTCAAGAGAATTATCTTGTGTGGGTGGAAAATGGAATTCTGTATATGATCAGCGGCAGCGACGAGCTCAGCCTGGATGATTTTCAACTCGTCGCCGAATCGCTGGCGCCGTAAACCTAAACTCCGCTTCGCATACAAGTTGGCTGTGTAATACTTGCACGCCTTGTTCCTTGCAGGACGCCAAGGTCAAGTCCCCATTCCTTCTCTTCTTGGCTCCTTTCCTCACATAGGGTCTGGATACCCAAACAATAACATGGTCAGAAACCAGATAGGGGCCAATCTATTCTTCTGCTGCGCTAGCTGACCTACGCTCTATCTGAATATGGTTGAGCAACAATTAAAATCGAGTTCAACTCTCTTTCACGGTGTTGTCAGAAACATCTGCAGTTCATTTTCAATTGTGTCAAATGCAATCGGAGTCAACGAAGCCACACGCGATCCATCTGGCGCCCAGACAGTCGCGATGACATGGCAACCATTTTTCTTTACAGTCTGTTCACCGATGACCAGTTGCTTGCTCGCGATGATCGGTGGCCCAAAATCTGTCTGTTCTGGGTAACTCGCTTCTACCTCGATGAACGCAATCCGGCCATCTTGCAGCCAATCAGGGAATGTGAACCAGGCATCAGTAGCGGGAAGGTGCACCTCAAGGAGGAGTAACGGGATCTTCTCGCACCACAAATCCTATAGCGGGTTTATCCTGGACACCTTGATCCCCGAGCATGTAAGCCCGTATCGTGTACAGGTATATCCCGTCGGGCCCCCAGTGCAGTTCGGCTACCTGGTACGTGCCCGGTCGAAAGTGGTCATAGCCGTCGAGGAGCGGATCAAAATCTGGATTGCTGCTGGTCAGGTTGATCAGGTCGCCGGTGGCCGGATCGGCTCCGTAGAAATCGTAGGTGTATTCCGGCCCCCAATCTCCAGAGACGTTTTTTATTGTGACCCATTGGCCATCCGGTGACCAACCAACGTTGCCTGCTCCGTCAGCCAGCAACTTTACGTTGCCGGTTGAAATCTCAAGAGCAGCCACCCCGCTGTAGGGATTCTGGCAATTGCAGGAAAGACCCAGCGCCAGCCATTTGCTGTCCGGTGACCATGACACTTCCTTCACACCATTGAAGGACTCGATTGCCACATCCCGGATTATTGGATCTAGCGTTATGCGAGTCACTTGACTGTGGCTATCTTCCTCCGCGTCATAAACCCAAGCCTCACCCATAAACGTGTAGGCGATTTTCCTGCTGTCTGAGGACCACGAGGCCGAGTAGACGACTCCCTCATTCTGGTACACAGGCGAGCTTGCCCTGGAAGGATCGATCAGCGGGCGGATTTCCTTAATCCCACCGGTGTTTATGGCGACCAGCCACATGGCGGTCCATAGCGGGTAGTCAAACCCACAGATTCCGTACACGATCAATTGATCGCCGCCTGAGGACCAGGCAGGGATCAGCCGGGCGGGCGGCGCAGCCTGAACGCCGGTGATTTCGATGGGTTGATCCCCGTCGGCAGCCTGGAGCCACGCTCGGCCATCGCTTGTGGTGTAAGCCAGCCAGCTCGAGTCGGGACTCCAGGAGAGGCTCTCGGGAAGAATATAAAAAGGGACCAATGCCTGGCGAGGGTCTGAAGTGGCGAGGTCTACACCATCCGATATTGCCTCTGGCGCGGTAGTAATTGAAAGGGTTGACTCCCCCTGCTGTTGTTGTGGTTGCAATCAAAGGAGAAGGGGTAGGGTCGCTCTGCCTCCGAGTCCCGAGCAGGCACTCAAGAACGACGATAGGCCCATGAACAACAGAAGAATCCTCGCCTTTCTATACACTGATTCAACCTCACTCAGGGAGGTCGAGCGTGTTCAGCCAGCTGAAGAGCTGACCGTCGCTCGTCAGCCCAACTTGGAGCATAGGTGGCATAGAACCCCAGTGCTTGGTCCGGTTTTCCCACTGGAAGAAATAATTCTGGTCAAGCTTGTCGCCTTCTGAATAGACGAGTACATCCATCAGACCGCCAAATTGCAACGAGTGCTCCAAGGCAATCCGCTCGGCGATCTGCCGTAGCTCTTCGATGCTCTTCGAACCCGCCGGATCCGCGCTAACCAGAGGTGCTGGTTCGATCTGGACGAGATGATAGGTCTCAACATCCAGCCAGTACAGCCTTCCCGAGTCATCCACCAACTGCCATCCTGGCCGAAGACCAGCGTTCGGCATCGCGGATACGTCCACTAGCGACAACCGGGTACCGCTTTTTCCCGTGAACGACTCGATGACCTCGGTCGCACGATCAAGGTCGAAGTCCGAGCTGGGGATCGGCACGGGACTGCTGTCATCCTTGATAGGCACAGATGATGGATCTCCCATGAACTGCACAAGCGGTGCATAGACCCAAGCTGGACCACCGTCGAGGAAAAGCTGCAACCAATCCCTGGATGCAGTTGTTGCTATGACGAACGCTTTGGCGCCTTCAGTGAGCTGGCCAATCACATCAAAGTCGGTACCCGGCCCCTGCCGCAAGTTGACTGGCCCCATGCCAGGGATTACGTTCACGGAACCGCTCTCAGGATTCTCGGTATTGTCAACGGACGGTGGCTCTTCAAAGCCCGGTATGTCCAGGAAGGCAAGGCTGAAACATCCTTCCGGGATGGGTGGATCATATGCGATGGCTGTCAGCCGAGTCTCCGACAAAGGCTGTGCGCTGCCACCCCGGCCAAAATGCTGCCGGACGAGGAGAATGCCTGTCTCGGCATCCACC
>DAOUEJ010000044.1:0-19113 GCA_034430615.1 Anaerolineales bacterium | reverse complement strand
TGGCGATCCCCGCTCCGGGGAGAAGATCGCGCACGACTTGCAGCGGGAGATTGAGGAAAGCATCCAGCTTCCGACCTCGTGGGGGATCGCCGCGAATAAGCTCGTAGCGAAGATCGCCTCCGAGGTGGGAAAGCCGCACGGCTTGATCGTTGTTCCACCAGGCACGGAAAGTAATTTTCTGGCACCGCTCCCGGTGCGCATGATCCCCGGAATCGGGCCAAAGACCGGGGAACGGCTCCAGGAGCGCGGGGTAAGGACAATTGGAGATCTGGCAGCCCTTTCCACTTCCACGCTTGAATCCATGTTTGGACTCCATGGCCTGGAACTTGCAGCAAGAGCACGTGGCGATGATGATCGGCCGGTTCACGAGGATTACGAACCGAAATCGATGTCCGCCGAAAGAACATTTGTAGTTGATATCGAGGATGAAGCCCAGCTCATGAAGATTATCCTCAGGCTCAGTGAGGAGGTCGGGCATCGATTGCGCACGGCAGGAGTTGCGGGGTGGACGGTAAAGGTGAAAATCCGCTGGCCGGATTTCACCACAATCACCCGCCAGGCACGCCTGGAACAAAATACAGACGCGGATGGGGAAATCTATGAGCATGCACGAGAACTATTCAAGGGTGTATGGAAATCAGGACGAGCCGTCCGCTTACTCGGCGTGGGTGTCTCGGACCTCGGACTACCCATCCGTCAGCTCTCGCTCTTTGACGGGAGCGGGCAGGAGCAGGAAAAACTGCGCGCCGCAATCGATGATATCCGTAACCGGTTCGGGCGTGATGCCGTGCGGAGGGCAGGCGGGATACGGCCAGATCGTGAACAAGACTCTGAATAGCGGTACTTTGATTCAGGATATTATCGCAGGGGCTAGATCGATGGGTGCGCGGGAGTCACAGATATGAGCCTGCTGGGCAAAGGATACTTCATTTGGAAGATCCCTTATTGTGATCGAGGCGATCCGGCCACGATTGCTGCCCGCGCAAAAGCTGCGAATTTGACCCATGTCCTGATCAAGATTGCCGACGGATCCACCTGGCCCTACAACTTCGATTTCGATCGCAACCTCGATTTAATCCCACCTGTCAAGGAAGCATTGGAAGGAGAGAGTATTGAGGTTTGGGGCTGGCATTATGTGCGCGGAGATGACCCGGTTAGCGAAGCGCGACTTGCTGTCGAACGAACCCTTACGCTTGGGATGTCGGGGTATGTAATCGATGCAGAGGGCGAGTATAGGACGAAGAGCAAATGGACCGCCGCCACCCGCTTTATGCAGGAATTGCGAGCGGGCCTTCCAAACCTTCCTGTGGCGCTCAGCACCTATCGCTTCCCACGCATGCATGCCGATTTCCCCTTCAAGCCGTTTCTGGAATACTGCGATCTCAGCATGCCACAGGTTTACTTCGAACAGATGCATGATCCGGAGGCGCAGCTAGAATCGACAGTGGAGCAGTACATGGCACTCCAACCCGCCAGACCGGTCGTACCCACTGCACCGACCTATGCACGCGGTGGATGGTCACCCACGGGCGACGAGATCAAGCGTTTCTTTGGTAAGGCGCGAGATCTTGGTTTGAGCGGAGCGAATGCATGGAGTTGGGATTTTGCTGCCAGACCGGAGTATATGCATCTCTGGAATGCTGTCGCTGATTATGAGTGGCCGGTCGTGTCCCCGATTGCTGATATGCCGGAACGATTAATCGGGCGCATGAACGAGCATGATCCAGTCTTTGTCTCGAAGCTCTACGCACAAAACGCTGCGCATGTCACCGGTGAGCGCACGATCGTTGGCCAGGATTCGGTGCGGCAGTGGTACCAAACCCTGCTTACGGAGCAGCTACCGGGCGCGAAATTCAAAGTCCTGGGAAAAAGCGGGGAGGGGCGCAGCCGTCACTTCCTCTGGCAAGCAGAGGGGCCGCAAGGTCGTGTACTGGATGGGAACGATACGCTTGGTTTGGTGGATGGTCGCATCCAGTATCACTACACCTATTTCACTGTACGCTGAGCACTGGCTTCTCCCCCAAATAACCCGTTCTCCACGAACCGGAGTGAACAGCTAGGATTTCCGCAGCGCGTGGGCGGCACGGAACAAAGTGCTCCCGATATACCAGGTTCCGGCTCCGAACAAGGATGCCCATTCCACCAGGCTAGCGCTAAGTCCATCCTTGGATCGTGTAAGCAGGATGATCGCAGTGGTGATCATGATGAGCTGTGCGAACCGCACCCGAGCAGGATCGAGACGGATATTCGCATAGTCACCGCGGCTCACGATCTGATTGGAGCCCAGGATCAATGGGATTATCAACAACGTGGCCGCGATCGCTACCCAGTAAGTCTCCACCGGAAAATCACGAACTGGGATCTGATGACCTACATCCATGAAGTAAAAAATTACGCTTAGAAGCAGCAGCAGCCCACCGAGAACCCGATGCCTGGTCACGGGATGATCATGACTGCTGTCAAGAACGAACGTCAGCCCTGCCATTGCTCCCAGCGCCCAGTCATAGCTCCATGCAAGCCACAAACTCGCCACCAGGAGAACAGTTGTATCGAGTTGTGTTGCCATCTGTCCGGTGGTCCGGTTTACCAGGCGCAGGATGCCAATCATCCAGAAACCGACAAGAAGTGCTGGCTGATCAACGAACGCAAGCCCGGCCAGCCCGAAGAGGATGGAGCCAAAAGCCGATTCCTCATGATCTGGGTCGATCTCCCGCGTCAGAGCCCAGCAGAGAAACAGGTAGAGCCCGATACGGCCGCCGCTGACGAAACTGTCAAGGAAGGCGCCGCCATTGAGAATAGTTATGACCGCCGTTACTGCACCAGCGACCAGCGTGAGCAGGATGACCGCCAGATTGGTCGGGTATGCGGGATTAAGTGCACGTCCCAGGCTGCTTGAGGTCCATACCCGCTGGCTGTTATCGTGGTTGTCCATTGACCACTTTTCCGGTTGATTGATGTATTTCATAGCTAAGCTCAATGGGGAGAATATCGCGGAACATCGCTTGAGCTGGACAGTACTTTGTCTCCGACAGGTCGATCGCACGTGCAACCGCATTTTCATCTATGTTCTCACCGCTTATCAAGTAGCGGATCTGAAGCTTTGTAAAGACTCTGGGGTGCTCCTGTGCTTGATCACCGCTGATCTTAACTTCAAACGCAGATACATCCTGACGTTTCTTCTCCAGAATTGAGATCACATCCATCGCAGTGCAGCCGGCTATCCCCAGCGCGATCAATTGCATTGGACGGAATCCATCATCGTCTCCGCCCACATCGGGATGGGCTCCAAGCGGAACTTCGAAACCTGCCGCATGCCCGGTAAATGACAGCCTATGGTTCCATACGACTTTCGCCTGCATGCCTGCCTCCTGAACCTGCTACGGGATAAGCGCGGACACCATGCTCTCCAACGTCGACAAACAAGTAGCACCGCTCCACGCTAAACGAACCACACCCTCCGGGTCGATAACGATCGATGTAGGCAGTGAAATCGTCTTCAAAGCTCGCAAGGTTTCTTCTCCCGGATCCAACCAGATCGGGAAAGACAACCCTGATCGCCCAACGAAATCTTCGACCACTTCAACCCTCTCGCCGATATTGACACCGAGCAGTATGAAGGGCTCATTATGGTGAAGTTCGTAATACTGTTGCAGATCAGGCATCTCTGCCAGGCAAGGGGGGCACCAGGTTGCCCACGCGTTTAGCAGGACGACCTTACCGCGTGTGTCAGCTAATTGCACGGGGTTTCCTGTCAGATCTACCAATTCCAGATCTGGGGCAGGGTAGTTAACCGACGCGGGCTGGACACATGAATCATCCAATGCCTTGCCAGCCTGGGAAGGGGGCTCCGTTGTAACAAGTATGCGCCAGAGAAATCCCAGCCCGATGGAGAATAGGCCAAGACCGAGCAGCAGGAAGGGGAGAGCGCGCCTCATATGTTCAGCCCCTGGGCTTGAGGGAGTCCAGAATTCGAGTCCTTAACCAAAAGTTTGCGGGGTGTTGTGACACCAGACCGGTGGGGAAGGTCCTCATCAGGTAAATCCACCTCCGGCTGAGAAACCGCATTCCAAGCAAACAAGGTTCAGGCATCCGTCGAAGTCGAGCTTCCCCTGCTGGCATCGAGGACAATCCCCCCCAGCTCTAGGCTCTTTATCAACCTTGCTTGCCTTGAATCCCTCTTGATGTGGGCAAGGTGCGGCTTGCTCATGGGGCAGTTCCGGGAGATTTTTTTGGAATTGCATGGTTCTCGTAATTAGCCTACCCAATCCTGAAGATCGAGTGTGATCAACAATCGCTTCCGTACGTCATCCGGCATTCCGAGCTGCGATTCTTGCTCACGATAAAGGTGAATTGTCTTACGCAAGGTATCGACCATAATGCGGCAGTCAGGGCAATCCAGCATATGTGCTTCGATTGCTGCGCACACTTCTTCCCTGGCCTGGCCATCAAGATATTCCGAGAGTTCATCGAGCAAATCGCCACATTGGATGTGCTCACCCATTGTCTAAAGCCTCCAGACGTTCCCCGAAGTAATCGCTCAATCGCTCTCGCAGCTCAAGCCGGGCGCGCAGCAATCGCGTTTTCACAGCCGATTCGCTGATTTCAAGGATTTCCGCTGTCTCTCGTGTGGAAAGATCTTGTAGGTCGCGAAGCACGAAAGTAGCTTTGAGCGCAGGTGAAAGGTCATTAATGGCATGGTCCAGGCGCTGTGCGGCTTCGCTTGACATGAACTCCGCCTCCGGCAGGCAGCACCAGTCACGAAGCTGGCGAGGCAGCAGGCCTCCTTCCGTGGTATCGACAGGTTCATCCACTGAGATGAAAACCGGTTCTCGCTTTCGCAACCGCATCAAGGCCTGATTGGCGGCAATCCGGTAGAGCCAGGTACTGATCCTGGATCGACCTTCGAACTGGTGGATCTTACGGAAAGCCTGGATAAAGGTCTCCTGTAAGGCATCTTCCGCTTCCTGCGAGTCGCCCAGCATACGCAGGACCAATCTGTAAAGCGGAGGTGAGTACATCTCCACCATGACCGAGAACGCTTGCTTATCACCCTCGCGCAAGGCTTCAATCGTGAACGTTTTTTCCGTATCATTTGGATGCATAAATAACTCGAATGGTTGCTTCCCTGGAATGATCCGGGCTAAAGTATACCGCACGGGTGCCTCGCCACGTGTGAGCGCGACACTACGCGCTGGGGTACGTCAAGCGGTGGGAGCAACTTCGGCGATGGTCAGGTCAACCATGGGATCGAGCGTGAAGGGTTGAACAGTCAGGGGTGAAGGACCGCATCAGAAGGAGCTTGTTTGGTGGATCGACGGTTGGATGATATCCAGAGCGGTTTAGGCTTGGTCTGGAAGGATCTCTCGTATGAAGTTCAAGGGAGGACTCCGGATGGCGAATTGAAAGAATGTGGGCGCTTTGAAGATCTAAACATCACAGGATCAGGTGTGCTGCAAGACATGATCGGAAGCACTGGATCAACTCCGGGTTACCAACTGGTCCTGAGGCTGCAGACAAAGAAGCCTGCGCCCGCCCAGGCAATGTGCTGGCGCCTGATCCTCGTAAATCATCTCCTCGAATCCATTCGTCTCGAATGGATTGCCCTTGCTGGTCTGATTAAAATGCCACCTCGGGGAGATGCTGGTAGGATTGGTCCAACTCCCGATTCACAGGGTTCCGGATCCCAAGAGCAGCCAATAAAAACGATCGAGTTTCTGCACAATGGCTGGCAGAGCTGGAGCTACGCCGGGTGGAAGCGATTGGGAGCGCCTATTCCGCGCACGAAATTGGGTCGTTTCACCCGCCCGATGCAGGAAGCACAAGGATTCCCCAGTGGCGCAGAGTGGGATGAGCAAGCCTATTCAGAGATGTACACGATCCTGCGAGACCGTAGCATCGGAAATGGGGTTGTCGCAGGCTATCTCTCGCAGCGACAGGCATTCGGTAGGATCTATATGCAAGAGCGTGGCGCTGATATTTCATTGACTTTCGTCAGCGCGCTGGATAGGATCGAGCTTGCTCCCGATCAATCCTTCACGACTGATTGGGTCTGGTTGGAACGGATCAGCAGCGTCTATCCGGGAGGAGGGGACGCGTACTTCAAGGCAGTGGGGGAAGATAACCAGGCGCGTTACAGCCAGGAGGTGCCTGTCGGCTGGTGCTCTTGGTACACACTTTTTACAGGAGTTACCCAGTCGGATATTGACCAGCATGTAGCCTGGAGTGAAGAGTACAATCATTTGCTCCCGCTTGACCTGATCCAGATTGACGATGGCTTTCAGGTAAAGGTCGGGGATTGGTATACACGCACCGCCGGGTTCCCGGATCCCTTGAGATTGCTTGCCGACCGCATTCGGCAGTCAGGGAAACAACCCGGATTATGGCTGGCCCCCTTTCTGGCCGATCGCCGCTCAAGGCTTGTTCAGGGGCATCCAGAATGGGTCCTGAGGCATACGAATGACACTCCTGTGAATCCCGGTTGGGGATGGGACGCGTTTCCCAGGGTGCTCGATATAACACACCCCGAAGTTCTCGACTTTCTAGCTGATTTGGTAAGCAGGGTCACAGGTGAGTGGGGGTACACATATCTCAAGCTCGACTTCCTCTACGCCGGAGCGCTCCCCGGGAATTTCTTTAACCCGGCACTCACCCGTGCCCAGGCAATGACTGCAGTCCTAGGAAGGATTCGGGAGGCTGTGGGTGATCAGGTAAAGCTGATCGGGTGTGGCTGCCCAATTGGGTCGGGGATTGGTATATTCGATGGTATGCGAATTGGACCCGATGTAGCCCCGCATTGGAAACCACGGCTCGGGCTGCTCTCCCATTGGGTAAGGGAGGATCCGGGTCTTCCAGCTGCCAGGAACGCGATCCGGAACACAGTCCTGCGGACTGGCATAAACCGGCGTTGGTGGATTAATGATCCAGATTGCGTGCTGCTGCGTGCTGCGTATTCCGCACTGTCTGAATCTGAGGTGAAGAGTCTAATCTCGGCTGTCGCGCTCTCGGGTGGCTCGGCGATATTCTCCGACAGGATGATGGATCTCCCGGAAGTGCGTTTGCATTGGGGAGGCCGCATCCTACCCCCGCTGGATATCCAGCATGAAACAGCCTGGTCAGATCAGGATGGCTCGCTCTATACACTAGCAGTTCCTCTCGAGGGTGCCGTAGGACGATGGATATTGCTCGGTGTATTCAATCTGGGTGATCGGCCTGAGTTCTGGGATCCGGAACGTTTCATGAATGCCACTGGCTGGCAGGGTGAGGTTCATTGCCTTGATTTTTGGGCAGAGGAGTACCATTCACTTGTATTGCCAAAACCACAAGCCTGGACCATCCCCGCTCGATCCGTTCGCTGTGTGGCGCTCAGGCCCTCTCAACCCAGTCCCGAGTGGTTAGGCAGCACACTGCATTTCTCCCAGGGACAGGAGATCCAATCATGGAACAAGCATACGCAGGAAGTTGTAGCCCACATCGGGTTTGAGGCTCGAGATCTGCTAGGAAAGTTCTGGGTGGCTTTCCCAGGTCAGCTTATGCAGGCTACAATGGCGGGCAAGGAGCTGTTCTGGGCGATGATCCAGCCTGGTTTGTACCGGTTTGAGGCCAAAATTCAAGGCGTTCAAGAAGCACGATTTTTTTGGAGTGAAGGATGAACATGACGATCGACCAGATTGTAACCTGGATTATCGTCGGTTTTCTCCTGCTAGGGGTGGGTGGCGTCCTCGCAGGTAGCCTGCAGATCCGTTCTGCAAACAGGTTGCGCTACTTTCTGCTTCGCCGGAGACGGATTGCGAAAGGGTGGCGTTGGTTGCTGGTTGGTGCCATCGCTCTCCTGTGCGGGTTTGTCTCGACGCGCGTTGGACGCCAGGTAGCGTACCGGATCATTCCACCCACAGCTTCGGTCACGCCATCGCCCACGATTACATTGACCCCGTCGATCACTCCAACCCCGACGATCACGCAAACCCCGACGATCACGCCCACCGGGACAATCACGCCAACAGCGACCATTACCCCCACGCCTGGGCTCCCGCCGGAGATATTACTGCTCATTCGCGAGACCAAGCTGCCACCTGACCAAGCTGCTTTCAGCCCACCCGTATTTGCGAGGCAAATCGACCGGGAAAACCAACCGGTCAACCCGCAAGAAGACTTTCAGAACTCCACCGGCCGCATCTATGGGGCATTTACGTACAACAACCTTCAGGATAGCATGCGTTGGACGGCTATCTGGTACCTCGGGGCCGAGGTGATCTGCCTGGAAACCCAGCTCTGGGATGGGGGAACAGGGGGTTATGGCTATACAGAGTGCGAGCGCCCGATCTGGCAGCCAGGAGAGTATGAGGTCCAGATCTTCTTCGGGGAGCGCTGGATGACGTCTTCACGATTCGAAGTGCTCCCCTCAACGCCTAGCGCGCCTCCAACGCCTTAATCGAAGGATCCGGCATCACGCATCAAGTTGTCAATCAATTCTCGCAAGGCCGAAAAACCATTCGGGATGGGACCAATGTCGATAAACTCATCAAGGCTGTGGGCATGCCCGCCGAGGGTAATCCCTACGCAGATTGCCGGAAGACCCAGGCTCAGTGGGAGGCTCGCATCAGTGGATGCGATGCCCAGCTCTGGTTCAATCCGGCAGGATTTTCGGGTGGCCCTAATCGCGGCCTGAACCAGTGGGTGATCCGAATCAATGGCCCCACCGGGCCTGCTGCCGATGCGCTCGATACCGATCTCAATCTCCTCTGGTAAGCGCTTGATATTGCAGCAGCGCCGGATGCCAAGTTCGATTTTATCGAGGGTCGCCGTGTCTTCCGAGCGAAGATCGATCTCAAGCTCAGCCAAACCGGCGATCGAGTTAATGCTGGAACCACCTTTAATCAACCCGATGTTCAAACTCGTCCTCGGATACTTAGGGAGCCGGATCTTCGTAATGCTTGCCCCAATCTGGAGTAATAGATGCAGAGCTGAGCGCCGACCGGCGTGGACCCAGGCGTGACCCCCTTCACCATGAACAGATATCCGGAATCTCCGGACTGGAAGTGCGCAGTGGTAGATGTGCCCGAGCGCCATCCCTTCCAGCACCAAATAAGCACGCGGCAAGTTGCTAAAACGATCGACGATCGCTCTCATGCCTGCTAAATTACCCAGCCCTTCTTCAGCCGTATTTGCAATCAGCCACAGATCGGATGAAAAATGGCCTGGTTGTATGATGTGCCCGAGCTCCACCAACGTGGCCAAGGCGAGGGCGTTGTCGCCAATACCCGGTCCAAAGATGCGATCCCCTTGAATTCGGTGTTCGAGCGAGGTTTCAAGAGGGAACACCGTATCCAGGTGAGCGCTGATGATGAGTGGTTGGCCCGACGCACCGGCGATCCTTGCCAGCACATTTCCTGTTTGATCCTGACTGACATCCAGGCCGGGAATGTCTCTAAATAGCTTTTCGATGGCCGCTGCGCGCGCTACTTCATGGAAGGTTGGTGCAGGGATTGACTGCAGCCCTACGGCGTTTTCAAGGAGGCGTTCGAGATTGAGGGTCATGCTGGTTTCACTGCGCTGCGTAGGGCTTCCAGCCGGGCTTGTGCCAACCCAGGTGCAGCCTGGAGCGCAAATAATGCTCCCGAGCCCTCGATGACCAGCGAGGCCGAGATTGTACCGTACAGTGCCGCCTCAATCGCATCGCCGGTATTTGCCAAACCAACAAGAAAACCCCCGCAGTAGGCATCACCAGCACCGGTAACATCGCGTACTTTGGCAGGATAAGCCGGTATCCGCCAGCGCATGTTGTTCTCCCGATCATATAGAATTTGACCAGCAGCGCCGAGTTTGAGGACGACCACCTTTGGCCCCATCGAGGCAAACGCATCTGCTTGATCCCAATAATCAATACCTGACGAGGGGAAGAAGGACCGTGCCTCTCTCTCACTGGGAAGAAAGGCATCCAGCCCATGGAGCAAGCGGGGGAGATCGTCTCGAAATGTAGGGGTCATATAACGTTCCGAAGGATCCAGGGTAACGAGTGCGGAAGACTGATCCTGGAATTTGAAGGAAACCGCGGAGTGCGAGAGATAATCTGCAGGACTCAGGTGGAGTCCGAGAGCTTTGAAATACCGCTCAGGTATGTCATCGGGGCGCACGGCGGCAGGCGAGTACTTCTCACGTTGATCCTGCCCGCGGGTTGAGGATACATAGTCAGTCAATGCTTTTGGTAGTGCTTGACCGACTCGTTGGTAGTGAAGCGCGGGTTGTGTGTCCGTTCGCTCATCGGGGGATAAATAGGCGTAAAAAGTGCGTATATCCAGCGCTTCGGGCAAGGTCCTGATCCCACACAGATCAACCCCGGCCCCCGCAATGGCTTCTAACCATTGGCTTGGAAAATTCGAGCCAACCCGGCCAAGCAAGCCCACCGAGTCTGTCCACAACCTGGCTCCCACGGCAGCGTAGATGGCATTGCCTCCAAGCGCACCATCGATCGTTCGCCCGTCATGGGTGATACAATAATCCTCCCGTAGTCCCCCAAGGAAAATGAATTTTGGTGGTGCACTCATCATGATGGCGATTATACCTTCCACTCTGAGAGGTCCCAATGACAACTGGACTGGTCGATCAATTCGAGCCCTGGCTTGATTTTGTGCATCAGGCTTGGGAGCGCTCGGTAATTGAAGTATCGGATTTGGATCTGATCAGGACACTCCCGGGGATGATCATGATCTTCGGTTGTGGTGATTCGCATTGCGCTGCGTTGGGGATGGAGATGTTGCTCGGAAAGGCTACTGGAGCGAAGGTGATGGCCTTGCACTCCATGCAAGCAGGCCGCTATCTGCTCCCTGGTTTGATACTCGACCCGGCTCCGATTCTCGCTATTGGAATATCGGCTTCAGGGGAGGTCGCCCGCACGATCGAGGCGATGGAAATCGCCAAGGAGCTCGGGGCGAATACCCTTGCCCTCACATGTAACCCATCCAGCGCACTCGCCAGAACTGCGGAGAGGACGCTGAGTCTGGAGATTCCACAGCTCGAGTTGGGGCCAGGAATGCCAAGTTATTCGGCGGCATTAATCATGCTTGCTGCGCTAGCCTTTGCTTTTCTTCCCTCCCCCGAACAAGACAACTTAGCGGCGGCGATGCATGCATTTGAACCAGCATTCTTGGACTGGGCTCCGCCGCAGGTGCAGCTTGCGGAACAAGCAGCGCATGAGTCTAGAGGCACTGGAACCGTCTTCGTCGGGAGCGGGCCAGCATTCGGCTCGGCAGCATTTGGGGCTGCGAAACTCATCGAGGCGGCGGGAGAGCCCGCCTGGCGCCAGGATGTAGAGGAATGGTGTCATCTCGAATACTTTTGCGGGAAAAGCGAGATGCCTACCTGGCTCCTGAGCTCCGGTGGAAGGTCGGGCACGCGTGAGGAAGAGATGATGGCAGCCGCAAGGGTGATCGGTCGCCAGCTCATTCTTAGCCGCTGGCAGGGTTGGTCTCAACCAGGCACGGAATTGGCTGAGATGCTATCACCGCTCGCACTCTGGGTTGGCCCGGCTGCATTTGCGTTGACACGCGCGCAGATTATTGGCGAGACGCCTTTCCGGGCCTTCGGTGGAGGGCGCTCCCGACAGGAAGGTGGCGGTGTCAGCAAGATCCGTTCAAGCACCCGGCTTGGGTTAGCGGACATCCAGCGCGAATCTTAAATCGTCCTGTCAAGTTAATTTAATTGTCCCAAAGGTCCCAGTTGCAGAGAACTCGAAAGACGGTATAATGATTAACCGGCAGCGCTTATAATAGTGCTGCTAGATGGTTCTAGCCCCAGGGCTTTACATGCCTAAATCAGAAATTGTCATATTAGAAAGCAGCCGCGCAAACGCTCCCTCATTCTCGCCTGCCCTTGAAAGAAAAGGGTTTGGTGTTCAGATTCATCACTCTCTGGAAAAGGCGCTTAACGAGGCAAAGCGCAATTCTCCAGACGTCCTGATCCTGGACGCGGCCTCGATGCGTACCAGCGGGACGCGTATGTCACGAAAAGCGCGAGCGGCGCTTGATGGGACACCAATCATCCTTGTGTCACCGGAAGGATCCCTGCCAGATCCGGGGAATGGGGCCAGCATAACACTCGTCCATCCGTTCACACCACGCAAGCTTCTGAACAGGATCGAGCGCCTACTGCCCGGGGATGAGCGCCAGGTTCTTGTAGCCGGACCCATCAAGCTCGACCTCGCAAAGTGCCGGGTGCGATGCCAGAAGAAGGAATCCCGCCTCACGCCAAAGCTGACCAGACTACTTGAACTTTTCATGCAAAACCCAGGGCGGCTTATGATGCGCAAGACGCTGATCCGGAAGGTTTGGCACACGGATTACACGGGAGACACCCGCACCCTCGACGTGCACATGAGCTGGCTCCGATCGGCGATTGAGGCAGATCCAAACCAACCCAAGTTTATAAAAACGATCCGAGGAATGGGATATCGGCTTGATCTGCCAGAAGGCAGCAGCTAACGCCTGCTTGATGTCTTAAAGCGGGGAGCGTCCCATGGGGCGCTCTCTTTTATTACAAGGCTATATGATTGTGTATTCAACTGGGCGCCAGCGTGTAATCACCTGACCGACCATAACAATCATAGGCCCGGACTCGTAGTGGCAGGCTCTTGTTCTGTATCCCTTCGAGCAGAATTTCCAGTTTCAGGTCTCCTGAGCGCCAATCACGCACGCTCCAAGCAAGTGAGTTGAACCCTGTGCCCTCGGATCCCTCTCCGATCTCCCATAAAACGATCTCTGCCGGGAATTCGAGAGTGCTCCTATCGGCACTGTGCACATTGAGGAGACGAACGATCAATCCATTGTCCCCGGTGTGCGCATCAACATCCAGGTGCAAGCCGGGAGCATGGTCGAGTTCCCGGGCGCGCAACCACTCGAAACCGGGATTTGTCTTTTGCATCAGCAGTCGGCGATAGGATGTCAGAGCAGCCAGCGGGGCCGGGTCACAGGCGATCCACCTTCGCCCCAGGCGAGAGGCGACAACGGCTGTGGTGCCTGACCCAGAGAAGAAGTCAGCCACAAGGTCACCAGGATCGCTGGAGGCTAGGATCATCCGCTCGACCAGGGCCTCTGGTTTCTGGGTCGGGTAACCGGTTCGTTCAGCATGCAGGCGGGCGACAACCGGGAAATACCACCAATCTTCGGGAACCTTGCCCCTTTCAAGATCGGGTTGCTTGCCAAAGCCAGCTTTCGTGGATGAGGCAAAGGTCTTGATCGTGCTCTCGTTGTAGGGGATGCGGACTGCGTCTGCGTTAAAGGTGTATTTATCGCTCTTGGTGTAGAGCAAAATTGTATCGTGCTTGCGCTTGAAGGCAGAACGGATAGGCGACGGCCCATGGTAGACCCAGACGATCTCGTTCAAGAACCGATCTGGACCAAAGATCTCGTCCAGCAACACGCGGGCGTACGCAGTCGCATGCCAATCCAGGTGCAGGTATAAACTCCCCCGAGATGATAGAAGTTGGTGCATGAGTTTCAGGCGTGGATAGAGCATGTTCAGGTACTCAGCTCCATCTCGCCATGTATCCGGGTAGCCGGCCGTGGTTTTCCAATCATCTGGCTGCCGCGAGTCTTCACCTTGACCGATGCGCGAGCGATACGAATTTCCGGTCAGGAAAGGTGGATCGACGTAGATCAGGTCGATCTTGCCCTCGTACTCTTTCAAGAGGGAATCCATTACTCCCAGGTTTTCGCCTTCGATCAGGAGACCAGGCTGTGCTGGCTGGCTGGCATCAGCGCCCGCTGAACGCGACCATGACTCGAGGTCGATGTGAGCTGGGGGATTAACATCATCGCGCCCCTCCCAGGATAATCTAGCGAAAGGGGCGCGAGTCTGCTTATGAGACATCGAATACCTTTTATCTTCGACCGAACTTCTCCTCCAGAACAGCTGCCAGCGTTGGCTGGCCGATCACCTGGAGTTCATAGCGAATACGAACTGACGGTTTGTCTATCTTAAGGATCTTTCCCAAGTCAATGGGTGTGCCGATGATGACAAGATCTACGTCAGCGGCATTAATTGTCGTCTCGAGTTCCTTGATTTGCTTATCACCATAACCCATGGCGGGGAGGACAGTTCCGGTGGTCGGGTACTTGCGGTAAGTTGCAGCGATCGTACCCACCGCATGCTCTCTTGGATCGACAATCTCTGCTGCCCCGAAGCGTTGTGCGGCAACCCAGCCGGCACCATACGCCATCTCCCCGTGGGTGAGGGTCGGTCCATCCTCTACAACGAGCACACGTTTTCCACGAATAACAGAAGGATCATCAACAAAGATCGGTGAAGCAGCATCGACAATGATTGCTCCAGGGTTGACGGTGCTGACATTTTGCCGTACCTGGAGAACTGCTTCAGGTGAGGCGCTGTCGATCTTATTTATAACGACTACATCTGCCGCGAGTACATTCGCTTCGCCTGGATGGTAACGCAGCTCATGCCCGGGCCGAAGCGGGTCGACTACAACGACATGCAGATCGCTCTCGTAGAAAGGCAGATCGTTGTTCCCGCCATCCCACAGGATGATGTCGACCTCCTGCTGCGCTTGATCCAGGATCTTTCCGTAGTCAACACCTGCATAAACAATTACACCATTGTCGATGTGGGGTTCATACTCCTCACGTTCCTCGATCGTGCACTCATGCTTGTCGAGATCCTCGTAGGTAGCAAAACGCTGAACAACCTGCTTCTCCAGATCGCCATAGGGCATCGGATGACGGATGGCAGCAACACTGTATCCCATCCCGATGAGCAGATCGGCGATGTAACGGCTCGTTTGACTTTTACCACTGCCCGTTCTGGCGGCACAGACCGACACGACCGGTTTCTTTGCTTTTATCCGAGTTGTCCCCATGCCCATCAAGCGGAAGTCCGGTCCGTAGACGAGCACGCGCTCGGCGATGTGCATGACGTACTCATGTGGAACATCACTGTAAGCGAAGATAACCTGGTCGATCTTATGCTTGGCAATAAGCGATGGGAGATCGCTTTCTGGGAAGATCGGTATCCCTTTCGGATACTGTGCACCGGTAAGAGCGGGTGGATAGACACGGCCCTCGATGTTTGGGATCTGGGTCGCCGTGAAGGCAACCACCTCATAATCGGGATTATCCCGAAAGTAAACATTGAAATTATGGAAATCGCGTCCTGCGGCTCCCATGATGATCACGCGTTGCGGTTTCATAGGTTGGATGTGGTCCTCTCTGATGATAGGTTTGAATTTGCCCGGAAGGTGATTTTACTCGACCTACATGACTTCCGGAAGTTGGATTCCGAGCAGATCGAGCGCGTTCGCTAGCGTTTGCCTGGCGGCCGCGGTGAGACGCAGGCGGGATCCACGCACAACTTCATCTTCGGCCTGCAGGACTCGCACGGCATGATAGAACAGATGGAAGGCTTTTGCCAGATCGTACGCATAGCTGGCCATAATCAGTGGTTTAAATTCCTTCGCCGAGCGCTGCACGACCTCCGGAAAATGGGAAATGCTTTCGATCAGATCGATCTCGGTTGGATCAAGCTCATACTCGAAGCTGCTCGGGCTAATAAGATCGCCGCCCCGTTTGAGGATGCTCCCCGCACGTACATAGGCGTTTTGGATGTAGGGTGCAGATTGCCCTTCAAAACTCAAGGCTTGATCCCAATCGAAGACGATATCGCGGATGTTATCCACGCCAAGCATGCTGTAGGTCAGCGCGCCCAACCCAATCTGTCGAGCGATCTGAGGGTGCAGTTCAACAGGGAGATCGGGGTTCTTCTCTGCAATGATCTCCAGCACCCTGCGCTCGGCTTCGGCGAGCACATCCATAAATAGGATCACGTTCCCTTTACGGGACGACATCGCCCCTTCTGGTAGGGTAACGAACCCATAAGCGAGGTGATGACATTTTTCAGCCTGAGGGAAACCCCACAGCTCCAGGATCTTGAAGGCTTGCTGGAAGTGCAGGCTCTGGCGGGTATCAACAACGTAAATAGAGCGGTCGACATGATATTGCTCGAACTTCTGCTTGGCGAGGGCAAGATCCTTCGTCAGGTATAGTGTTGTCCCATCGCTGCGAAGGATGATCGCCGTGCGATATTTCTCTTTGGTCAAACCGAGCTTCTCGTCGATGTTAATAATGACGGGCCCTTCCGGGCGTTCATCTTCGGCCAAACCTAGTTGGATGAGCTCGTCAACGATCAACTTGGAGGGTTCATCGACCTCTGACTCAAAGAAGAAGACATCCATTTCGATTCCCAGCAGGCTCAGGATGGAATCGAGTTCATCCAGGCTCCACTGGCGGGTACGCTGCCAGAGTTCGCGTACCGTAGGATCGCCTTCGTCCCAGTGGCGCAGCATGTCGCGTCGTTCCGCATCATACGCTTCCCGCTGGAGACGTTCCGATTCACTCTCGCCTTCCTTGGGGGTGAGCAGGGCATTGGCCTCGGTGTATATCTGTGCAAGCCATTGGCCACGCTCATGGATCCCGTTTGGTTCCTGGCCCGCATAAAACTTCTGATAGGCCCAGATGCAGGTAATCACGCCTAGCCCGATGTCTCCGGGATAGGAGGCGCGCAGGGTCTCGTAGCCGGCGAAACTCGCCAGGCGGGCGAGCGCCTCACCAAGCATGGCGTTGCGAGCATGACCTATGTGGAAAGAATGATGCGTGTTGGGTTGGGCGTATTCGACCATCCAGCGTTCGGGCTTTGGCTCGCCACGGCCGAACGAGGTTCCCTGTTGGAGAACGACATCCACAACTCGATTCGCAAACTCGCCGCTTTCGAAATAGAGATTGATATAGCCGCGTTCAGCTTCGGGACGAGTCACGCCATGTATACCTTCCAGCGCTGTTGCCAGGCTTTCGGCTAATTCCTGCGCCCGGGCTGGAATATTGATTTTTACACCCTGGCGTGCTTCCTGTGCAGCGATCTGGAAGCAGACGGCAGTGCCGAATCCCCAACTCCCGCTGAAGGGGATTGGCTGCCATTCCAGGTTTTCCGGAATGGGAAGTCCTTCGGCATGGGCTGCTTCGATGATGCTTGCGGTGGCTTCTTTCAGTTCATTTTTAAACATAGGCGGCTTCAAAGTAATGGGCGATTATAGCACGGCCTTGTGGGCAAAAACCAAACCACGACGCATGTTTGTGCGTCGTGGTTTGAATAGGTCCTGATTTGGGCAAGTGTTCTAGGCGAGCTTGGAGAGCTGCTTCATCAACCGGCTTTTTCGTCTTGAGGCATTCCTTGGATGAAGAACGCCTTTCGCAGTTGCACGATCAAGTTCTCGGATCGCGTCATGAACCGCCGCGGCAGCTGTCTCCTGCTCAGCGGAGTCGATCGCTGTCCGGGCACGCTTGACATAGGTCCGAGCCCGGGTTCGAAAAATTTTGTTATGCAGCCGGCGTTTTTCATTCTGCCGGATTCGCTTCTTTGCGGATGCCGTGTTTGCCAATTTAGTCTCCCTGGTCAATCTGTTTACACGAAGGTGTATTTTATCCCACCTGGCTCAGGCTGTCCAGTTCATTTTACTTGCTTGTCATTTGAAATTCAAAAGTGGACTCTATGCAATTGAAAACTGGACTCCTTTTCATTTGAAAAGTGGACTCGCATACTGGCGCTCTCATCAACTTCCAGGAGGGTGCCATGACCCAGCTCCACCAACGATTTTCCGATGAACAGGTTGCTTTTTACCTCCAAGTCTACGAGCAGGGGCTTCTTCCCTTGGAAGAGGTGCTGGACGGATTGAACATCAGCCGCTCACGTTTCTTTGTCTTGCTCAAGGAATACCGGGCCGATCCAAAGTCCTTCAGCATCGCTTATCAGAGGCAGCGTGGATCGCGTCTCTCGCTACAAGTGGAAGCAGCGATTGAGGCGGAGATCCTGCGCGACAAAGCGCTGATCGAGAACCCAGAGATCCCTATCACAACGTACAACTACTCTGCCTTACGAGATCGCCTGGCCAGGCAGGGTATGGCGGTCTCTGTGAACACGATCATCGACCGCGCCAAGAAACTGGGCTGCCACCAGTCCCGGAAGAAGCGCAAAGCCCATGACCGGGAAGTGCTCACCAGCTCCGCTGGCGCCCTGATCCAGCACGACGGCTCCACGCATCTCTGGTCGCCGTATGCCAGCGAGAAGTGGACGCTCATCACCTCCATCGACGATTACAGCCGCATGCTGCTTTTCGCCGATTTTGTTCCCGCCGAGACCACCTGGGCCCATATCCAGGCCGTGCGAAGCGTGGTGGAAGCCTACGGCGTGCCCCTGCGCTACTACGTCGACTCGCTGCGCGTCTTCCGCTTCGTACAAGGCCGGGACAGCTTCTGGCGCAAGCATGTGCTCCAAACCGACGACGTCGAAACCCAGTGGGGCAAGATGATGAAACGCCTGGGCGTGGACGTGATCTATGCTCTCTCGCCAGAGGCCAAGGGGAAGATCGAGCGCCCCTACCGCTGGCTGCAAGATCGCATCGTGCGCACGTGCGCCCTGGAGCGGATCGATAACGTCCATGACGCCCGCCGGGTGCTGTTCGATGAGCTTGACCGTTACTGCCACCACCAGGTGCACTCCACCATCGGAGAAATCCCGGCCATCCGATTTGGCCAGGCCCTCACACAGCAAAACTCACTCTTCCGACCTTTTCGCTTGCCAGCTCCCTATACTTCAGCCGATGACGTCTTCTGCCTGCAGGAGACGAGGGTCACCAATGGCTACGGCAGAATCTCCCTGTTCAATCACGAGATCCGGGTGGCCAATGTCCCCCTTCGCCGTGAGGTCGACGTGCATCTCATTCCGAACGTAGCCGAGGGCGCCATGCATATCCGAATATGGTTCGAAGAGAACCTCGCGCACACTGTTGATTTGCCCCTGGAGGAATTTCGAGTCCACTTTTGAAGTGAATCGAGTCCAGTTTTCAGCTGCTCCTAACAGCACCAATCACCGGGTGTTATTTGAAATTCAAAAGTGAACTATTTTCATTTCAAAAGCGAACCGTTTTCATTTGAAAAGCGAACACCCATACTGGCTGCCAAACAGTGGTTCAGGAGGCAGCCATGACACAGCTTCATCAGCGGTTCTCCGACGAACAGGTCGCATTCCTCTTGCACTCGTACTCCCAGGGTCTTCTCAGCC
>DAOUEJ010000043.1:0-4080 GCA_034430615.1 Anaerolineales bacterium | reverse complement strand
TCAGCGCAGCGATCCTGTGACACTCTTAAGTGCCGCGAAGTCCTGCGTTCTTGGCAGGGATCGCCTCCCGCGAGATGTTATGCCGATGTGCAGATGTAATTTGATATATTTATTGATCTATTGGTCAGAACCAGTACGTGACAATGGAACTCTTACTATAAAGTTTTGTCCATTTCTTATATATCCAGAAAACTCTGATCCAGGGAGCAGCATTGTACAAATCCAATCGCAGGGATCTTGTACTCTCGCGGTGGCGCTAGGGAAGTGAAGATTTACGTGACTTTTCCTATAAACAGTCAGGGCTCTAGCTCAGTCAATCGTTCGAAAGCCAAGCACTTCCGGCAGAGATCATAGTATCGACTACGCGCTGGTACGTGTTCTGGATATGACGCGCCATACGATCCCGAGCGTCGCTCGACGAGCGGCGTCGCAGCGCATCAACGATGTCCTCGCTCTCTTTGATCCCTTGGTTGCCGACAACGGCTGATTCAATGAAAACATAGCGAGCGGCTTCTTCCATGAGAGATGAAATGAATCGTTCTAGTCGAGTGTTATTTGCGGCTTGCGCTACGATCAAGTGAAAGTGGTAATTGGCGTTTACATACTGTAATCGCTGTTCTTCCTCGGACGTAGTGAATTTAGACCGGAGCTGATGGTGCTGCAGGCGATCTAGCTGCTCCAATTCTCTCTCGGAGATGTTGTCGGCTGCTAGTCCAGCCGCTTCACCTTCTAACAGGGCACGCAGGAAGTAAACCTCCTGAACATCGCGTATGGTGATGGGAGTGACAGTGTAGCCTGAGCCCTGTTCGGCGCGAATAAGCCCGGTTTGGTGCAGCCGTGCCAGCGCCTCACGAACTGGTGTGCGGCTGACGCCGAAACGGCGCGCTAGTGCGCTCTCATTGATTGTGGATCCCGGCTTTAACCGGCAACTTAAGATTTCCTTCTTTAAGCCTTCGAAGATTTGAGAGGATAGGTTTTTTGCTTCATCCAAGGCTGGCTCTGCCTCTGTTGCTTCGGCAGACTCTAGAGTCTCGTGGTGAAGAAGGTTATTCAAGGTCACATCCTTCCTGCTCGTATATAAAGGAGAAGGTGGGCCGCCTCTCTTGCATTGGTAAGAGAATTGTAGCACTGCCTCGCGGGAGCTTGCCAGCGCGCCCGCAGTTCCCTTCCGACTTTAAAATTCCAATTTCCAATTTGACAAGCAATGCTATTCTCACTATATTGTATACTGATTGTATTCAGCTTACATACAAATCGTATGCATTTCAAGCACGACCGTCTAACCACACAGGGGTGTCAAACAAGGGAGCCGTTTTATGAACGAGTGGGAACGAAAAGTGCTCGATCAGATCGAACTTGATGAGATTGTCGACCTGCTGCGTCAACTGCAGTCCTACCGCAGCTTCTCAGGCGAGGAGAAAGAGGCAAGCGAGTTCTTCGCCAATTGGATGGACGAGCAGGGATTTGAGGTACAGCTCCAGGAAGTCGAGCCGAACCGGCCGAACGCCATCGGGCGCCTGCCCGGCCGAGGAGAGGGGCCAAGCCTGATGTTCAACGGCCACCTTGACGTCGACCCGATCCCGATGGACTACAAGTACCAGGACCCGTGGACGGTGCGCCTCGAGAATGGGGTCATGTACGGCCACGGTATTTCAAACATGAAGGCTGGCGTGGCGGCGATGACGATCGCCGCACGCGCCCTGCGCCGGGCCGACGTGGCGCTCAAGGGCGATATCTGGGTCGCAGGTGTGGTGGGTGAACTGCAAGCTGGTATTGGCACCCACTACTTAGTCAACCACGGCATAGTACCCGACCTGGCGATCGTGCCCGAACCTTCCGAACTCAAGGTTCGCACTGTACACGCGGGGGTTTTAGAACTGCTCATCCACACGCGCGGCAAATCGGGCTGGGTGGGCGGCACGTGGATGTACAAGACAGTGAGTGCTGTCGAGAAGATGTATCCGATCATCGATGGCTTGAACAAGCTGCCGTTCTCCTTCAAGCGACGCAAGGACTTACCGCATTTACCACGGCTGGTGGTTGGCGGGATCCGCGGCGGGATCACCGAGGAGTACCGGGTGAACCGGCCGGCCTTCGTTCCCGATTACTGCACGATCGCAGTCGATATACGCATACCGCCGGGGATGACCTTCGAGGAGACGGTAGCCGACGTCCAGGGGCTACTCGACGAGCTGATGGCGGCCGACCCCGACCTGCATGCTGAGATCGAGCTGCCGCCCTCAGCCTATCGTGAGCCATGGCACGCGATGAAGGTGCCGATGCCCCCTCTCGAAACGCCAAAAGACGAGCCGATCGTAAAAACGGTGGCGCGTAGGCATGAGGATGTGACAGGGGAGGCAGCGCACGTGGGGATTGAGATGCCCGGCTCGCATGCCGGGACGGATGCCGGCCATCTGTCGGCGGCAGGGGCCAAAGCATTAATCTACGGCCCGACGAGCAACGCATTCTTTGAGTCACAGGTGGTACTCGAGCACCTGCTCACCTGCGCTCGCGTGCATGCCCTGTCGGCACTCGATCTGTGCGCTGATTACACAGCAGCCTGATCGCGGCTCGCCGCTTCTGTGCGCCGAAGATGCTGCGGAAGGGAGATGAGATCCGGGAGGAACTTTGCTTCACCAGACGGTTTATACATGGAGGAGATGAGATGAAAAGCAAAGGCAAGTGGATTTTGTCATGGGTCGCCGCCCTGGTCCTACTCCTTGTGGCCGCAGGCTGCGCTCCTGCAACCGATGTTGTATCAGAGCCTACCGAAGCATCTATTGGTGAAGAGCCGGTCGCCACCGAAGCTATTAAAACAGAAGAGGCCGAAAAAACGACATTGATCATCGGCATGTGGGCCGAAGTGCCGAACCTCAATCCCTACTACCTCTCCGGGCCGGAGTCATCCGTCTCAATGGTGGTTGAGGGGTTACTTGGCATTGACCCCGACGGTGACTACGTACCGAATCTGGTAACCGAGGTTCCCTCGATCGAAAATGGCGGCGTTTCAGACGACGGCTTGGTGATCACATATCACCTGAAGGAAGGGCTTCTCTGGTCTGATGGCGAGCCGGTGACATCGGACGACATCCGGTTCACCTGGGAGACGGTGGTCAACCCAAACAACACTGTGGTGAAGACGCTCGGCCACGAGTTAATTGCTTCGGTCGAGACGCCCGATGAACTGACGGCGGTGGTGACCCTCAGCAAGCCATACGTTGCATACCTGACTTTGTTTCCGGCGTTGCTCCCCGAGCACGTGCTTGGCGGGCTGGAGAGCATGGATAACGCGGATTACAATCGGGCGCCTATCGGCACCGGCCCGTACCGAGTGGTGGAATCCGTATCTGGAAGCCATATCGAGTACGAACCCAATCCGAATTATCGTGTGGAAGGGCAGCCAAGCATCGATTCGGTGTTTATCAAGTGGCTTCCGAGCCGTGAGGCAGGGCTCGCGCAAATCCTAACTGGCGAGATCCAAGTGCTTCAGGACATCACTGTCGCGGAGCTGGCGGGCTTGCAGGGAAAGGAAGGAATCGAAGTCATCAGCCTGGAAAGCCTGTCAAGCGAGCGCCTTTTCTTGAACCTGAGCGACCAGGGCGATCCGACCGTTCCGCATCCGATCCTGGGCGATCCTGAGGTTCGAAAAGCGCTTGACTTTGCCATCAATCGGCAGGAGATAATTGACGGCTTGCTGGACGGCCTTGCAGAACCTGCATCTTGCGACCTACCAGCCGGCCCATTTGGTGACCCCGATATCGAGCCTACGACTTATGATCCTGATAAGGCACGGCAGATCCTCGAGGCAGCCGGTTGGGTGGATGAGGATAATGATGGTATCCGTGAGAAGGACGGCCAGCGGTTTTCGTTGCGTATCACCACCGCCACTGGCAACCAGCTACGCGACCTTACAGAGCAACTCCTTCAGGAGCAGTTCGGTACTGTGGGGGTCGAATTAAGTATTGAGAACAAGGAATCGGGTGCCTTCTGGGGATCCTATGCCGAGGGTGGTGTACGCTTCACGGGGGATTTCGACATCCTTCTATACACGACCGGGCCGGGAGTCACCGGCGCGTTTGT
>DAOUEJ010000042.1:0-2037 GCA_034430615.1 Anaerolineales bacterium | reverse complement strand
TCGATATCGATTACACGCGCGCAGCCCCGCTGGACGACGTAACCGTAATGAAAGCGTACGAAAAAGTGCGCGGGGTGCTGCTATCGGATGAGGTGCTGGAAAACGCTCTTACAGATATCATGGAAACACTTGAAGCGGGTAGCGATCTTGCCGATCTGCCTGCGGTTCGAGACCGCATTCGAGTAAGCCAGCGCCAGGATGGCTGGGAATTGCTTGTCTATTCTCGCGATCCCGTGCTCGCGGCGGCCTTCGCCAATTCCTGGTCTGCCAGTTCGCTCGCCGCTCTCGAAGAAGGGCTGAGGCATTCCCTGAAGGCATGGGAATGGCAAGGGGCTCTTTATTCGGCTCACTGCACCATGGCACCTGCCCCCGATGGGGGAGATAGCGCCTGGTGGAGCTGCTCGACGGCCTCCGAGGGCCTCGATCCGGAAGGTATTTCCGACGCCATCCTGGATGAGGTGCGGCTTTCCCGGGGCATTCTGCCCATCTTCAGTTTCTCATCGCTCCAGCGTTCCATTGTTCCTGAAGCCCCGATACTCTGGCGAAGAGGGACGCTCATCAGCGCGGGTTCGCTCCTTGGGCTCGCGTTGGGCTGCATATGGGTGCTTGGACGACCTGAATGATCATTCCGGAGGCAGGTCGATCCTGCCGGCAGTGAATCGGTGCAGCGGAAGGGAAAATACCGACAAGCGTGGAGCAGCTCCGGCTTGTAACTGACAGCAAAGAACCCCGTCGACAGCCCAGGTTGGTCTGGTATCTCTGGTTGTTGATGTTGATCGTGCTGCCGGTGACATCCTTCCCTCCGATCGCAGAGAGCCTGGGCGGGATTGTGCTCGTCAGTCCCCTGGCCATGTTGCCGATGCTTCTCATCATTCTCCTTGGCGTCATCCCGGTGTTCCTGCGCAGCGGCCGTTTCTCTGGGTTATCCAAACCGCTCCTTTTCTTTGCACTCTCGGCGCTGCTCTCAGCCTTCGGCGCATTCTTCCTGCCGATCGTTCCGTACAAAGGACAGACGGTCGGGGACCGTGAATTACGGGCAGTGATCACGCTCATCATCGGAATGGGTTTTTACCTCAGCGCGCTGACGATCCCAGGCACAAAAGAAGACCTTGTTGCCAGCCTGCGTGCGATCTTCGTGGGGCTTGCCTTGCTGACGATCTGGTCTGTAATCCAGGCCTGGACCATCGTCGATGGGCAGGGTGCTATTCCACGCTGGATCTCAACGATCCACCGCTGGTTTTCGGTGCGTGACCCGTTTCCGGACCGGATCACGGGACTGGCGTATGAGCCGTCCTGGTTGGGAGACCAGCTGGTGATACTCTACCTTCCGCTCCTGATCTCCAGCGTGACGTCGGGGGTATCGGTCTTTCGCAAGCCGGCGCGATGGCTGAGCATCGAGCTCGTCCTGCTGCTTTCCAGCCTGGCGATCTTGGTGATGACGAAGTCGAGGATCAGCCTGCTGAGTCTGGGTGCGATGCTGGGCTTGCTCCTGCTCATCCTTGGCTATCGAACGATCCACAGCAGGTTTAACATCTCGAGACGATTTGCTCGAATTCCCGGATGGCTGACTTCTGGAATGAGCTTGCTCTTGTTATTGGCGATCTGTGCTGCCCTGGCTCTGGGTCTGGTCTGGGGAATGACAAAGCTCGATCCGAGGCTGTCCGGATTGTTTCAAATCGGAGCCAGAGTCAGCGAGCTGCGGTATTTTTATCCGCAGGATGTGCTCTTTGCCCTGGGGGCTAAATTGACCCTGGCCGAACGCTTCATCTATTGGACCACGGCCTATCGGATCTTTGGGACCTACCCTATTTTAGGTGTGGGACCAGGGAATGCCGGTTTCCTGTTCGAGCGCTTCATGCCGATTTATGGTTATCAATTGGTTGAAATACAGAATGTGCTGACCGAGCCGATTTATGGATTTCCGAACCCGAAGAGCCTGTGGTTTCGCATCCTGGCAGAACAGGGGACGCTCGGCATGATCACATTTCTCTTGTGGTTGGTCCTCCTGGCCCTCAGCGCAAGGGCTCTGTATAAATC
>DAOUEJ010000041.1:0-16172 GCA_034430615.1 Anaerolineales bacterium | reverse complement strand
GCATGCACAGTGCGCTGCAAGCGCGTGGTCGAGGTCACCGAGGGACCGTTCACAGCCGACCCGCTTTACGGGGGGCCCGAGTATGAGACTCTCGCAACTTTTGGCTCCTACTGCGGGATCGGCGATCTCCGAGCTGTTGCCCATGCCAACCAACTGTGCAACATGTTCGGCATGGATACCATCTCATGCGGCGCCACCATCGCCTGGGCCATGGACTGCTTCGAAGCCGGCCTGATCGATGTCGAGGATACCGGTGGCCTTGAGCTGCGTTACGGCGATGCAGCCATGATGGTTAAGCTAACAGAGATGATCGCCACCCGCACAGGATTTGGCGACCTGCTGGCTGAAGGTTCACGCCTGGCAGCCGAGCGGATCGGTAAAGGCACTGAACGGCTCGTCACCGTGAAAGGGCAGGAGCTGCCAGCTCACATGCCGCAGGTGAAGCGCAGCCTGGGCTTGATCTATGCCGTTAACCCCTTTGGTGCTGATCACCAGTCCCATGAACACGACCCCTCCTGGGCCGAGTATCCAGAACGCATGGCTGAGATCGGACTCTCCAATCCGCAGCCTGACGATGTTCTCAACCCGGCCAAGGTCCAGTACGCCCTGACCACACAGCACCTATACGCTGCACTGGATACTTTTAACCTGTGCCAGTTCGTCTTTGGCCCTGCCTGGCAGCTGTACAGCGCAAGCCAGATGGTGGAAGCGGTCCAGCGCATCACCGGCTGGGACGTCACCATCGATGAATGCTTGCAGATCGGAGAACGGCGGGTAAACATGCAGCGTGCATATAACGCGCGTGAGGGCCTGGGCAGGGCAGATGACAAGCTGCCGAAGAAGATGTACCAGGCGCTCGTTGGCGGTGCTACAGACGGCGTCGCCCTTGAGCCGGCCGAGATTGAGACCGCCCTGGATGAGTACTACCGCCTGTCCGGCTGGGATCCTGAGCGCGGCTGGCCCACCCGCGAGACTCTCGAAGCCCTCCAATTGGATTGGGTCGCAGACCAACTGCAAATTTGAGCGTAGCAGTGCGCATCAAAAAAGAACGAATTCAGCCTGTGGTGTTTTTTGACGACGGAGGAATATACATTGCGAACGCTTTGGATCAACGGAGAATCGAAACAGGGCGGTGGTCCTCTGATCGGTGTGATCGATCCGGCGACGGAGCAGGTGATCGGCGAAGTCTCCCAGGCGGATGCCGCTGACGTCGACTTGGCCGTGCAGGCTGCACGGGCCGCCTTCCCTGCCTGGCGGGACACACCCGCCTCCGCGCGCGCAGGCCTGCTCCATGGCGTCGCCCAACGCATGCGCCAATCGCTGGAGTCGATCGCCACCGAATTGACGCTCGAGACCGGGCGTACGCTCCGCAAAAACCGCGGCTACGTGGAATGGTCTGCCCAGTGCTTTGATTATTATGCCGAAATCGGGCGGCATCACCTTGGGCGGGTGATCCCCTCGCCTGAGAAAAGCCAACTATCGCTGGTCCTCAAGGCCCCGCTGGGCGTGGTAGCGTGCATCGTGCCCTGGAACTACCCCCTCCTGCTGCTCAGCTGGAAGATCGCTCCTGCACTTGCAGCGGGTAACGTCGTCGTCATCAAGCCCGCCTCCTATACACCCTGGACCACGCTCGGACTGGCGCAGGTTTATAAGGAATTCCCACCGGGGGTCGTCAATATCGTCGCTGGCTCTGGGCGCGAAGCGGGTGAAAGGTTGATCCGCCATCCAGATGTAGCGATGATCGCCTTCACCGGAAGCACACAGGTCGGGCAGCACCTGATGCGTGCTGCGGCAGACGATGTAAAACGCCTCAACCTTGAGCTAGGAGGAAAGGACCCGCTTCTGGTCTGCGCGGACGCCGATCTCGAGGCGGCTGCGCGTGCGTGTGTATGGGGCGCATTCTTGAACGCCGGCCAGGTTTGCACATCCATCGAGCGTGTCTACATCGAAGCGCCTGTGTTTGACCAGTTTCGCGAGCGGGTGAGCACATTAGCCCGGGAGCTGGTCATCGGCCCGGGCATGGATCCAACTACAGAGGTCACACCCATGATCCGTGCGTCGGAGCGTCAGAACGTGCTCGATCAGATTAAATCAGCACGAGAATTGGGGGCGGATATCCTGACAGGCGGGAAAATCCCCCAGCACCTGTCCACTGGTTTCTACCTCGAACCGACCGTGATCACCGGGCTTGAGCCTGATTCGCCACTGATGGTCGAGGAGACCTTCGGACCGGTTTGCCCGCTGGTCAAAGTAACGGATTTCGACCAGGCCCTGCAGCTAGCCAACGCTTCTATGTATGGGCTTGGCGCAACCCTTTTCACCAACGATCCGGCCAAGGTACGCAAGTACATGAACGAGATCGAGGCGGGTAACGTATGGATCAACGATCCGCTCATTGACAACATGGCTGGCCCATTCGGCGGTTTCAAACGCTCCGGCCTGGGCCGGGAGCTCGGATTGGAAGGGTTCGAAGCCTTCACCGAGACAAAGCACGTCCACTGGGAGATCGAGGGCGGGGTTAAGTCGTGGTGGTACCCATGGGAATGAGAAGATCCGAACCGGGAGGTTAGTAAGAATGTCTGGGAAACCATTGCAGAACTACATCGCCGGTAAGTGGGTGGATGCAAAAGCGACAGAATCGCTGCCGGTACATAATCCGGCGAACGGGGAACTGCTGGCCTATGTCCCGCTCTCATCCGCCGAAATCGTAGACCAGGCAGTCCAATCCGCCTCTGGGTCATTCGAAGCGTGGCGCCAGACACCCGCAGTCGAACGTGTGCAGTTCCTATTCAAGCTCAAGCAGCGCCTGGAAGACCACTTCGAAGAACTGGCGCGCTCGATCACGGTTGAGAACGGCAAAACCCTGGCAGAGTCACGGGGAGAGATGCGCCGGGCGATCGAAAACGTGGAAGTGGCCTGCGGCATCCCGGTCATGATGCAGGGTGGCTTCTCGGAAGACATCGCACGCGGCATCGATGAGTTCATGATCCGCCAACCGGTTGGGGTGAGCGCCATCATCTGCCCCTTCAATTTCCCGGGTATGATCCCGTTCTGGTTCCTGCCCTATGCAGTTGCCTGCGGCAACCCGGTCATCATCAAACCCTCCGAAAAAGTGCCCGGGACCATGCACTTGATCTTTGAGCTGCTCGAAGAAGCCGGTTTCCCTGCAGGCGTGGTCAACCTGGTGAACGGGGACCGGGTCGCGGTCGATGCGCTGCTCACCCATCCCGATGTTCGTGCGATCAGCTTCGTCGGCTCGACCCCTGTCGCCCGACATATCTACTCGACCGCCGCCGCCCACGGTAAGCGGGCACAGTGCCAGGGCGGGGCCAAGAACCCGATCGTCGTGCTCCCCGATGCAGATCTCGAGATGACTACCCGCATTGCAGCGGACAGCGCTTTCGGCAACGCCGGCCAGCGCTGCCTGGCAGCCTCTTTAGCCATAACCGTGGGCGAGGCGCATGAGACCTTTGGCCAGGGGATTTCCGAGGCAGCTGCCGCACGCCGGGTGGGTTACGGCCTGGATGAGGGGGTCGAGATGGGTCCGGTGATCACGAACGAGAGCAAGCAGCGGATCGAGTCACTGATCCAGAGAGGCATCGATGAGGGTGCCGAGCTCATCATGGATGGGCGCGACGTCTCGATCCCGGGTTATGAGAAGGGAAACTTCCTCCGACCGACCGTGCTGAACGGCGTGGACCCGGCGAGTGAGGTGTTCAAGACCGAGATCTTCGGCCCGGTGCTGGGGTTGATGCCGGTCGATTCGGTCGAAGCGGCGATCGAGCTCGTCAATTCAGGCGCTTACGGGAATATGGCCTGTTTATTTACCAGCGATGGGGCGGCTGCGCGTACATTTCGATATGGCGTGCAGGCTGGGAACGTTGGCATCAATATCGGCGTCGCTGCGCCGATGGCCTTCTTTCCCTTCAGCGGCTGGAAGGACAGCTTCTTCGGGGATCTGCATGGCCAGGCTCACCACGCGGTCGAGTTCTTCACCCAGACCAAGGTCGTCGTCGAGCGCTGGCCGCGGGAATGGTCGCGGAAGTTCTAATCCCGCTGTGCCAATGGACGGCCTTGCTACTTATCGCCGCACCCCATAACTCGTGTGCGTGCGTTCCTCGTTGCGGTCGGTCGCCGGCGGGGGTTCGGGCGAGAGGGCTGAGATCTCACTGCGAAACTCCTCGGTCATCTCGATCTCCAGCACACCGAGAGTCGTCTCCAGTTGTTCGAGGTTGCGCGCGCCGATGATCGGTGCCGTGACAGCTGGATGGCTCGCCACCCAGGCCACCGCCAGCGCCGCCGGATGGTGGCCGTACTTCTTGGCCAGCGCGGTGAATTCCTGTGCGGTTTGGAACACCCCCGGGTCACCATAGCGTGTGGCATACATCTTGTTCTCAACTAGCCGGCCTGCCGCTGGCTTCTCGCCCACCCCGTATTTCCCGCTCAGCAGCCCGCCACCCATCGGGCTGTAGGGGAATACCCCCAACCCTTCTGAGACAGCCATCGGCAGCAGCTCAACCTCCGCCTGGCGCTTGACCAGGTTGTACATCGGTTGAATGCATTCAAAACGAGCCCAACCATGCAGTGCGGAGGTTCCCAGACCCTGTTCCACCTGCCAGGCAGCGAAGTTGCTGGCACCGAGGTAAAGGATCTTGCCCTGCCGGATCATGTCATCCAGCGCCCGCAGCGACTCTTCCAGCGGTGTCGTCTCGTCGAAGCGGTGCAGGTAGAAGAGGTCGATGCGATCGGTACCGAGGCGCTTGAGGCTGGCTTCGATCGATTGCATCAGGTGCCGGCGTGAAGATCCGCTTGCATTGACGTCCTTTCCGGTGGGAAAGTAGGCCTTGCTGGCCAGGACGATCTCATCGCGGTGCTCCTGTACGAGCGCTCCAAGGATCTCCTCCGACCGGCCGCCGGCGTACACATCGGCACAGTCGAAGAAATTGATCCCCGCTTCCCGGCAGCGGTGGTAGACCGCGGCCGATACCTTCTCATCGGACTGATCTCCAAACGTCATCGTGCCCAAACAAAGCTCGGATACCTTTACACCGGTCCGGCCTAAGGAGTTGTATTGCATACGTAGCCTCCGCTTCCATTCACTTGTCCTTTTCGTAGTCTATGTGGATGGATTATACGTTAATACATTACCGGCTCAGCCTCGACGCAACAACCTCTTTATAAACCATTGCGGTCCACCGGTGGCTGGGCAATGAAGCGGGTACCACAGAACCCTTTGAGTTCAGACAATTCTCTACTAGGATGATATTGGCGAAACCCGAGCAGCCAGTCAAGACCGTAATACGAAGGATGCAAGGCCATGAGACGGAAAGTCAGGCGCCGCACGATCGTAATTGGCTTGATCCTGACACTCGTGCTGGCCGGCACGGTCTTCACCGCCGGGCGAGCGCTGGACTACATGGAAGTCGTTAATACCTACTGGCGCGTGCATGACGAGGTGCTCTACCCAACAGATTCCGGACGCTACTATATCGATCTCTTCTGGCGCCAGAATACCGAGCTCTGCTCATTGATTCTCGAGCACGGCCAGGTCAAGGATGATGGTCTGCCGATCATCCTGCAGTTCGAACCCGGATTACGTGCGTTAGTGGATGGCGAAGGAGATAATGTGCGCATCACCGATGTAATGGTCGATCGTGTGCAGACGTACCTTGATCTGCTTGTCTCGTTGGGAAGCCCGGAACTCGGCGCAGCGATCCAGGCCGAACGTGCCAGGACTCCCCTCGATCAGTTCAGGGGCATGACGTTTGAAGAGGCGAGACTCATGCTTGTTGGCATGCCAGAAGTTCCCGCCCCGCCTCCAGCCAGCCACGACATACCACAGGAATCCACTCTGACGCCTTGCAGCACTGGCACGCCGTAAGACCCTGTTTAGACGCACGATCTTCGAATCGGAGCGCTTCTTGCGCTTACTCCCTGGTCAGGATCACGGGGAAGCAGCGTATAGGTTCTTAGACCGTACCAGTGCTCTGCCGGTGTTAGTGCTCCCCGGACTGACCAGGATAGCCCCTTATCTTAGCTGGTTTAGGAAGCACCGATCTTTTGGCCAGAATCCCGGACTATTGCAACTCTTTCAATGACATGATTGGTAGAACACCACCGCAACAACTGCAGACAAGGTATGTGCTAAAGGAAATCTTGCTCAGCCAGAAGAACGACATGATGACCGGGAAGTCGTTCTGTACTAACAGAAAGGTCTCCTGCCGGTCACAGCATGGACAATAGGTGCATTGGCGCGCGATGACCCGCTCGTATGGATCGTTGGTTACCTTTTTCTCCCTTTTTTGTTCCCCCACACCATGACCTTTCGATCAAGCCTACCCCAGGTTTGATGTCCGGCCCTCGCGCTACCTCGCGCGCCGGGGTCTTTAGCCACTGCTATGCTCACGAATTATCCATGAACCACCGCGCTCCAAACCGAGTTCAAATAGATTGATGGAAATCTGCAAAGGAAAAATCGTAATTGGATGCAGGGTGGGTGAACGATGTGAGCGTATGCTCCAAAACTCAGTTGATGATTAATAAAAGCCGACCTTTGTCTTGGTCGGGTCAGCATGCTGAGAGAATTGCAATCCCGCTGGAATGAAAGAGGAAAGCCTAGCTCAAGTGTACACCCGAGATAACGCTTCTTCAATCGTTGGAAACAAGGACTTCAGCATCCGGCATGTGCTTTCTTTCGAAGTCGCCAACTTGCTGAGGAGTACCTTGACCGGTCTACTCATTTTATACTGCAATCAACCTCTGGTTTTATCAGGTGAGGACACAAACAGGTGTATTTGAAGCTACTTTGAGCTCTCTGCTCCGGTTTTCAGCACAGGGAACCAGTGCACCGCCGGCAAACCGACCAGGAGCAAAATCGCGCTCAATAAATAGGTCTTCGGCAGGCCAATCGCATCACTGATCGCACCAAACACAACCATGATGATCGACTGGATTACGAACGTGAGCGCCATGTAGACTCCATTGGACATTGCCCGGTTCTCTGGGTAGCACTCTTGTGCGATGGCCATTAGGACCGGGGAGGTAGAAAGCGAGAAGAAGCCCAACAGCGGCAGCAGCACGTTGCGGTAGCCCTCGGGTAGATAGATGAAGAGCAGGATCAGGACCGAGGTCAGCGCAAGCGCGATCGCAAGCACCCTGCGCCGGCCGAAGCGGTCGCTTACTGATCCACCCGCCAGCGCACCGACCACCCCGGCTGCTTCAAGGAGTGAAAGCGAGGCTCCCGCCCACCACAGGCTCGTACCCCCCTGCCTCAGGTAAACCGGCAGGTAAGTTGTCAGCGCCACACTCGCAAACGATCTGCCAATCTGGAGCAGTGCCAGTGCGATTAAAAAGGGCCGCATCTGGCGTATCGCCGCACGCCAGTGCAGGCCCTTCCCGGAATTCACAGGTTTTCCCGAAATCCCGCGTAGACGCAGGTACAGCACCAGCGAAGCCATCCATCCGCCCAGCATCAACCACCACAGCCCCGCCAGGCCGAACCAGCCAATGGCCGAAACGATCAGGATCGGCCCGATCGTACGCCCAAGCTCGCCCCCTACCATCCAGAAGCTCATTCCCCGGCCCAGCCGTTCACCTGAAACCCGGCCTGCCATTGCCGGTCCAACCGCGTGCAAGCCTGCTGATCCGACTCCTGCAACCGTCAGAAGAATTGCCATGAGCGCGTAGGTCGGTGTGATGCCCAGCAGGCTCATCGCTGTAGCGGTGATACCCGGCGCCAGGATCACCAGATAGCGCAGGCTGATGCGATCTGCAAGGTAGCCGATCAGTGGTTGAAAAATGGAGGGGAACTGTAGAAAAGCAGAGAGCAAACCAGCCTGTGCATTACTCAACGTAAAACGCTGGATTAATTCCGGCAGCAAGGGCGGCAGGAAAGCAGAATAGGTATCGTGCACGGCGTGCCCGGCTGAGATTGTGACGACCTGTCCGCTATCGAAGAATTGTGCGGCTTCGCCGGGCGGGAGCTCGGTCTGGATATCGCGCTGAACTTGATTGGTCAACAGCATCACCTTCTTGTGGCGTGGCTCGTATCGCAGCCGCAGGGTCTTAGGCGCTTACATGGGAGCAGATGATATTGCAACATGGGACCGACGCAACCACGTGCGGCTTTCAGTAGGAGCTGGATCCAATGGGAGTTGCGGGCCCACTTGTTGCTGCCCGAGCGCAGAGGTTCATATAGCGATCCCACTCTCGTGCACTGGTCTTCTGTTTCTCTGATCAAACTGAGATAACCCGGGCTCGCTAGAAGGGTTCCGATCGAGCCATCTGGCCGAGTTCGTCTTCCAGGCTGCGAAGCACCATATCCACATCCGCTTCATTCAACACCATCGGCGGCTTGATCTTGATCACGTTATGCAGCGGACCATCCGTGCTGAGCAGCATTCCGCGTGCTTTCATCCGCTCCACCAGTTCGGCCGCCTCCGCTGCCGCCGGCTCAAGCGATTCACGATCTCGCACAAGTTCGATCCCGATAAAGAGGCCCGTCCCACGCACGTCTCCGATGAGTGCATGCTCATTCATCAGTCCTCGCAAACCCAACAGGAACCTCTGGCCAAGCTCGAGCGCCCTCGCCTGCAGACCCTCTTCCTCGATGACGTCCAACACCGCCAGGCCTGTCGCACAGGAGACCGGGTTGCCGCCGAAGGTCGAGAAGTACTCCATCCCGTTAGCGAATGCCTCGGCGATCTCACGCCTGGTGACGACCGCTGCCATCGGATGGCCGTTGCCGATCGGCTTGCCCATGACGACGATGTCCGGCACCACGTTCTGCTGTTCGAACGCCCAGAAATGGGTACCGGCCCGGCCAAATCCAACTTGAACTTCATCGACAACACACAGCCCACCTGCTGCGCGGACGTGCCCGAAGGCCCGTGCCAGGTACCCCTGCGGTGGGATGATTTGCCCACCACATCCCAGCAGCGATTCAGCCAGGAACCCGGCAATCGGCGCACATGATTCACATATCACCCGCCCGACCTCATCGCCGTAGGCTTCTCCAGCAGCCTGATCCTGCCCTCTGTAAATACCCCGATAGCCGTCGGGCATCGGCACGATGTGCACCCACGGTTCAGGATGTCCCGACCCGCCGGGTCCCATGAATTTGTAAGGGCTGAGCTGCACCAGGCGGGTGGTATTGCCATGGTAGGCCCCATCGATGATCAGCCAGTCACCCCGACCTGTGTAGGTCTCCGCCAGGCGCAGCGCCAGCTCGTTCGCTTCGCTGCCGGAGTTCACGAAGAAGCAAGTATCAAGACCGTTGGGAAGCGTCGCGCACAAACGGTCCGCATATTCGATCAGCAGCCCATGCAGATAGCGTGTGTTCGTGTTGAGCAATGCCATCTGGCGTTGGCCGGCCATGACGACCCGTGGGTGGCAGTGCCCGACATGGCAGACATTGTTTACCAGGTCGAGGAACGGCCGGCCGCCAATATCAAATAAGTACTGTCCCTGGCCACGCACGATTGTAAGCGGCTCATCATATGCAATAGAGAGCGAAGGGCCGATGCGTTCATTACGCCGTTTTAGGAGCGCGTTCAGGTGAGCCCCAGCACCGAGACCAGGCTCCAAATGCCCCCGTCCAGCGAGCCAGGTGGTACCCACAACGGTGTCGATTTCGGCCAGCCGCTTGAGCAAAGCCCATGCCCGGGCTTCAGTGACGAACCAGTTCGGGTGTTCCGGGTCGATCGTACGGCGCTCGGCGGCGACGGCGATCGTAGTGCACAGTCTGCCGCAGATCAGCGGAAAAAGGACCTCGAGCTCTTCTTGTGAAAGCGGGCGCACGGCCTGGTAACCGGCCACAATCTCCGCTCCATCTTTAAGAGGCTCGGGTACATCGAGCATGACGTAAGCCAACGCCACCGCAAGCTCGCAGATGGTTGGGTTGTAGAGGCTGTCGGCGAAATCCAGCAGTCCAACAACTTTACCGTTGTCAACCATCACGTTCTCATCGTTGGCATCACTGTGGATCAACGAATGCGGCAGGCCGGCCAAGCGCGGTAAGGCGCAGGCGGCGTACAGGTGGAACATCGATTCCACAAGCCGCCGGCGCACCGGGTCATCGATCAGCGCGATCTTTTCGCGGTGGACTCCGGCCGAGGCGAGATCCCAGCGATGCGTGCGGTGGGCTGCAGGATGATCCAGGCCAGCCAGCACCAGGTCGATCTCGGCCAGGACCCTGCCCAGGTCTCTAAGCAACCCGGCGTCAGGCGTATCAGCTTCGCACCAGGGACTGCCTCTCACGAAGCTCAGCAACCGTGCTCGAAGCACGTCTCCAACACCTGTACGAAATTTAGTTTCAATCTCGCCCTGCTGGTTGGGGAGAATGCGCGGCAGGCTGATGTCGATGCCCGCTGAAATCAGGTTCTCGATCATTCGGTGCTCAAGCTCGATCACCTCAGCCGGCAGTTCATCACCGGCAAATTTCAGGACGTAGCATTTTCCATCGTTGGCATCAAGACGGAAGTTTAGATTTTCGCCCGGAAGTCGTTCGACCAAACCGCTCAGCCCGTAGGCTTGTTTGGAGAGCGTGATGATCTCTTCGGTTGCTGGAGGATGGATCATAGCCTTCTCATTCTCAATACCCTCGTTCTTTATGCATCCGGGGTGATCTGTGTACAGTCTCGAACCTTCACGCAACCCATGCAGCGTCGCAGCGCCTGTAGAAGCCGTATCATAAACAGACGCCTTATGGTTGGAGGGATCCGGCATGTGGTGTTAGGCGTCAGCTGACCAGTGACCCGACCACACCCTCGACCGCATCCAGGATCTCACCCAATTTCACCACTTCTTTCATGCGGGTGTGGTCCGGGTAGAGTGGACGGTCCTCGTCCAGGTGATCAACGTACTTGCGGATCACACGGTGAGCAGCTCTTACCCCCTCGCCAGTCTTAAACTCGCGAAAATCGAGCGCCTGCGCGGCCGCCATAAACTCGATCCCCAGCACCCCATATCCGTTGTCAATAATCTGGGCGTTCTTGATGGCCGTGTTCATCCCCATCGAGACGAAATCTTCCTGGTCGGCCGCAGCCGGGATGGACTGGATGCTGGCCGGGTTGGAGAGGATACGCTGCTCGACGATCAGACTGTCGGCCGTGTATTGGCTGAGCATCATCCCCGAGAACATACCGGCCCCCTTTGTGAGAAAAGCGGGGAGGCCAACGCTCAAGGCCGGGTTGGTGAGCCGGTTCAACCGTCGCTCCGCAAGTACGCAGACCATCGTGAGCGCTGTACCGGCCAGGTCCATCGGCAAGCTTACTGGTGAGCCCTGGAAGTTGGCGCCGGTCAACGCTAGCTCGAATTCCGGCAAGAAGATCGGGTTATCACCCACACCGTTGAGCTCGATCTCGACCTGCTTATGGGCATACGCAAGCGCATCATGCGCGGCGCCGATCACCTGTGGGCTTGACCGCATCGAGTAGGCATCCTGCACTTTCGTCTTCATCTTGCCTGTTTGCAGGTCGCTGCCCTGGATGCATTTCATGATCGCCTTCGCCGAGCGGATCGCGCCTGGAAAACCGCGCACCTCGTGCAGGCGGGCGTCATAGGGCTTCAGGTTGGCGAGCAAGGCCTCCAGCGACATGGCGCAGGCGATCTCAGCCTGGATCAATGTCCGCTGCATGTCATACACGTGTAGCGCGCTCATCGCCGTGAGCAAATTCGAGCCGTTGATCACAGCCAACCCATCGCGCGCCTTCAAGCCCGGGATCTCGATCCCGGCCCGCTCCATGGCTGTTTTCCCCGGCAAGCGTTCGCCCTGAAAATAGGCTTCACCCTCACCCATCATCAGCAGTGCGATCTGGGACATCGGCGCCAGATCACCGGAGGCACCAACCGAGCCCTTCTGGCACACGACGGGGGTAACGCCCTTGTTGAGCATATCGACCAGGGTCAAGGTGATTTCAGGCCGGCAGCCCGAGTTGCCGTGGGCATGGACATTGATCCGGCCGGCCATGGCTCCGCGCACGTACTCGATCGGCGCTGGATCGCCGATCCCAGCCGCGTGGTTATAGATTAAGTAGCGCTGGAAATCCTTGACCTGGTCGTCATTAAGCATGACCTCTGAAAACTCGCCGATCCCGGTATTGACTCCATACATGATCTCGCCGGCGGCGATCTTCTTTTCAAGCATGGCCCGGCAGACGCGTATGCGCTCGAGTGCATCTGGATCGAGAGCAACCTTCTCTCCACCGCGTGCGATTGCGACGAGTGATTCGATCGTAAGCTTCGATCCGTTCAGTACAATTGTCATGGCAGATCCCTCGGTTTCAATGCGAACATCACTATTATCGACCCAACCCCGGGATTGGACCAGCCGGCGAATAGAACAATTTTCCCACCCCGGATTCCTCCCCGCGCGCTATAGAATGAGATAGGCGGCACACCTGGAGGAGAGAGGGATTGCGACCGGCGCTCGAAGAAACCTACGAGAGTAAATCTGATACCTCACTGGAGACCAAGCTTTCCAGACAAACCCCCGTTATTATCGTCATGAACGGCGGCGAGCTCGGTAGACGTTTCCATTTAAAGGACGTTGCCACAGTGATCGGACGCGACCCGGGTCAGGCACACATCGTCATCTCCGATCGGACCGTCTCAGCCATGCACGCCCGCATCGATTACAAGGCCAGCCAGGACCAGTACTCGGTAACCGATCTTGCCAGCCGTAATGGCATGCTCGTAAATTCCCAGCGAATTACGGATGCCCCCCTCAAGAAAGGCGATAAGATCTTCATCGGTTCCACGATTCTCAAATTTACGTTTGAGGATGCCTATGAGGATCGATACCGCACCCGGCTCGATGAACTCATGAATATCGACGAATTGACCGGTCTGCCGGTCAAACGCGTCTTCGATCGCGAATTCCGCCGGGCTTTCGACCAGGCACTAATCACTGGTACCCGGCTATCCCTGCTGATGATGGACATGGACGGATTGAAACAGATCAACGATACCTATGGCCATATCATGGGCTCGCACACCATATCCGAATGCGGCAAACTTATAGGCAAGGCTGTTGGACATAAGGGCATGGTCTGCCGCTACGGGGGAGATGAATTCATTGCCTTCATCCGCAACCGGACGCTGGAAAAGACCGAAGCCCTGGGTGAACATATTCGTGAACGTATCGCCAGCCATACCTTCAAACTCAACGGGCACGAGGCCACCCCGACGATCAGTATCGGCGTGGCAGAAAAGACCCGAGTCGTGCTTTCACCCCCCGAGTTGATCCTCATCGCCGACGAAGCGCTGTACCGAGCCAAGGTGGCGGGGAGAAATATTGTCTCGCGCTAGCAGCAACAAGAAGGAGAGACTCTAAGAGATACAACTCGGGGGCGCGACTGCGCCCCCGAGTTTCTTACCCCTGCTGCTCGAGCAGGCTCATGCGCCCCTGTGGCGTCAGGTTCCACAATGCCCGGGTTGGCCCTTGGCATGGATCAAGCCCCGACGTGCCATCTGCCCCGCTCAAGCTTCTCAACTGACCCGCGCAGCGGGCCCGACCAACCTTCACTCAGCGTGTCGAACTCCTCCGGCGTGAGCTTTTCCTTGAGCAGGGTTTCGACCCGGTCCAGGATCTCCTCCGAGGGAGCGTTGCCGCCAGCCTGGTCGAGGACATACAGCACGGGGAAGATCAGGTCCTCCTGTGTGGGTTCCAGGGCAACCTGGACCTCCCAGCGATCATCAGCCAGATCGCCGTTATCTTCGATCCCTTCCCACTGCGACTTCAACCCTTCCGCTGCTGCAAGGATCGACTGAACTGCCTTACCCCGGTCAGCTGTCTTCTGCGCCGCCTCAAATTCACCGCCCTCAAATGCCTTGGCGCTGCTTGACATGGCTGTCTCCAATGAATCCTGCAGTGCCGCGATCAGGTCGTGAAATGCATTCGTTACACTCACCGTATCTGCTCCAATGACTCCAGAATGAGATCACCCGCTGCCCGGTCAGTTTTCGACCCTACAGGCTGGAAAGTACCCTTAACCTTACGCGGTCAGACGCAGTGGCTCAATAGATACTCTGCACTGAGAAGCATATATTGAAATCAGCGCCGATCTCAGGTTGCTCGAGTGGATTAAAGAGGTGGAAGGGCCGGTAATACCCGGTTGCGTTAAGACTTGGCGCTACCGTCGTGACGCCCGCACCAGGATTGCATGCGGGTCTTGATCACCCAGTGCGGGCGCATGGTAGGGGAGGAGCGATACGCACCAGTCGAGCAAGGCCTGGATCTGTCGGTCGAACCTATCCAGGATCGATTGGAGCTTACGTTCCCTTCGGAACTGAACCGGATCCCCACCCTGAAGGAGATAAAGCTTCTGCAGGAAAGGCTCACGAACCTGCTCGACCACATCATCTGTATTGGCACCGGCTGCATCACCGGCCTTAATATCGATCTCTTCAATTGTGTGCCGAAAAATCACTCGATAAGTTTCCTGACGTATGCGCTCCCTTAACAAACGCATCTCTGAACACTTGGAGAAGCGTCCGAACAGGCTGCCAGTTTGCTCGGCATGCTGAGGGTAGCGTTTCCCAAGCAGACTTCGGAGAGCCTCATCAATAGGCTCACACTCGCGTACTTGGGGTTCTGGGTCGGGAGATGGTTCCTGCCGAATCATCTCACTAAACTGGTATTCAAAGATCGTCCGCACAAGCTGCTTCATAATATCGGGGGCCTGGTTCGTCCTTGCTGCTGGTTCCAACCAGGTGACAGCGCGGCCAAGCATCCGTTGCAGGGAATCCTGCACTTGCGCCGAAATTGACGTTGCGGGATAGGGCTTAGAATCGGTGGTCACCCCACCATGATAGAGCGGGACCTAGGAAGATGAACTTACAAGGCACTTACAACCAAGAGGAAATAATCCGCCTCAGCTAGGGGAAGGCTATCGTAATCCCGCACTGAACTCCGCTAGCTCGCTTCAAATATCCATACAACTTCCGGTTTTCCCCAAGGCCGAGTCTCACCATGCTTGAGTAAGACTTCCAAGGTTCGGGTTACCCGATCCTTTGCCTGAGATGCTTACTTAAGAATCTCAAGGGCATTTCCCTGCATATTGAACAGGAGCCTGTAATACTGGTTGGACCTCGCGCTGGATCGCATTCGATAGTTCAGGATCCTTGATGCTTTTAGTACCTGCTCGCTTTGGTTCGATCTTCAGCGAGGGTCAACAATGAGAACACCAACTGTATATTGGTAGGAACCTGCTGGCATCATTTTGCGTCCTTACCTATGATGGAGCATAGATCTCCAGAACCCGTCCCGAGTGAAGGAAGGTTACGACCATGGCTACGGATTCAAAGAGTTTCTTCCGTCGATACTGGCTGCGCCTGCTGCTTCTCGGTCTTATCATTATCTCTGCAGGGGCAGCCTACCTCATCTTTGAACTGAATCTCGGCGGGGCTCCCGGTGTGGTGATCCCGGCCAACCTGAGCAGCCCGGAGGCACCCGGTGCTGGAGCTGCGGCTATGACACCGCTCACAGTAGCCCTGAGCGAAGGGCAGGAACAGCTTGAGACACCCCAACCGCCCCCGCTTGCTGCCGGCGTACCCCTCAGCGAAGGCGACCTGGCCTTGATCTATGCCCGTCTGCCGGAACTACTGCCCGATGAGGGTGACCGGGATGACTTCCGTCTGCCAGATGATGTCATACCACCCCCACGCACGGGCGAAACAGTCGAAGAGCCCTTCCCGCCACCACCGGTGGCGATCGAACAAGGTCCTGTGGATTCAGGACCCCTCGAGATCCTGCGCTACTCACCGGAGGGCGAGATCCCGATCGCGCCCTTCGTCAGCATCACCTTCAACCAGCCCATGGTCCCACTTGCCACGCTGGAGGACCTTACCGCAGCACAGGTTCCGGTCCGGCTCGAGCCTGATCTTCCCGGCACATGGCGTTGGCTCGGGACAAAGACTCTCAACTTTCAGGCTGACTCGAGCTTAATCGACCGGCTTCCCATGGCGACTGAGTACACGGTCACCGTGCCCGCCGGAACCCGATCGGCAACCGGTGGCGAGCTGGCGGAAACCGTCACATTCGAATTCAGCACTCCAGCCGTCCTGCTGACACAACACTACCCCTCCGACGGTCCGCAACCCCTCAATCCGCTCATGTTCGCAGCCTTCAACCAGCACATCGACGCCCAGGCGGTGCTCAATACGATCGTCGT
>DAOUEJ010000040.1:0-4562 GCA_034430615.1 Anaerolineales bacterium | reverse complement strand
ACCTTGCACCCCCAAGCATATGAGAAAGCTGTTGGAGAAACAAGCACATCATTGTAAATTTATCTCATTCGCCGGCCCGGATCGATGAAGATTTATTGAACGGACTTGTGAGAATGAATTGATACGAACCTAATATCGTACTATGGGGGTAGTTACAGACTGCGAGATTGCATCCGGTAAAAGGGGGTATCGAACTCCAACCTTCGTGTGGATCTGCTTACAAGAGTAATAGGAACCAGAAATATCTATCTCTCCGATAGAACCTCGCTCGGCGTGTACTTATACATGTCCACAACCTTGGCATAAACCGCCGTGATCGCAATTGAGGAATGACCTAACAGGTCTGCGATGGCCTCTGTGGGAACCCCCGCTTCGAGCAGCCAGGTCGCCAGCGAATGCCGCAGCGCGTGGCATGAACGCCCAGGCTGCTTCAACCCTGCCTCTCGGAGATAATGGTTAACGATCGATCTAGCCCCTCGCGTCCCCAAACTCCTGCCCCTCGTTCGATGATCCAATGTCAGGAAGAGCGCTTGAGTGCGATCGCTCGCCACGTCCTCCCGCACATCCACCCAATGTTGAATAATCCCCAATTCTTGATCGCCCAGAGGCACATACCGGCGCTTTCGTCCCTTACCCCCTCGAATGAGCAACTGCGGATTGCCGGAGTTCTTGATGTCAGTTAGATCCAAAGAGCAGAGCTCCGAAACTCGGATACCGGTGAAACAGAGTACTCGGAGGATTGCCCGGTCACGGATTCCTTTTGTCGATGAGTTGTCGGGCTGATCCCAGAGTGTTAGGAATGTTTCACGATCAGGGATGAACTTCTCGGCGATCTTTTCGGCTTGTGATGTCAGATCTCGCTTCGACTTCACTTTCGCAGCGGGGTTATCCAATCGGATATCCCAATCCTGAAGTGCGTCAAAGAATCGATGGACACCGGCGAGCTTCGTTTTTATGGTTCCACGTTTGTAGCCAGATTGGATGAGGTGGGATCGGAAGAGCTTGATTTCATCCTCGGTCGCCTCGGTTGAGTCGATGTCGCGAGCCTGGCACCAGGCGAAGAATCCCCAGACGGAACTCTGATAGGATCGAAGCGTGTGGATGCTTGCATCGCCCTGTGCGACCTCGATCTGGATCCAATCCCGAAATCGGTCCATGATCACGCCTTGTTTCGTACTCCCTTGATCCAAGTCTTCACCTCCCCAGAATCAAAATGGGCAACCCGTCGTGACTGCGGGTTGCCCATGGTGCTACAATCCTGGTAGCCCGCCGTCGGTCAACCGACGGTTGGGTCAGGGTCGCACGCGTGTGACAGCACGTTTGCGGCCCGATCCTTTCAACTAATGTATTGTATGCTACAGTACGATTATACTATATTCTTCAGGATTTGGGACCTCTTCTTCCATCCTCTGAAGCAGCTGATTCCTCGATATATCTAATAAATGATCTATGGTGTATCTGCCACACGATTCCGAATTTTCTTGCTCGAATCCTTCCGTGTCTTATCAACCAGCGCACATGCTCAGGATGGTATCCACTGATCTCAGCTGCTTTTCTTGTGGTAATCCATCCATCACCCATGCGTTGATTCTAATTTGGTTTCTTGCTTAGGTAAATGCAAGCCTGAATAGTTTATTCGTAAGGTCGATTATCAATACTCTTTCAGCAAGCAAGGATTTCCATTCGCTTGGAATCCCTTCCTCACCGTAGTAGGCGCCGGCAATCTGGCCGTAGACCGCACCCGTCGTATCGGCGTCATCGCCCAGGTTGACGGCCATGAGCGCGCCCGACCGGAAATCGTCCGTCTTGTAGAACCCCCACAGCGCCGCTTCAAGGGAATGAACGACATACCCCCCACCCCGTATATCCGGCGGTTCCTTCCTTATAAAGGAGCCGGCGGCGATCGCGGCGATCTTAGGAGCCAGCGGCTCGCGCTCCCACAAGCCCTCAACCGGCGAGAACATGGGTGAGAGCAGCTCGTCTTTGGACCGTTCCTGGAGCGCGCCGATGATCAGCCCGGCGAAATAGCGGCAGGCGTCGACACACTCCTGCGCGCCGTGCGTCGTGCGCGAGCTCTCCCCGGCGTAGAAGATGGCTTGCACTGGGTCTTGGGCGAAGAAGAGCGGGACCGGCGCAAGGCGCATGAGCGAGCCGTTGCCAGCCGTGTTCGGTGCGGTGGGACCGGCGCGTGGATCAAGCGATTCGGCGTAGCGCAGCAGGGACGTGCCCACCGTGCTGCCCACGTCGAAGCAGGTCCCGGTTGAGCTCATGTAGCCATCGCGCAGCCAGCGCAGGTAGCGTTCGCACTGGCCCCAGGGATCGAACTTGCCGCACTCGACCAGGCTGGCAGCCAAACAGAGCGCCATCGAAGTGTCGTCGGTCCACTGGCCGGGTGCGAGTCTAAAGGGCCCACCGCCGAGCATGTCCGTGATCGGCTCGAAGGTGCCGGGCGGTTTGAATTCGAGCGTGGTGCCGAGTGCATCGCCGGCGGCCATACCGAGCAGGGCGCCGCGGAAACGTATTCGCAGATCCATGGGTCCATTTTGGTCGCTGTCATCCGCCTATGCAAGTTAATCGCTCCATCTTACGGGTGCAACCCCGTCAGGGATCCAACAAAAGTCAGGGGTTGAAAATCCTCATAAATGTGTATAATGGTGACAGCATTAGGAGCGGCTCGAAAGAGCCCGGCAACCTGGGTAGGACACCCAAGGTGCCTCCCGCTAGACGGGGATGTGGTCTGAATGGGTTATCCCAGATCAGACAACGAAGTGTCCAGGCGCATGTCCGCTCTCCTGATGCTGGAGCAGCGGACGTTTTCTTTTCAGGCTGGACTAGGTGCGAAAAGAAATTCGCCTACCCCCCTTGCGGGTGGCGCCACGGGATACGCCCATAGAAAAAGGAGCGCCCGATGGCACACCCAACCGTACTCGAAAGTCCTGAACTACAGTACTCCACCCCACCCCTGCCGATCCTGGCAGAGCCCGCGGCAAAAGCCGTCGCCCGGCACCTGCTGCGCACGTTCGGCGGACCGCTGCCGGCGGAGGTGCTGTGCGCGTGCCTGCTGGCGATGCGCGCCTACACCAGCGGCGATTTCAGCCGGCTGATCTCCTTCCCCCGAGAATTTGAGCATCCCAGTTATGGCCCAGGCGAGCCGGCCTCGGTCGTGATCGGCCGCTGGGCACTGCAACCGTTTGTGCCGCTGATGCCTGGAAGTGGAGCTGAAGAGTGATTGGTATCAGATTGCTCTTAGGCGAGCCTGGAGTATTGCTGCGATGAAACCACTACCGGAAAGAGCCCATATGGCATTCCTGGTCACGCGTTGGTCCCAGCTGATACGCGAGTATGAACAAGGCAGCATTTCAACCGATGACCTGCGGATCTTCATACGCGTGATAGACGACTGGGGCTGGTACTTGCTCCCCCAGCTGAAGAAGGCAGGTCGTCTTGTTCACCCGATCCATGAGCTGTTTCGGAGGGAACTATGAGCGGCATCACACAGGACATGAACTCACTCTTACAAAGGTGCAAGCGGTCATGATGTCAGACAACTATCCCAGTACTAAGGAGAGTCAAATGAATATCGGCAAACCCTTACGCACGATCTACGTCCCCGAACGCGAGCGTTCGCTGCCCATCCCCGTTCCGGACTGGCCGCAGCGCGAGAACAAGCCTGACGCCATACCTGCCCCGGAATGGCCAAAACGTGAGCCGGCCGAAACCGGAAGGGAGGCCAGTTGATGTACGGAATCCGGGTGATGAAGTGGACGATCAGCGAAAAAGCCCCGACGGGATTCATAAGCGATATCCCCTGGCCTGAGGCGCGGCAGGAGGCCATCTGCCTGCACAGTTCGCCCTTCCCGGAGCACCCTGACAGCTGCATTCCCTGTGAGGATTGCACCTGCGGCATCTACGCCCTTAACGCTTTTTGGATGGCGGACATGTACGTCAGGGAGGGTATACAAACCCGATCTTACATCCCTAGCGACCTGATGTTTGCCGCGCTGGTACAAGGCTTCGGTAAGATTATATTACACAAGACAGGATGGCGTGCGGCAGCCGCAGAAATTGTAGGAATTTGCAGCCTGTGGCGCGAGCCGCCCGATCCGAAGGGTGTTTACCGTGCCATTTCCGCGGCCGGGTTCTACAGGGTTCCGCTCCTGAACAGCTGGGAGGTGATCCAGATCCTGAAGGAAAACCGGGAGAAATATTATTCGGGACAGCCCATCGGAGGCGATGATTATGCGCGAACTGCTTGATAAGAACAAAAAGGCCACGGTGCCTTTTGACCCGGCCCTGTACCGTCACATCAACTACGAGCGCATCCAGGCCATCCTGCAATCACGTGGCTACCTGCACTGGCCCAATCCTGACCCGGGAAGAAAAAATCAGCGAACTGATCTGCTGGCGCAGGGAGCAGAGATGTCGCTCATTGGCACCATGCAGCTGATCTGCGAGTACGAGTCCGGTGAACTTAATCGGGCCGAATGCCTGGGGCTCTTTTCGGCGCTGATCGAATCCGAGCTGATTACCTTCCTTCCCTACCCTTTCCAGTTCATCGCCTT
>DAOUEJ010000039.1:0-4236 GCA_034430615.1 Anaerolineales bacterium | reverse complement strand
AATTTGTGTTGGATCGACAAAGGAGGTTAAGCATTGACGAAAGAGATCTGAAGCACTGGAAACCGCGACCGAATGAGGATTAAACTCGTCTCAGGTCGGTCTACTTCTCATCTTCACTCGGCAATTGTGGGACACTACTCTTTGTTCCGCTCGCGTTGACCCGGCTGGACGCAGGATGCTATAATCACTCCAATATGATCATCCAGCCGACACACGATCTGATCCTGCAGGACGCTAATCCCCGGTCACAATTGGCGGGAGAGTGTGCGTCTGCTTAAGCAGAACGAGCTGAGCACAACCGCCGCCCGAGAGCACAAAAACCGGGCGGCGTATCTTTTTCGGGGGGAGGAGGCACAATGCTGAAGACACATTCCTGTGGTGAATTAAGCGCTGGTCTTGTGGGAGAGCGAGTCACGCTGGCTGGCTGGGTGGATCGCCGGCGTGACCATGGGGGCGTTACTTTTCTTGATCTCAGGGATCGCTCGGGGATCGTCCAGGTTGTCGCCAACCCGGAACAGGCTGCACAAGCGCATGACGCGGCAGCCGAAGTCCGCAATGAGTGGGTGATCCAGGTCGAGGGAGTGGTAAGACGACGGCCAGAGGGGATGGAGAACCCCGACCTGCCCACGGGTGAAGTGGAGGTCGAGGTCGAACGCCTGACCGTGCTCAATCCAGCCAAGACTCCGCCCTTTCCAATCAATGAAGAAACCGAGGTCGAGGAGATGGTGCGACTTAAGTATCGATACCTGGACCTTCGCAGAGAGCGGATGCAGCGTAATCTCGGATTCCGTCATCAAGTGATCAAATACATTCGTGACGTCCTTGATCGGCAAGGATTTTGGGAGATCGAGACACCGATCTTGTTCAAGACTACGCCCGAGGGCGCCCGGGACTACCTCGTGCCAGCTCGGCTCTATCCAGGCGAGTTTTACGCCTTACCGCAATCGCCGCAGCAGTTGAAGCAGCTGCTGATGGTGGCCGGCATAGAGAAATATTTCCAGATCGCACGCTGTTTCCGGGATGAGGATCAGCGCGGTGACCGGCAGCCCGAGTTTACCCAACTCGATATCGAAATGTCGTTTGTTGAACGTGAGGATATTCTCCAATTAATGGAACCGATGTATACCGAGATGGTCGCCGAGCTTGTTCCGCAGAAGCGCTTACTCGCCTCGCCCTGGCCGAGATTGACCTATGCCGAGGCTTTGAACAGGTTCGGGAAGGATAACCCGGACCTTCGCTTCGAGATGGAGTTGATCGACCTGACCGATCTGGCAGCCGGTAGCGGCTTCCAGGTCTTCGAGAAGGTTGTCGCGTCCGGTGGGCAAGTGCGCGCGATCAACGCCCGGGGATGTGGCAACTACAGCCGCAAGGACATCGACGACCTTTCCGCGTACGCCGGTCAATTCGGAGCCAAGGGGCTGGCCTACCTGGCGGTTGGTGAGGATGGTCAGGAGCGATCGTCCTTCACGAAGTTCATCAAGGATGAAACCCTGTCCGAACTGCGTAGACGTAGCAGCCTTGTGGCGGGTGATCTCCTCTTGTGTGTGGCCGATCAGCCCAGAATCGTATACGACTCACTGGGTCGCCTGCGCGAACACCTGGGCGATTCCCTTGGATTACGTGATCCTGATCTGCTGGCATTCTGCTGGGTGATTGACTTTCCACTGATGACCTGGAACGCGGAGGAAGCTCGCTGGGATCCAAGCCAACATCAATTCACCATGCCCCTGATCGAGGATCTTGAGCTGCTCGATTCTGACCCGGGTGCGGTGCGCGGCTCGCAGTACGACATGATCCTCAACGGCAGCGAAGTCGCTGGAGGCAGCATTCGAATCCATGACCGTGAGCTGCAAGAGAAGATCTTTCCATTGATCGGCCAAGACATGGAGTCAGCGCGCCTTCAATTTGGCCATATGTTGGAGGCTTTTGAGTACGGGGCACCCCCGCATGGAGGCATCGCTTCAGGTCTTGATCGGCTTGTAATGCTCCTGGCGGACGAGCCGAACATCCGCGAAGTGATCGCTTTTCCAAAGAATCAGGCCGCACGCGATGTCATGGCCGGGGCGCCTTCGCTGGCTGATGAAGTCCAACTGCGGGAGCTTCATCTTAAAATTACGGCTGATTCGTAGTGCAGACATTGTCAAGCACTAGTGAACGTGGTATACCAAGTATATACCCTGCTGTGTACGTGATGCGGCAAGAGATTTTGAGCCAACACGAATCAAATGGGGCCTGATGTCCAGGGTGTGACGCGATAGGCTTCGGCCAAGGCGGATCACCCGGGTAAGGCCCCGCCTGCGAAAGCAGGTTCAAAATCACGTCGCACACGGCATAGCGGGGTGTCCTCATCCAGCGGTGGAAGCCTTCCATCGCTGTTTCGTTTTCTCATCATGGCCGATCCCGGCCAGCTTGCTTTGACCCCTAAACTCAGGTAGACTCCACCTATTCAGCACTAAAACACTCCAAGATGACCCAGGAAAATTCCTATGCCCGGTGACCGCACAAAAGCCCTCGAGTCTGCAGTTACAGAAATCAAGAAGCGATTCGGGGACGGAGCCGTGATGCGCCTGGGTGAAGCACACCACCTGCAGGTCGAAGTGATCCCCACCGGGTCTCTGGCGCTCGATCTGGCGCTGGGGGTGGGCGGTCTGCCGCGTGGGCGGGTGACCGAGATCTTCGGTCCGGAGGCTTCGGGCAAGACGACGCTTTGCCAGCATCTTGTGGCCGAAGCGCAGCGCCTGGGAGGCGTGTGCGCCTACATCGATATGGAACATGCCCTCGATCCGACCTACGCCGCACGCTGTGGGGTGAACGTCGATGATCTATACATCTCGCAGCCGGACACGGGCGAGCAGGCATTGGAGATCGCCGAGACGCTGGTGCGCAGCGGTGCGGTCGATATCGTGGTGATCGACAGCGTAGCGGCGCTGGTGCCACGGGCCGAGATCGAAGGCGACATGGGGGATGCGACGATGGGGATGCAGGCCCGGCTGATGAGCCAGGCGCTGCGCAAGTTGAGCGGGGCGATCAAGCAGACGAACACGGCCGTCGTGTTCACGAACCAGCTGCGGATGAAGATCGGGGTGATGTTCGGCAACCCGGAGACGACGACCGGGGGACGGGCGTTGAAGTTCTATGCCTCGGTGCGGTTGGATGTGCGCCGGATCGAGAGCATCAAAGTCGGGCAGGAAGTGGTCGGGAACCGGGTGCGTGTGAGAGTGGTGAAGAACAAGGTCGCCCCACCGTTCAAGGTGGCTGAATTTGATGTGATGTACAACGAGGGGATCTCGCGCAGCGGGGACATCCTCGACCTGGGGGTTGAACTCGAGCTGATCGATAAGCGGGGTTCATTCTACAACTACGGTGAAACCCGCCTGGGGCAGGGGCGAGAGAACGCAAAATCGTTCCTGAGGGAAAACCCGGGTATGGCGATGGAGATCGACATGGCCATCAGCCATCAAGCTGGCCTGCTCACCGGCCACTCTTCTGAGGATGAGGAGTATATCGAGGCGGAGGAGATGGACCCGGAGGTCATCAACGACGAGGCGTAACCCTTATGATCCTTGCGAGCTTTGGTCAGGCCCGGAAGGTTGCAGCCATCCTGCTCGGATTTTCCACCGCGAGAATCCAGCATATTATAAGAGCACGGTCACCCTGCCCTTACGTTTCTTGTGCTGTCAACCGAACGTCCGAAAGCGCCTCGATTATGCCGGAGTCCTGCGTAGAGCTATAATCTGGTTGTGAACGTTTCACACATATCAGGTAGACTCCGCCTCCTTCTGCTTGCCGTTTCGCTTCTGCTCTTCGGTTGCTCTTCAACTTCCGAACCTGATATACAGCCAACCCATGCCTGGACTCCCGCCCCGGTCGAACTACCCCGCCCAACGCAGGTTATGCTGCCACCGGATACGGATGCTGTGAAGAGCCAGGATGGATGTCTGAACGACGCGGAATTTGTGGAAGACCTGACGATTCCTGACCTGTCTATAGTTGAGCCTGGAAGTGAGCTCGATAAACGCTGGATGGTACGCAACAGCGGTAGCTGTGATTGGACTACTGGCTACCGCCTGATCAATGTAGGTGGTGAGGGGTTCGTCGGGCCGGATGAGATCGCGCTCTACCCTGCTCGGGCCGGAGCCTCAGCCGTGCTGCAGATCGTGCTCCGAGCACCGCCGGATCCAGGTGAACATATCAGCCGCTGGCAGGCACGATCCCCTGACGGTCAGGCATTTGGGG
>DAOUEJ010000038.1:0-5301 GCA_034430615.1 Anaerolineales bacterium | reverse complement strand
GGTTACCCTGGTCAGTTCTTCTTTATTAGACATACGCAACTCCGTATTTCATAGATTAGTAATATACTACTACAATAACATTCAAGATCAAGCGTGGGCCAGTTCCCATTGGGGTATTTCTGGTGCTGCTGGATTCAGGCCCGAGAATCAGCGAGGTCGCGAGTGCCAGGTTGCCCGATCTGAACCTCGAAACGCGCCAAATTCGTATCGTCGGTCAAGGTAACAAGGAGCGAATTGTGCCCTTCGGAGTCCGCACCGGAATAGCGTTCCTTCATTACATCGATGGACATCGACCGCACCCCGCGCAGCCTGAGGTTAACCAACTTTTCTTGTCGGTGGAGGGCACGCCGATGAACAGGGTATCGCTCACCTCGATCATGTACCGCTTGAAGATGAACAGCGGCGTCCGAAGCCTGCACGCTCAACTGTTCCGGCATACCTTCGCCGTGAAATATCTGATGAATGGTGGAGATTTAATATCCCTGCAGCGGATCCTTGGGCACGAAACACTTGAAACAACGAAACGTTACCTGGGCTTGGTGAAGGATCAGGTTCAGCTTCAGTATGATCCCTTCTCTCCAGTCGATCGATTGCGGATAAATGCGCCCAGGAGATTCGGAAACAAACGGCCTCGATCGGGCTCCCGGGACGAATGAGTCCATTGTCCGGAAGAATACACATCGCTGCACATTGGAGACGCTCGAGATAACCTATTCCAGAGGTATTTACAATCAGTTTTCCTTGTCGTGCTCGAAGAGTCGGACAATATCCCACTGCACCATTTCCTGCGGTTCGATTAAACAAACCTGCTCCGCTTTCGCTTCAACCCGCATCGCGGGCGTGAATCCTTTCTGACTGAAAAGCATGTAGTAGACGTGTTGAAAACGCTTCTCTGTAATTAGGTTTTGAACTTTATCCTTCAAGTCGCGCCAGATGTTCACTCCCACTGGGCGGGAGGTCCATTTGCACTCCCCAAATAGGATTGAACGCTCTGTGTCACTGACTGCAACGACATCAATCTCAGCGTTACGATCCCACCAACTCCCAATTCGCTCGGGCAAGAAGGGAAGTGCTCCTTCACGTGCAAGGTGCACAATGTGAGTTCGTGACGCCTCTTCGAAGGCTTGACCAACGTAAATATCGAATGTTGGACGGATACGTTGCGCTAAGATGGCGCCGGCAAGACCTAACTCGAGTGAACCCATATGCGATTGAACATACCGAAACCAGAATCGAAGGAACGGGTCAGTTATTTGATAGATCCCCTTTTTACTTTTTTCCGGCCGGCTCTCCGTAGCTGGAACCCGGCGCTCAACAAGGTGCATCTGTTGCAGGATATCAAGATACCGGGCAGCAGTATTTGCACTTCCCACCCCAGAGCCTTGTGCGATTTCATTGAGACGGGCTCTCCCCTGGGCAATCGCGCGAAGAATCGAGAAATAGTTTCGGGGCTCACGCAGTTCCTCCATCAGCACAAGGCGGGGTTCGTTATATAGTCGGCCGCCTGTGTCCAGGATGTGCCGGTGAATGTTGGCAAACAAGCCCTTCGAACCGTCGAAGGTTTGCAAGTAGTAGGGCATGCCCCCGAGCACTGACCAGGCTTCAATCTGTTGAATAGCTGAATAACTAGGGAAGAAGTCTGCTGCCGCCGGTAGATCCAGAGGCCGTAAGAAAAGGCTGCCCGTTCGGCGGCCGTAAAGTGGAGCTTGGTATCCTAGAACTTCGCTTTCCATCAACCCCACATAGGAGCCGCAGAGGATCAGAAATACCTTGGAGTCCTTGAGGGTTTCATCCCAGACCTTCTGGAGGATGGATGGAATGGCTTTATTCCCGGCGATTAGATAAGAAAACTCATCCAGCACAACGACCGGGCGGCCAGACAGATCATCCAACGCTCGAAAAGCCGCTTCCCAGGATGGGAAGGTAAATCCATCGGGCGTTTCTGAGTGCGTGGCGCCCCATATTTGCTGGGAAAACGTGGCTAACTGATCGCGATCCGAGCTTAAAGTGGCGATGAAAAAGAGGTGCTGCTTTCGAGCACAAAACTCACGCAGCAACTCGGTCTTTCCAACTCGGCGCCGTCCGTATAGGACGAAAAGCTCAGCCCGGTCAGACCGGTGCATTTCCTCGAGCGTAGAGATTTCAGATTCGCGGTCAATAAACACGGCCCCTCCCGCAAAACATGCTATACAAATCGTAATTATTATAATCTGAATTTGTATTTCGAACAATCAGAGAAAACGACATTCGCCTTCTGCTCGCTTGAGCCGCTAACCTGCAAACAGCTGTCGGCTCAAGAGAGAGGGGCGCGGCGGTTTGCAGTTGAGAGGAGGAGCCATCGGTACGTGAGGAAAGTCTTCGGGAAACAATCGAGAGGTTTAATGGAAGCGGCACCGACCGATGGGTGACACGACCCCCCATTTGTGGAAGTAAAAGAAACACCGAACGTCGAATTATTAGCCTGACATCCGAGAAGGATCACGTTGTGAATGCCTTGGTTCCCGATAATTAGGTTTGCTCAGTTCCTGAGAGAGGAACTACTCCGAGTTATTCTAGAAATCAGTCGCGATTTCGTTGCTTCTGATAATAAGGTTCAAGGAACGCTCAAGAGAGGGCGAGTAAACTACTCATTGGATGCTTAAGAGGAGACGTTCGTAATAACGAGGACAACCGATCTCAACGCTCAAAGGGAAGTTTTAGTAATGGTATCGAGCCTGCAGGAAATCTATTCGGCTTGTGCCGACCAAATTTACGAGGCGGTGCTCCTGAGTAATCCGGTGGGACCAGGTATCAGGAGCCAGATATTTCAAAGGTTCCGGCTTTCCGATACCTTCGGATGGGTCGCATAAAATATCTTCTATAAGCTTGAGAACTCGGAGAGCCGTTTTGCTATCATTCTGTACCCAGAACATGAGATCCTCAATGAACTCCGGCTGAAAAACAGCCTCGCACTTTTCACTCGTCAATGCCAACCTCAGCTATGAGTTCATCCACCGTCATGATCTCACCCTCGCCTTTCATTGCACGGGCGAGCGATTCGAGCAAGCGTGCAGCGTTCGCGGGCGAGCGGAGCAAATGAACCGTCTCGGTCAGACCAGCCAATTCGCCCGCTGCCTGGTACCCATGCAGTGCCGGAAAATAGATCAAGCAAGACAACAAAAAAGATGTCATGATGTATAATTGCAGGATGGGAATAACTAGCATGGATAAGATCCGCAACGACTGGACCTACAGACGCGGCAAGGCCAGCCTTCGTCTGCTGAGGGAGGAACTGGTCGACGCCCGGGCGAGCACGCAGCGCGTCCTGGATCAGGACGAGCGAGAGCGGCTCGACGAACTGCAGGCGCAGGTCGTTGCACTGGCGCTTGCGGTCGCGAGCTATGAATCCCTGCGCGGGGCAGGGGGCATGTTCGTTGAAATGGAAACCCTTCGGGACCTGGGCTCCGCGCTGGTCAAAGCCAGGGTGGCGAAGGGCTGGTCACAGGAAAGGCTCGCGCAGGCCATGGACATGCCCAAGCAGCAGATCCAACGCTATGAGGCGGCCGAGTACGCCTCGGCCAGCCTGCACCGGGTGATCGAATTGGCCGACGTACTGGGGATCGGCTTCTCGGAGGCGACGGCGACCGGTTCGGAACGTGCCCGGTTATCCCCAGTCGATCCCGGGGCGCTGACCAGGCAGCGGGCGGGGTACTCCGCAGTCGAAGCCGTCCAGGATATCGAGCGGCGCATCCGTCTGCGCAGCATGACGGCCGAGGAGGCCCGCAAGATTTACGATGACCTCTGGGATACCTACAACCGGCTCTCGGGTCATAGCGAGGGTGCCAGCGGGGAGGGATCTCGGGGCATCGATCACCGTCTGGTGGTACGCAAAGCGATGGCGGCGCTGGCCGGATCGCAGGGTGATGCGTCATGAACCCTCAACTGCATGCCGTGCTGGCCCTGCACGATTTCCTCGTAAACAAACTCAAGCTTAAGTATGCGCTGATCGGGGGTCTGGCGCTGCAGTTCTGGGGCGAGCCGCGCTTCACGCACGATGTGGACCTCACCGTACAGGATGCGCTGGATCTAGGCGAGCTGGTGGAACGCATTACCAGGGCCTTTGAATCCCGCGTCTCGGATCCGATGACGTTTGCCAGAGAAACCCGCATGCTCCTTCTGAGCGTCGAGGGCGTCGACGTGAATGTTGCCGTCGCACTCCGGGGCTATGAAGAATCCCTCTTTGAACGATGTAAATCCATTGAGATCGAACTGGGCCGAATGGTGCAGATCTGCTCCGCCGAGGATCTAATTATCCATAAGGCACTCGCCGGTCGCCCGCAGGACCTTGCGGATATCCAGGGCGTGATCTACCGACAGGGCAGCAAGCTCGATGTTCGCTACATCCGGTCCTGGCTCAGGGATTTCTCTCAGGCATTGGGGGATGAGACGATCCTTGATCGCTTCGAAAAGGCCTGGGCGCAACGTTAGGCTGAACGGGATGGACTAGAACAGCTCGCTGTTTTTCTCCGGGGCGGAACCGGATCCAGGCGTAGGACGAATCCGATCGCTGACCCAAGCATGCAGACCGGGGGGTCTGTTTTTACCTGTTCTCCGGGTAGGAAAAAAGAGCGGATGTTACCACTCAGTCCGAGCTGACATCTCGTGGGCAACGAGTCAGAGCTCGGAGCCGTCCCTTGTCCAGCCGTTATGGGTAACACCCGCTCCTTCGTGATTCTAGTATAGCACTCTCACTTCCAAGGAACACCATATCTTGGTACGTTCCAGAGAGCCCTTCTGACACCCTATCACCGAAAGTTCGTGACCGTATGGAAGCTCTTCGTCATATTTCTCATCTACTCGATTTGATCTCGGTAAACCGGGATGATGGGGTAACTTGGCTCGCCACCCCTGTACCTCTCCTGCAAGGACGTCGCCCGATTGACCTTATGAGAGAAGGCGAGCATGATGAGGTTCTTTCTGTTCTTGCAGGTTTGTATCCGGCCGCTCACACTTGAGATACAAGAGTATGGTCTAGCGACACGTCCCCGCTGGTGCGCACCCACTGCATGCCCGCCACATTCTGAGAGCGGTTTGTGCGGGTTCAAGACGACTGAGTAAACGATAGGAGAGACCGACGAAGCGCGTTTCGCGCAGAATTCTATACACCTAAAACAAAACTATAATTGAAGCTCAGTCAACCCCCACAACTTTCTCCGGAGTGGTTGACTTGGGAGAATTGACATCAAATCTTTTGGATTCGTCGAGGCAGAAATTATGAAAGACAACCTGATCGTATCGGACCCCAAGGTAATGATGGGGAAA
>DAOUEJ010000037.1:0-3130 GCA_034430615.1 Anaerolineales bacterium | reverse complement strand
GCACTGGTCGTTGTCGATGAAGCCATCCTGGCCCTGACCAACTACCAGCTCACCGATCCAATATCCGTGTTTTACCAGATGCGATCAGCCGATCTCGACAGCCGCTACACCCGGGCCAGCATCATCCTCGTCGATCCGCTTTCTTTGGTGGACTCGGGTGCCCTCGCCAACCAGATGATGGATGCCTCGAAGGCGTTAGGGCGAGGTGGCGGGGAAGGCGAGATGAGGGCTGAAGCGCCCATGGCCGCACCGATGGAAGAAGCCTTTGGCGCCGCAGACATGGCTTCCGCACCTGGCTCTCAACCGATCCGCATCCGCACCGATTTCAACCCCCTGGCAGCCTTCTCGCCTGAGGTGCGCACGGATCAAAATGGTAATGCACGCGTGCTCGTGCGTGTCCCGGACAACCTGACCCGCTACCGGTTGATGGTTGTCGCTGTCGACGCCGGTGGGCGTCAGTTCGGGATGGCCGAAACCAACATCACTGCCCGCTTGCCTTTGATGGTTCGCCCCTCGGCCCCACGCTTCCTTAACTTTGGGGACAGCTTGGAACTGCCGGTGGTGCTCCAGAACCAGACCGATGAAGAAATGACCGTCGATGTTGCGATCCAGACCAGCAACCTCGATCTCACTGGTGCACGCGGGCTGCGGGTCAACGTACCGGCACATGATCGGGTTGAGGTGCGTTTCCCGGCCGCAACCGATCGAGCTGGCACCGCCCGTTTCCAAATCGCAGCCGTTTCGGGTTCCTACAGCGACGCCGCGCAGGGTTCACTCCCTGTTTACACTCCAGCCACGACCGAAGCCTTTGCTACGTACGGCGTCATCGACCAGGGCGGGATCCTACAACCTGTCCAGGCTCCACTGGATGTCTTCCCGCAATATGGCGGGCTGGAGATCACGACCTCCTCCACGGCACTGCAATCCCTCACGGATGCTGTGTTGTACCTAGTGGCCTATCCCTTCGAATGCTCGGAACAGCTCGCCTCGCGCATCCTTGGGGTCGCTGCGCTGCGGGATGTGTTGAGCGCCTTCGAAGCCGATGGGCTCCCGGCTCCGGCTGAGATCGAAGCAGCCGTCGACCGGGATATCGAGCGCTTGAGCGGACTGCAGAACTGGGATGGAGGCTTCCCCTACTGGCGGCGCGGGCAGGATTCGATCCCCTTTAACACGATCCATGTCGCCCACGCGATCCAGCGGGCAGAACTGAAAGGGTTTGAAGTTCCGCAGGCGATGCAGGAGCAAGTCCTGCAGTACCTGCGCGAAATTGAGAGCCACTACCCGCACTGGTACAGCACGCGCACCCGACAAACTCTGAGTGCCTATGCGCTCTATGTGCGCAACCTGATGGGCGATCGTGATGCGCCCAAGGCACGCAATCTGCTGGCTGAAGCTGGTTTAGAAAAACTATCACTCGATGCTGTTGGTTGGATCTGGCAGACTCTGGTCGACGATCCGACCTCATCCGCAGAACTGACCGAGATCCGGCGCTACATCGGCAACCGCGTGGTCGAGACTGCTGGTACGGCCAACTTCATCACCGACTTCGATGAGCAGGCTTACTTGCTGCTCGAATCGAACCGCCGCACCGATGGCATCCTGCTTGATACGCTGATCCTGGATGATCCGGGCAGCGACCTGATCCCGAAGATCGTGAATGGTCTGCTCGCGCACCGTACGCGCGGTCACTGGGGAAACACCCAGGAGAACGTCTTCGTGCTGCTGGCGCTCGACCGCTACTTCAACACCTTCGAAGCCCAGACCCCGGATTTTGTCGTTGGAATCTGGCTCGGTGACACCTACGCCGGCAGTCACGAGTTCGCCGGCCGCAGCACCGAACGCCATCAGACCGATATCCCCATGCCCTACCTGGTATATGAATCCCTGGGCGGCGGCGGTCTGCAGGATCTGATCCTGAACAAGGAAGGCGAAGGCCGCCTGTACTACCGGCTCGGTCTGCGCTATGCCCCGACCGACCTCCGGCTCGATGCCCTCGATATGGGGTTCGTGGTCCAGCGCGTCTATGAAGCGATCGATGATCCCGCTGACGTAACCCGCGATGAGCAGGGAGTGTGGCACATCAAGGCTGGCGCCCGTGTGCGGGTGCGCGTGACCATGGTGGCCGACAGCCGCCGCTATCACGTTGCGTTGATCGATCCCCTCCCGGCCGGCCTTGAGACCGTCAACCCGGCCCTGGCTGTGTCGGGTGCTACCCCGCAGGATCCAAACAGTTCGGATTATCGCTACGGTTGGTGGTGGTGGGGAACCTGGTACGAACACCAGAACATGCGCGATGAGCGGGCGGAAGCCTTCACCTCACTCCTGTGGGATGGCGTTTACGAATACACCTACGTCGCCCGCGCCACGACCCCCGGTACGTTTGTCGCCCCGCCGGCCAAGGCGGAGGAGATGTACTCGCCGGAGGTCTTCGGCCGCAGCGCCAGCGATTGGGTGATAGTCGAATAACTTACTTGATAAAGGTTCCAGTAAGCGGAACGCTGGCATCCTAATCCGGGAACTGGCATTAGAGTTTCGCCAGGGCGATCGATCTTTGCCACCAGATTAGTTCACTATTTTGGTCCGAGGATGGACCCTTTTTCTTATTAGGCTATATTCTATGCGGATTATGGTTTTTAGATAGGGCAAATGTCAAAACTGCTTTCAGGGTCCAACTCGGGAGCAACAGTTCAAAACCCCCGGACTGATTGTGCTTGAACCTGGTTCTGGATGCTACTTCGTTTTTAGAGACTCGACTGGGACGTATTGAACAATGACCGCCCGTAATTCCTCAACCGTAAACGGTTTCGCCAGGAAACCATTCGCCCCGGCTTTCATGGCCGCATCCCGATCTGTCTGCTGAGCTTTTGCGCTGACGATGTGGATCGGCACGCCGTCCTGCTCGGAGTGTTCGCGCAACCAGCGCAGGAGCGATAGGCCGTCGACCTCTGGCATCATTACATCGAGCAGGATCAGGTCCGGATGGATCTCGGTGTATAGGTTGAGCGCTTCCATCGCATCATGTGCAAGATGGACTCGCACGCCGATCTTTTCCAGAGCTTCTTTGATGACCTTTGCGTAAGCCTTCTCATCATCAATGAGAAGTATGACGGGAGCTGCCATTGGGGACCTC
>DAOUEJ010000036.1:0-32401 GCA_034430615.1 Anaerolineales bacterium | reverse complement strand
AGCTCGAATCGGCAGCGAGAATTGCGGCCGAGCAAGAAATGGAGAAAGCTGCCCTTGAAGATGGGATTCTGGAGCAGGCACAGTTGAACGCCGAGGCCTACCTCTACCGGCTGCTGCGCTCGCTCGGGTTCCCGGACGTTATCTTCACCAGCCCCTCGCAATAACCCGCTCAACTTTCGGCATTGCCCGATTTACACCCGGCCTGTCCATGCAGAATCGTCATAACGTTTTTGCTCGAGCTCACGCGCTCTTTCAATTTCCGCTTCCGTCAGTGAGCCGGGGGTAAGGATCCACCCCAGGGCATCCTCAAGGCCGAACTGGATTGCCCGTGCAGCTTCGGCCCATTCGATTTCATGATTGAGCATAGATTCAACCGTGGTTGCCCGCTCGAGCAATCGCTCGCGGGCAACTAGACGAGCCTGAGGGTCCGCATAACGTAAGGTCAGACATATGCGGCTCAGATCACCAGAGAGTGGGAGTGATCCGTGCTGCAGGATGCCATCTTTTCTGCGCAGTTGTGCGCTCCCGAGCAGTTTCTTCCCACCCACTGTGATCTCGTATGCACTGGGAATCTCGAAGCAAACCGGGTTGTCACCACCCCCGGCAGAAGGCGGATCTGCTCGAGGTGGATCAACGACCAATCCCAGACGTTGAACACCTGCAATCAAGCCCAGGCTCAACCGGCGGTAGCTCTCGAGCACACCGCCTCGGAGTGCCGGATGGTCGCTTGGGGCGACGATTGCATACGTCAGCTCGTCCATGTGCAGGATCGCTCGCCCTCCTGTCGGTCGCCGCACAAGATCCCAACTTTGTGCTTCCAGCGTCAACCGATCGATTTCCGTAATGGGTTGGGCGTAACCGAGGGAGAGGCAAGCGGGTGTCCAGCTATAGAAGCGCAGGGTTGGGAGCGAACCTCCAGTACCCACAGATTCAAGCAGCGCTTCGTCGACGGCCATATTGAACGGGCCCCGATCGCTGCCTGAAAATATCACTCGCCATTGGTTTGGATTGATTTCTCCCATAATTGAGGCATTATATCCTCTGGCCAAGCCCCGAGCGGGCATAATCAGGCTCGACAACCGGAGTCCCGGATGGAGCTATGGTAGACTCACCCGGAGTATCACAGGCGAGAAAAACACGGCACAGGAGCGGAGCCCACGAGCCAGATGAGTGCGGTCACACGTCACAGCAAGATACATGCTTGGCCTTCCATCCAGGTTCTGTTGGTCGCCTTGTTTTTTGTCGGTGCGCTGGCTGGCTGTTCCTCATCCAGAGAGTTTGCCGGTTCAACCCCGACACCAACGGTTTCGATCGGCACAATGGAACCCACGCTGCTCCTGACACCGACGCTCCTGGCGACACCTACCCCCTCGCCAAGGAGCAAGGTTTCGATTTGGACCTCCTGGGATCCAGTTGAGTTGAGGGCTCTTCGAAGCATTATCGAGATATTCGTCGTCGACCATCCTGATTTCGATTTTTCGCTCTCCTACTTCCCTCCTGACCAACTGCTAGAAGCATTCATGGGCTGCGCCTCCATGAGTGAGTGCCCGACGCTTTTGGTCGGTCCATCACTCTGGGGCCCATTGCTGGCAGAGGAAGGCCTGGTCATCGATGTTTCTGCATTTATCGATCCACAACTGCAGCGGGATCTCTTCCCCGTAGCATGGGATCAAGTCATCCTCGGGGATGTGATGACTGGTTTGCCGCTCGAGTTACAGGGAAATGTGCTGTACCGGAATAGCAGCCTGGTTCCACGTCAGAGTTCTCGATTGGGAGAGTTGATCGCGCAAGCACGTGCTTTGAGGGAGAGCACACAACTGGCGAGCTATTTCGACTTCGGTTTCTACCAAGCGGTACCCTTCCTGGCCGCTTGTGAGGGTGAGCTCCTCAGCGCAGCGGGGGAGCCAGCCATCCTGGGTGAGCCAGGGATCTGTTGGCTGGAGCTGCTGCGAAATTGGGCAAGGTCCGGCAGGGTCGTAATCGGGAGTGATGAGGATCTCCGGGCATTCCTGGCAGGCGAGTCCGGGTGGTTGATCGAGTCATCACTACGGAAGCAATCCCTGCTCGATGCGGTGGGCCAGGGAACGCTGATCGTGGACCCATGGCCCGTGTATGAGGAGACGGACTTGCCCTTAAGGGGTTTTGTGTGGAGTGAGAATATCTACCTCTCCTCCAGTCTGGATCAGGATGAGCTTGAAGCTGGGTGGACCTTTACCCGGTTCCTGTACAGCGCTGAGGCGCAGGTTATTTTGAGTGAAGTTTCTGGGGCGGCACATATACCGGCGCAGGAATCCATCGCTCTGGCTGATCCGGTAATGCAGGCTATTTCGGAGATGCTCAGATCAGGCGTGCCTTTACCGCTGCGCGCCGATCTAGATCGCTTTGTCACGCCGATCGAGGGGGCGATTGACGACGTGGTTTTGCAGGGCGCCGATCCGGAGCAGGCCTTGATCGTCGCCTCCGATCGGATCAAAGGCTTTGTGGGGACGACACCGCAGCAGCCTTGATAGCAGCAATTGGCTGAATTCTACTGGGCTGGTCGCAGCCGCTGGATGAGATGATGAGCGTACCGGATTGGATTCACAGCGCGGTCTTCTATCAAATATTCCCCGATCGCTTTGCGAACGGAGACCCTGGCAACGATCCGCCCAATGTCGAGCCCTGGGGGGCGCCCCCAAACTTGTATGGATTCCAGGGTGGAGATTTACAGGGCGTGCTAAACCGGCTTGATTACCTGCTCGATCTGGGGGTGAATGCACTCTACCTGAACCCGATCTTCATGGCCAGCTCCAATCACCGTTACAACACGTACGATTATTACCGCATCGATCCAAAACTGGGATCGTTGGAGAATTTCACGGCCCTGATCGAAACCGTTCACCAGAGGGGCATGCGTGTAATCCTGGATGGAGTCTTTAATCACTGTGGTCGAGGGTTCTTTGCCTTTGATGACCTTACCGAAAATCAGGAACATTCACCCTATCGAGATTGGTTCCATGTCCGTCGATTCCCAATCCATCCCTATGGTCCGGGTGATGCCGATAGCTACTTCGGTTGGTGGAAATTAAAAAGCCTGCCGAAGTTCAACACGGACAATCCCCAGGTTAAAGCCTACCTGATGGATGTCGTCCGCTACTGGACTCAGATGGGAATTGATGGATGGCGGCTTGACGTTCCGAACGAGATCGATGACGATGCTTTCTGGGCGGAGTTTCGTGAAACCGTTCACTCCATCAACCCTGACGCTTACCTGCTGGGAGAAATCTGGAAAGTGGACCCGCGCTGGGTGGGTCCATCCCACTTCGACGGGCTTATGAATTACCCGCTACGGGAAGCGCTGGTGGCCTTTGTCAGCTCAGAGAGTTCTTCAGCGGCCGAATTTGGCCAGGCCTTGCAGGGGCTGCTGGAAGCTTATCCTCGCGAAAATGTGCTCGCCCAATACCTGCCACTTGGCTCGCACGATACACCTCGGATCCACACGCTGCTGCATGGAGATCTGCGCAAACTGCGTCTGATGTTCCTGATCCAGTTTATTTTCCCGGGTATTCCAGCGATCTATTACGGGGATGAGATCGGGATGGAAGGGGGGAAGGATCCTGATAATCGGCGGGCGTTTCCCTGGGATGAGGCCTCCTGGGATCACGAATTACGGAAGCATGTCCAGCGATTGGTGCAGCTTCGTCGATCTTTCTCAGCCCTGCAGTACGGGTGGCTTGAAATCGTGGAGACTGACCAGGAGCAGCGTACCCTGCTCCTCAAGCGTGGCGAAGGGGAGCAAGCCCTTGTGGTCGCGATCAACGGGTCTGATACGGTTCGTACCATTGGATTGAATCCCCAGACGATGGGTTGGGGGGAAGTCGTGAGCGTCCGGGACTACCTTAATGGGGCCGACTATTTCTCCCAGGAGGGGCGAATCCTACTTGAGCTACCGCCGTGGGAAGGCATGATCCTGGGCCTCGCTGGGTCTCAGCCACAATCCTCCTGATCTGCTCCTTGGAGGGCTTTCTCGAAAACCCACTGAGATTTGATCCTACGGTACGAGCGGTGCTCATAGAAAGCATGCGCTCGCTCCCGGATCACATTCGAACGGACCCGCAAGCGAGGGTAGCCAGCTTGCACCGCCCAGGTTTCGGCGGCCTGAAGCAGCAAGTCCCCGATCCCTTTCGAGCGATACCTGGAATCGACAACCAGTCCACCGACTTCAGCCGCCCTTTCAGCGATTAAGAGCGGCCGGACGAAGACATGGATCCAACCTACCACCTCGCTCTGACCCACTTCGGCAACGAGGATGGCGTGGTCACAACGCCCGGCAAGTTCCTGGAGCCGTATTGCCATGATTTCCGCCTTGCATGGATAACCGAGTTGTTCTGCTAATGTGGTCAGGATGGGGACATCAGAAGGCTGGGCTCGACGCAGGTTTACCTGGGAGGCGGTCATAGCAGATCTCGCGTTTCGTAGGATTGATCGCGGATATTGTACAGCGGAACAGCCTCGTGACGCCTGTATGGGACCTTAGGGTTTTATACTTTACATAAGTTCATTTCTGGATGTATCGCCGGGCTCACCCCCGCTTCAAAGCCAGCTTGGCGTTGTATAATCCGACCGATGATGCTTTCCTGGTCGTGGATGCATGAACGGAATGATGGAAAAGCCGGGACACAAACATGCATATCGTATGCACGCATGAACAGGCGGATTTCGACGCCATAGCCAGTCAGCTCGGGGTGTACCTGCTTGACCAGCAGGTCATCCCGGTCCTGCCGCGCCGTCTGAACCGCAACGTGCGTGCCTTCGTGGCATTCCACAGCGAGGTGCTGCCATTCATCGAATTCGAGGATTTACAGCCGGGAAAGATCGAGGAGATCACACTCGTCGACACGCAGTCCGTGCCATCGGTCAAGGGTGCTTCCCGCTCAACCTTACTGCACATCATCGACCACCATCCGCTCGATCATGAACCCGAGGGCAGGACCTCGCTCCTGGTTGAAGAAATCGGTGCCACGACAACCCTGCTCGCCGAAGAACTGCGGTCATCCGGGCAGGATCTACAGCCTGCACATGCCACGCTGCTGCTTCTGGGGATTTACGAGGATACCGGGTCGTTGACGTATGCCAGCACCTCCCCGCGCGACGCGCGCGCCGCAGCATGGTTGCTCGAACAAGGGGCGAGTCTGGCGCTGGCTGGCGATTTCCTTAACCACCCGCTCTCCAATGGTCAACGCGAGTTGTATGACCGGCTGCTGGAGAAGATCGAGACCCTTGAGCTCCATGGACTAACGGTCATGATTGCGTGCGGCAGCACCAGCAGCCAGGTAGAGGAGATCTCGACGCTCGCCCACAAGCTGCGGGATGTTTTCGATCCCGATGGATTGTTCGTCCTGGTTGAATTGAACGGCAACATCCAACTGGTAGCAAGGTCGACCACAGACGCCTTGAACGTAGGCCGCATCGCTGAGGATCTCGGCGGAGGAGGGCATGCCCGGGCGGCCGCAGCTCTTCTCCGCGGCTCAAGCCTCGCCAAGGCTCGAGCGCAGATTGTCCACCTGCTCGAGACCCGGATCGAGCCACCGGTCACAGTGGGTGAAATCATGTCGCGCGACCCGCAGCTCCTGCCGGCCACGGAGGCGATTAAGGATGCGGCGGAGCGCATGCTCCAATTTGGGCATGAAGGATATCCGGTTGTAGAGGAAGGCCGGGTCGTTGGGTTGCTTACACGGAGAGCAGTCGATCGTGCCATGCTGCATGGAATGGGCGACCAACCGATCGAACGCATCATGGAGGCCGGGCGGGTCACGGTCTCAGCTGACGATTCTGTCCACGTTCTCCAGCGAGTGATGATCACCCATGGTTGGGGGCAAGTCCCAGTGCTCGACGCGGGAAGCGGATCTGTGGTTGGCATCGTTACCCGTACGGATCTTCTGAACACACTAGGGCTGGCGGTTACAGACCGCGCTGGTGGCAGTCTGGCAGCGCAGCTTGAACACGCGCTACCGCAGGCACGATTGCAATTGCTAAAGCTTGTCATTCATCAAGCTGAGGCGCGCGGGGATGCGCTCTACGTCGTGGGAGGTTTCGTGCGTGATCTATTGCTTGGCCAGGGGAGTGTCGATTTCGATCTCGTGGTCGAAGGTGATGCGATTGGCCTGGGCCAGGCGCTGGAAAACAAGTACGGTGGTCGGGCTATTAGCCACCGTCGTTTCAGCACGGCGAAGTGGGAGCTTGATCTGGAAGACAGCCGCTTGCTGCAGGCCATCGGCCAGCCTGCCGGCACGGAATTAAATCTGCCAAGAACTCTGGACTTCGTGACCGCCCGAACGGAGTTCTACACACATCCAACAGCCTTGCCATCTGTCCAGCGGGGGAGCATCAAGCTCGACCTGCATCGACGCGATTTCACGATGAACACCCTGGCCATGCGTTTAGACGGCGTACATTACGGCAAGATGCTTGATCCGTGGGGGGGTGGACGCGATCTGCAGGAGGGCATCGTCCGGGTCCTTCACTCGTTGAGCTTCGTGGACGATCCAACCCGTATGCTGCGGGCTGTCAGGCTCGAACAGAGGCTTGGGTTCGAGATCGAGCCGCGCACGCTGGAACTTCTGCGGGATGCTATGCCGCTGCTTTCGCGGGTCAGTGGAGAACGGGTGCGAGCCGAGCTGGAATTGATCTTTGACGAGCCGAAGCGTAGTCAGATCCTGGGCCGTTTGAACGGACTCGGTTTGTTAGAGGCGATCGAGCCAAACCTGAAATGGGATGAGTGGCTGGAGGCAGGCTTTCACCTCGTCCGCGAAGTGTCTCAGCAGTCCATTGCTGGCATGGTGAACCCGGTCTCCGACCATTTCCTATACTTCGCAGTTTGGATGTTCAGGCTGACCCCGGCTGAACTTCGTTCCATTGCTAAAAGGCTACGTTTCAGCGCAAACGACCGGGCACACCTGCTCAGCACGAATCAACTTGGCAAATTCCTGATGGACCTGGCCCAAGAGTCCCCACCCAGCACGCTTGTAGCGCGTTTCGAAGAGTGCAGTGAACGCGCCTTGCTGGCTGCGTGGATAGCATTACAGGGCTGTGAACATTGCCAGGGCTGGATCGAATCCTACATCACTCGCTGGCGCGATACGTGGCCCGAGTCGACTGGAGAAACGCTGCAGAAAGAGGGACTTCCCCCGGGCCCTGAGTACAAGGAAATCCTGTGGTCACTCAGGGAAGGGTGGTTGGATGGCGAGATCAAGAGCCGCGCACAGGAGTTGGAACTCCTGCAGAATCTGATCCGCGAATACCAGGCTAATGATTGACACGCTCCAGGTGCGCATCCGGCCAGCGCAGGAGCAGGACCTGCAGGCGTTGGAATGGGAAGGGGAGTACACCCACTTCCGCCGAATATACCGCCGCATCATGCAGGAAGCGTTGAAGGGGCGCCGGCTGCTGCTTGTTGCCGAAGCAGAGGGTGAGCTCATTGGCCAGATCTTCATCTACTTCGATACCGGTTGGAGGCAATTCTTCAATGGCCGCTCAACTGCATACTTGCACTCCTTCCGTGTGAAAACTGAGTACCGGAATCGAGGCCTGGGCAGGATGTTGATAGAGAGAGCCGAACTGGAATTAATTGAGCGTGGGTTTGCTTACACCGTGATCTCAGTCGCTAAGGACAACCCCGATGCCCGGCGTCTTTACGAACAACTCGGGTACAAGGTTTTCAACGAAGACGATGGCGAGTGGAGTTACCTCGATCATGAGGGTGTGCTCCAGACAGTTCATGAACCCGCTTATGTGCTCCAGAAATCTCTGCCCAGCTTCTAGCCTTAGACCTCACTGGCACGAATCTTGAAACCATGTTTCGGGAATTGCGTCGGATGGATTAGCGGGCACGGCAAACAAGATCGAGCGAAGAAAAAGATCAGGATGAAGGAACGCTACATCTGCTGCCGCGCAGGATTTGTCGGCGCACGGATCGCAACGTGCGCCATTTTTATGTACCTCGGCTTCATGCTGGCAGGCTGCAGCCCTCAGGCGGTCTCAACCGAAACAGAACCTCTGATCGCTCCCTGGATCGGGTTCCTTGATCATATTCCGGACCTGACCAGTACGCCTGCCCTGGAGCGAACACCACTAGCGACGATCCCAGCCCAGCCGATCCTTGGAACACCCACCCCTGACCCTGTCCGGGAAATGCCACCCCTGCGAACGCAGGAGGAGTGGTATTTTGTTCAGCCAGGAGAATCGTTAAACGGTATTGCCGGCAAGTTTGGTGTTTCAGCGCAGATAATCCAGCGTGCAAACGGCATCTCCAATCCGGATTTGGTGGGGATCGGGCAGCAGCTCTTGATTCCAGCCCAGATTCCTGCGGCCCCAGGCACGAGCTTGAAGCTCATCCCCGATTCTGAGCTTGTCTATGGTCCGGCAAGTGTGTACTTTGACCTATATGCGGATATCAGCTCGCGGGGTGGCTACTTACTCGGGTATTCGGAGGAGGTGGATGGACAGGTGCGGAGCGGGGCCGCGATCGTGCAGTTGGTTGCTGAGCGCTACTCCGTAAACCCGCGGCTCTTGCTGGCCTTGCTGGATTCACAATCTGGATGGCTGACGGAGCCATCACCTGCAGGACCGGCTCCACTCTATCCCCTGGGGTACCAGGCATCCGGGTGGGAAGGTTTATTCTCCCAGCTTTCCTGGGCGGCAGATCAGCTCAACCTCGGCTACTACCGCTGGCGGGCTGGTTGGGCTGGACCCTACCTGCTGGCTGACGGCGCTATCATCCCCCCCGGTTCCGGGATCAATGCCGGGACAGCGGCGATCCAGACATTCTTCGCCCAGTTGTTGGACTCCAGCAGTTGGCGGGAGCAGGTGGGTGAGAACGGGTTTGTCCGAACACTGAATGATTTGTACGGGGATCCCTTTGCGCGGCGCGTTGAGCCGATCGTGCCGCCCGATTCTGAGCAGCCAGAGCTCCAACTTCCCTTCGAGCCCGGGAGCACCTGGTCCTTCACCGGAGGACCGCACAGCGCTTGGGGCGATTGGGCCGGTTGGGCTGCGCTGGATTTCGCTCCGCCCGGTTTCGCCTTCGGCTGTGTGCTTTCAGATGCCTGGGCTGTGGCAGCCGCGGATGGGGTCGTGGTCCGGGCTGAGATGGGTGAGGTGATCCTCGACCTTGACCGGGACGGGTATGAGCAGACCGGTTGGGTGCTGCTGTACATGCATGTCGAAAGCCGGGACCGGGTCGCAGCGGGCAGCGTTATACGTGCCGGCGACCACATCGGTCACCCATCATGCGAGGGAGGGGTGACGACAGGAACACATCTTCATTTAGCCCGTAAGTATAATGGCGAATGGATCCCGGCCGACGGGGAGCGGCCCTTTGTGCTGGATGGATGGGTCTCTGAAGGAGCCGGGTGGCCTTATGATGGCTACCTGCGGCGCGGGGATGTCGTCCTGGAAGCCTGTGCCTGCCGAAATGATGAGAATCAGATCACACGCTGAAGCCTGGTCGGACTTGCGCGGTCGGCTCGTTTGCCTTCCGATCTTGCTTCCAATTGCCGCGATGCTCATCAGCAGTCTGGCTTGCGCCCGCTCGGACGTGCCCCCTCCGGGAGCGATTGGATCAGGAGCGGAGCCCAGCCCGACATTCATTCCTACTGTTCAAGGTGAGGCCACGCTTGCTCTCGACCCGCCAACCCTGGTCCCGCCTTCGGCCACCCCAACGCCTTCCCGCCCGGAACCAGTCGCGTCACCCACATTTCCGGCAACCCCGACGTCCTCCAGCGTCGATAGTGGGAAGATCTTGGTTTATGAAGCCCAACCAGGCGATACGCGCCGGGCCGTCGCTGCCCGCTATGGCGTCTTGCCTGAAGAGATCACCTCCCCGGATCGATTGCCAGATCTGAAGGCGATGATCGATCCCAGGCAGCTGCTTTTAATCCCTGCCCGGCTGGGTGAGACCGGACCCGATGATCGGCTTATTCCGGACAGCGAGCTGATCTTCTCACCCAACGCAGCTGATTTCGATGTGGTCAGTTTTGTTTCCGGCAAAGATGGTTACCTCTATCACTACCGGGAGATCGTCAACGGATTCTATCGGACGGGTCCGGAAATCGTGGAAATTGTAGCCCGTGCCAATTCGGTGAACCCACGCATACTGCTGGCTATTCTCGATTACTTGAGCGGTTGGGTCTCGCAACCAATCGTGCCAGAAGGGGATGATTTCCGCTACCCCCTCGGGTATGTCGACTACCAACACATTGGCCTGCGACGTCAGCTAACCTGGCTGGCAAATGAACTCGGGAACGGGTATTACGGTTGGCGGGAGGGCTCACGAACTGATATCCAGTTCTTCGACTCCAGCTCGCTACGGCTCGCGCCCTCGTTGAATGCCGGGACCGTCGCACTCCAGTATCTCTTCAGTATCAACAGGAGCCGAACAACCTGGGAATCTTCTATTGAGCCTGCAGGATTCCTGGCCACGTACACGACACTTTTCGGCGATCCCTGGGCATACGAGTATGCGCTATTCGAGCCCGGGGTCGAACAACCAACCCTAGTCCTGCCCTTTCTTGAAGGCCATATCTGGTCGTTCACCGGGGGTCCGCACGGCGCATGGGAGCGTGAAAGTGCTTGGGCGGCACTCGATTTCGCACCCGCAACAAGTGTGACCGGATGCGCTATTTCGGAAGACTGGGTGGTCGCTTCTGCACCCGGGCTGATCGTTCGGAGTGAGAACGGGGCTGTCGTGATCGATCTTGATGGCGATGGGCGTGAACAGAGCGGCTGGGCGCTGCTGTACCTGCATGTCGCCCAGGAAGGCCGGGTCGAAGAGGGCACCTTTGTGCTTACTGGGGACCGCCTAGGGCATCCATCCTGTGAGGGGGGAACAGCGACTGGGACGCATATCCACTTTGCAAGGAAGTACAATGGGGAGTGGATCCTGGCTGACGGACCGCTGCCTTTCAACCTGAGCGGATGGGTCGCACAGGCAGGCAGCAAACCGTACCAGGGCCTACTGATACGGGACGGCGAACAAGTCCAAGCCTGTACGTGTGCATCGGCGGAGACACTGATTCAAAGATGAATAAGGATTCGAAGGCGGTCCTATCATTGCTGATTGCCCTCAGCATGGGTCTTGGCGCGTGCGTGGCGGGCGCAGTTCAAGATCTGGCCACACCAAACACTCCTGCCGGTCTCTCGGAAAGCGAGCCAACCCCGCTGCCCACCCGCAGTCCGTACCCGCCAGGTAAAATCTTCAGCTATCCAGCACAAAGCGGGGACACATTGGAAGCGGTCGCTGCACACTTCAACACCAGTGTTGCCGAAATCAGGGCCGCCAATCCCAATCTCCCCGAACAGGTCACCACGATGCCACCTGGGTATCCGCTTCAAGTCCCAGCCTACTACACACCCCTCACGGGTTCTCCCTTCCACATCCTCCCCGACAGCGAAATTATCTATGGTCCTTCTGTAATTGATTTCGACCTGAAGGGAGTGGTTGAGGGCGCTGATGGATACCTTTCGGGGATGGAATCGTTCGCATACAAGAAACAGCGCAAATCATGGCAAGTGGTTCAGGTCATCGCCGAGAACTACAGCCTGAATCCTCGCCTGCTCCTGACGCTGCTTGAATACCGCACGCGCGCACTTACCAACCCTGACCCCGAACCCATCGATCTTACATATCCGATGGGCTATGAGGATGTGCGCTACCGGGGTCTATTCTGGCAATTGGTATGGGCGGCAGAACGACTGAGCGATGGATATTACGGTTGGCGCACAGGGGAACTGGAGGAGATCGTGCGCCTGGACGGGATGGTGGAACACCCGGATCCCTGGCTGAACGCTGGAACGGTGGCCCTGCACCAGCTATTCAGCGGTTGGTATGGGGGCAAGGAGTACGAATTAGCCGTCAGCCCGGAAGGTTTCTACCAGACTTATCTTTCATTGTGGGGCGATCCATTCCAGATGGAAGCGACAATCATCCCCGGCAGTTTACAGCAGCCAGAGATGGGTCTGCCGTTTCTGCCTGATCGAATCTGGGATTTTACCGGTGGTCCCCATTTCGCATGGGGATCGAGCCTGCCACTGGGCGCACTTGATTTTGCGCCACCTTCAGCCGAAAGCGGATGCGTTGTGTCGCAGGAATGGTTCGCGGCGCCTGCCGATGGTGTCATCGTGCGCAGCGATGATGCAATCGTGGTCCTGGACCTCGATGGTGATGCGGATGAACGCACGGGTTGGGCGGTGTTTTTCTTCCACGTCGCAACGGAAGGACGGATCAAGACCGGGCTGGAGGTGAAGCAGGGAGATCCACTTGGCCATCCTTCCTGTGAGGGCGGGCGGGCAACAGGTACGCATGTTCACATCGCCAGAAAGTACAACGGTGAATGGATCCCGGCTGCGGGGCCGCTGGGTTTCTCACTCGACGGTTGGGTGGCCGGTTATGGGGATGCACTCTACGAGGGCACCCTGACGAAGGGATCAAAAGTCGTCCCGGCATGCCCGTGTTCTCGCCCTGAGAACCAGATCATCTACAGCCTTCCCTGAACTCCTAACGGCGGGTCCCTCAAGCCTTCGGGGGAGTTCGTCAAGCATTACCCGTGGGTTTCTTCTTCGCCTTGGACGATTTCGACCTACCCGCCCTTGCGCTGGATTTCCTCTTTTTTGAGGCTCCTTGTCCGGTGGGAGATCCTTTCCTGCTTGATTTCGCTGGAGTTGGCTTAGCCTTAGAACCCGATCCCTTCTTGCGGGATTTTGATACTTGGAGTGGAGGGCTGACCACCTCCGCCTCCAACTCCGGCCGTGTAAACGCAGGTTCGATACCCGTGACGCGATTGCTTTCTCCCAGCTCGAAGACCGGTTTCCCGGCTGAAGCCCGCGCTCGTTTCGGCGCATCTCCCAACCGGAGCGAGCGCGCCGTGCTGCGCGAAAAGCGGACAATAGCCCGGTCCTTCGCTTCACCGATCGTCCCACCAGCGAGCAGGATCTCTCCCCCGCTCTTCCAGGTGATGACACCCTTGCCGTAGCGACCCTGTTTGGGGTAATCCTTGACCGCACAACGTTTGGCCTGGCCATCCTCGGTGACGATTAGCAGCTCCTGTCCGGCTCTTGGGATTCCCATCCCCACCAGCCAATCGGATTTCCCTTCAAGCCGCATTCCCATAACACCTGCGGCGGTGAGACCCATCGGGCGCACATCGGTTTCCTTGAAGCGGATCGCCTGTCCAGCCCGGCTGAGCAGAAGGATGTCATCCGTTCCACGTGTGAGCTGAACCCAGCCAAGGGAGTCTCCACTCGAAATATGGATCGCCTCGAAGGGACGGGCGGAAGGTCCAGGCAGCAGGGCCAGGTCGGTTTTCTTGACCATGCCGTTCCGCGTCACGAAAATGAGGTAGGCGTTGTCTTCCGCTTTACCGACAGCTTCAGGAGAAATTGCCAACCCAGCTACAAGCTCAGCATTTGGACCAAGTGCCGTCACGCCGGAAAATTGTTTTCCGCCCTTGGCGTCATCGCTCTCCGGGATGGTGTGTACAGCAAGGACGGCTCCCGAACCCCCACGCTCGAAGAGGAAAAGCAGGTCGCGCGAGTTGGCACCGACGACAAGGCGTGGAGCCGCTCGCCCCGACAGGGCAGGCATGCGAGCCGAGGGCGTGCGGAAGATGATGCCCTCCGCGCTGACAACGACCCAGGTCTCCTTGTCCGGCGCCAGATCGGAAGCGGTTAGGACAGCTCGTTTCTTCCTTCCCGCCGTGTCTGCGATCAGAGTCCGCCGGCGATCGCCATACTTCTCTTTGAGCTCGGTCAGCTCTTGAGAGATCAACGCCCGCAGCTTCTTTTCCGAGCGGAGCAGAGTTTCCAGTTCCTTGATCCTCAACTGGACCTCTTTGAGTTCCTGGCTAACCTTCTTGCGTTCCAGGTTAGCCAGGCGCCGCAGCGGCATGTCGAGGATGGCCTGGGCTTGAACCTCGCTCAGCTTGAAGCGCGCCATTAAGCGTTGATGTGCGTGTTCGGCGTCGCGGGCTTTACGGATCAGATCGATGACTTCGTCCAAAGCATCGAGGGCGATCTGTAGCCCTGCAAGGATGTGTTCGCGTTCCTGCGCCCGTACGAGTTCAAACTCAATCCGGCGCCGGACAACGAGAAAGCGGTGTTCGATGAATACCCTCAGAGCCTGCTTCAAGCTGAGCATGCGTGGTTCGCCGTCGACGAGCGCGAGCATGATCACGCTGAACGTAGTCTGCATTGGCGTGCGCCGGTAAAGCTCGGCCAGGATCTTTTCAGGATCAGCAGATTTTGAAAGTTCGAGTACGATCCGCATCCCATCACGGTCCGATTCATCACGCAAATCAGAGAGGCCATCGAATTTTCCACCGCGGGCGAGATTAGCGATGCGCTCGATCAGGCTGGATTTATTGGTCTGGTAGGGGAGCTCGGTGACGATGATCCGCGATCGACCGCGCCCCATCTCTTCGATGTGGGCACGCGCCTGGAGCGTGATCTTCCCCCGCCCGCTTCCATAGGCCGTGGCCAGACTGTCCCCCTCGCCCGGTGTGCGGAGGATGATGCCCCCGGTCGGAAAGTCAGGGCCCTGGATGAAGCGCATGAGATCGTCGATCGTGATCTCGTCGACCGCCTTCCAATTCTCGAGCATATAAATGAGCGCATCGCAGACTTCACCCATGTTGTGGGGGGGGATCGAGGTAGACATACCGACGGCGATGCCGGTGGCGCCGTTGACGAGCATGTTCGGGACTGCGGCCGGAAGCACACCCGGTTCGCGCAACGAGCCATCGAAATTATCAAGGAAGGGGACGGTCTCCTTCCCCAGATCGTGCATGATCTCGAGTGAGAGCGGGGCGAGGCGTGCTTCGGTGTAGCGCATGGCGGCCGGCGGATCACCATCGATCGAGCCGAAGTTCCCCTGTCCCTCGACCAGCGGGTAGCGCATGGCGAATGGCTGGGCCATGCGGACCATGGCTTCATAGACGGCCATATCACCATGGGGGTGGTACTTCCCGAGCACCTCACCAACGATGCGGGCTGATTTCCGGAAGGGAGAATCGGCGCGCAGCCCCATCGCATGCATGGCGTACAGGATGCGGCGGTGGACGGGTTTAAAGCCGTCGCGCGCATCTGGCAGCGCCCGGGCGATGATTACGCTCATAGCGTAGTCGAGATAGGACTGCTGCATCTCGGTGTCGATATCGATTTGTCGAACCAGACCCACTTCCATAGATCACCTCGGGGGGTTGTTTGAACCGCCGCAATGATAAGTGAGCCGGGAGGGTGCGTCAAATCACCTTGGGCTGAGCCCGACTCTCAACCGGCTTCAATGACCTGGTTGGTGTGGCTCGGTGTGGTGCCTGACTGGCCTGACTGGCCTGACTGGCATTGACACCTCCTTCCGACCGCGCTACAATTGACATAATTTACTGGACCGGACAGGCAACCGCTCCCGTAGGTCTGGGGCGGTTTTTTCTTGAAGCCATCCGGTTGCAAAAGGATGAATAAATAACATATGAGATTCGAAGATTTCAACTTAAGTGAATCCCTGCTGCGTGCTGTGCGTGAGAAGGGGTTCACCGACCCAACGCCGGTGCAATCGCAGGCGATCCCGGCGGCGATGGACGGGAAAGACGTACTCGGCACAGCACAAACTGGCACGGGAAAAACCGTTGCCTTCATACTGCCCTCGCTCGAGCGCTTGCTCCAATTTCCACCCAGCAAAAACCCACGCATGGTCGTGCTCGCCCCGACGAGGGAACTTGCGATGCAGATTTCGCAGGAAGCGAGCCAGCTCGCCAGCTACAGCGGTTTGCGGGTGACGGCTGTCTATGGAGGGGCGCCGATCAAGCGCCAGATCAAGCAGCTTACCCAGGGCACAGATATTGTGGTTGCCACCCCGGGCCGGTTGATCGACCACATGCACCGGGGCAACCTGAACTTACGGGACTTGAAAATCCTGGTCCTCGATGAAGCGGATCGAATGCTCGACATGGGCTTCCTGCCGGACATTGATGAGATCGTGAACCGCATGCCAGCCGATCGACAGACGATGCTTTTTTCGGCCACAATGCCAGGACCGATCGTCTCGCTTACCTATCGCTACATGAGCAACCCGATCCGGGTTGAGATCGCCACTGCCAAACCACCGGAGGCGATCGACCAGCGCCTATATCCTGTGCAGAGACATCTCAAACTTCCGCTCTTGATGGAATTGCTGAAGGTTGAGGGCGTGGAGAGTGCGCTGGTATTCACCCGCACCAAGTTGGAAGCGGACGTTGTTACGCGCACCCTGCGTGAAGCCCGCTACTCAGTTTCGGTGATCCATGGCGACTTCCAGCAGAAGGCGCGCAACAAAGCCCTGGAAGAGTTTCGTTCGGGGCGAACGCGCATCCTGGTGGCCACGAACGTGGCTGCGCGCGGCCTCGATATCGAGGGTATTTCCCATGTCATCAACTACGACACACCGGACGAGGCCGAGAATTACGTGCACCGCATCGGGCGAACAGCCAGGGTTGATGCCCATGGCGCGGCCTGGTCGCTCGTTACCCCCGAGGATGAGCCACTGATCCATGCCATTGAATACTTGCTGGATCGCAAGATCCCGCGTACCAGGTTGGACGGCTTTGATTACGACGTCCCGACCCCGGACTGGGCCAAACCATCGGCTGCAGTGATCCTGCAGCGCCTGGGGCGCGGCCAGAGTAAGATCGATCGCTGGAAGTCCCTGACTCGTTGAGCTTGATCCACACGCCTTTCTAGCGTCTGCATGAAAGGGTAGAGCGGTGCTGGTCGAAATTGTGAAGATCGCTCTTGCTCGCACCCGCCGGTTGTGCTAGAATCTGGCTGTAATCGTCCCGAGAAATCGTTGGTTTTGAAAAGTGGGCAGCCCCCACTTTTCTGCATATTAGAACAGCCGCATCTAGATGCTGAGGAAAGAACTACGATGAAGAGTGAGTTTGCTCTGGCTTTTAACGAGATCAGCGAACGCTTTGGGCTTCCCCGAGAAATCGTGATGGAGGCGCTCGAAGCGGCGATGATTTCCGCATACCGTCGGGCGGTCAACGCCTCGAGCGCGCAAAACGTCGAGGTCAAGATCGAGCCTGAGACAGGCAAGGTCGAAGTCTTCGTCGAAAAAGAAGTTGTCGATGAGGTCCAAAACCCGCAGACCGAGGTCGACGAGGCGCGCGCTCACCTGTTTGACGCTGAGGCCGTTATGGGCGACATGGTCATGGTCGAGTCAACCCCCGAGGACTTCGGTCGGGTGGCCGCTCAGACAGCCAAACAGGTCATCCTGCAGCGCTTGCGTGAAGCCGAGCGAGATGCCCAATACGAAGAATTCATCGAGCGGGAAGGCGACATGGTGCACGGCACCGTGCATTCCATCACGCCTGCTGCCGTGACGGTTGGACTTGGTCGGGCCGAAGCGATCCTGCCACGCAACCAGCAAATACCAGGTGAGCATTTCCGGGTGCGGGACCGGATTCGGACCTACGTTCTAGAAGTCCGCAAATCACCACGCGGCCCAGTGATTGTCGTCTCCCGCACGCACCCGCATATGCTGCGCCGGCTGCTCGAGATGGAAGTGCCGGAGATCAGCCAGGGGCTGGTCGAGATTAAGGCGATTGCACGCGAAGCCGGTAAGCGGGCCAAGGTCGCTGTTGCCGCCCTGCGTGACGGGGTCGATCCGGTTGGAGCCTGTGTCGGTTTGCGGGGGGTTCGTATTCAATCGATCGTGCGTGATCTGAACGATGAAAAGATCGATGTTATCGAGTGGAACCCGGATTCGGCTACATTCATCGCTAAAGCACTCAGCCCGGCACGGGTCTCTGGTGTCTATCTAGACGAGCAGCCCGATCGCGGCAAGACTGCCATGGTCGTCGTTCCTGAGGATCAACTCAGTCTGGCCATCGGGCGAGCTGGCGTCAATGCTCGCCTGGGCGCAAAACTCACCGGTTGGCGCATTGATATTAAAAGCCTGCCGGAAGCAGCATCTGATTCATTGAATCGACTCACCAATGACCCAGCCTATGCTGAACTTGCCACGCATGAAGCAGAGGCGATGGTCAAGATCGAAGCCATCCTCGGTAAGAAGGAGGAAGGGCGCCCGATTACGCCCGAGGAATACAGCGCGATGACCTCCTTCGTCGATCGAGTGCAGAAGGAGATTGAAGGACGCCGGGATAAGCGACGACAGGCAATCGTCGAGAAGCTGGCGGAAGTGCGTGCATCCTTCCCCGGCACCGCTTACGAAGTAGCGCTGGCCGAGACAGGACTTTCCATGCGGGTCTTGAATCTTCTCACTGAAGCAGGTTATTCCTCAGCAGGTAAAGTCTTGGAAACACTGGGCGTCGATGAGGATGCCATCCTCGGGCTCTCTGGTTTCGGTCCCAAATCCCTGAAAGAACTCAGGGAAACGCTAACGACCTTTGACTACCCCGAAGTCGAGGAAGCGCCTGTCGAGCTCGAAGAGGGCGAAGGGGTAGAGGCCCTGGCCGAGGGCGTTGCCGTGGAAGGTGAGGCCGAGGCTGAAGCGATCGTTGAGGGCGAGGAGGTCGTCGCAGAGCCTGAAGCTGAGGCTGTTGCGGTTGGCGAAGCCCTCGATGCAGAATCGCAACCAGAACCCACGCTAGCCGACGCTGGTAAGGATGCGGTCATTACGGCGGATGAGATCGAAGAGACCTTTGAAGAATTAATCGAGAAGTTCACCGAGAGCGCACCGCAGTTTGTTGAAGACGAGGATACCGAAGACGAAGCAGACGAGATCAAGAAGCGCGATAAGAAGCGTAAAGCTCGCGTCGTCGAGTATGATCCAGACTTAGGCGAGATGGTCGTTAAACGTCGTCGCAAACGCGATGAATTTGGAGAATGGGAAGGTTAGTCCTGCCTCGGACAGATCGCCGAGCAGAGAATGACGTGAACATGACGAAGTATGGCCGCTCGTAAGCAGGTCCGTCACCGGCACGAACCACAGCGAACCTGTGTGGGTTGTCGGGAGACGATCTCCAAGCGAGCGCTTGTCCGGGTTGTGCGCGGTCCGGATGGCATCAGGATTGATCCTACGGGCAAGGAGCCCGGCCGCGGGGCCTACATCCATGAGCAGCGATCCTGCTGGGAGAAAGCCCTGACCGGATCTCTTGCGAGGGCGCTTCGTGTGGAGATTGATGCACCCACGATGCAAGCCCTGGCCGAACATATGAATAGTCTTTCAGACGGGCAAAATGGCTAAGGCAAACGCTTCTGCCATTTATGCCGGGCGCGTGCACGCTATGAGCAGTTCCCCGTAACTTATCCCCGGGCTGACTCGCTCTAGGCGACCCGGATGCTCGTGACGGAGGTGTTGCATGAGTGAGAATGGCCATAAAGTCATCGAGATTCCGTTTACGGTCACGGTTCGAGACCTAGCGGAGATGATCGAAACCAGCCCCATCGATGTGATCAAACAGTTAATGGCCAACGGCGTTATGGCGAACATCAACCAGATGATCGACTTTGACACGGCAGCGATCGTCATTGGCGAATTTGGATTCGAGGCCAAGCCGATGGAGATGCCCGAGGCCGAGGCGGCTAAGGATGAGAGCGCACTGCCGCACTGGCGTCAGATGATCGAGGCCGAAGACCCAAAGTCGCTGCAGGATCGAGCCCCGGTCGTCACCGTCCTGGGCCATGTCGATCACGGCAAGACTACCCTGCTTGATGCAATCCGTTCCGCCAACGTTGCGGGAGGTGAAGTGGGTGGGATCACCCAGCATATCGCTGCCTACCAGGTGACCCATAACGGTCGTCCAATCACTTTTCTGGACACACCCGGGCACGCAGCCTTCACGGCCATGCGGGCGCGCGGCGCGCAGGGGGCCGATATCGCCGTCCTGGTTGTCGCGGCCGACGACGGCGTCATGCCGCAAACACGCGAGGCGCTGGCCCATGTCCGGGCTGCACGCGTCCCGGTTCTGGTCGCGCTGAACAAGATCGATCGTCCCAACGCCAATCCAGAAAAAGTCAAACAGGAGCTTGCCGACGTCGGGCTCGTCCCTGACGATTGGGATGGCGATACGATGGTCGTGCCGGTCTCCGCCAAGGAGCACCAGGGCTTGGACGATTTGCTGGAGGCGATCTTGCTCGTGGCCGATTCGACCGAGATCAAAGCCAATCCGGAAGGCAAGGTACTGGGCACGGTTATCGAAGCTGAGCTGGATAAATCCAAGGGTGTCCTGGCCACGCTGCTCGTTCAGAATGGCACATTGCGGACAGGTGACGCGGTCCTCGTCGGAACTGCCCATGGTAAATTGCGCGCCATGTTTGACTATCAGGGAAAAACAATCGAGGAAGCGCTCCCCTCCACACCAGTCTCTGTCCTCGGCCTTTCGACTGTCCCACACGCCGGCGAAATGTTCACCGTCATGGACAGCGACCGGGATGCACGCTCGGTTGCTGCTGAACGGCGTGAGGTGATCCGGGAAAGCGGGCGCAAGCCGCGCGCGGCACAGACCCTCGAGTCGGTTTTCGAAGCGTTCCTGGCGGGGGATACCCAGGAGCTGCGTTTGGTGATCAAAGCCGACGTGCAGGGGTCGCTCGAACCGATCACATCCTCACTGGCCGAGTTGAGCGCTGGCGATATCAAGGTCAACATCCTACACGCCGGCACGGGCAACATCAGCGAATCGGATGTCATGTTAGCGGCGGCCTCCGAAGCGATCGTGATCGGGTTCAATGTCTCGGCCGACCAAGCGGCGCGCATGGCTGCCGAAGCAGAAGGAATCGACATCCGGTACTACGACATCATCTACCGGTTGACCGAAGATGTTGAGAAGGCTTTGAAGGGGATGCTCGAACCCGAAACGCGTAAAGTCCTGCTTGGCCGGGCCCATGTTCAGGCAGTTTTCAGAATCCCGAAGGCGGGCAAGATCGCCGGGTGCAAAGTTGTCGAGGGTGAACTCAAACGAAACGCCGCGATTCGTGTTGTGCGCAACGGGGAAGTTATCCACGATAGCGTCATCTCCTCGCTGAAACATGAGAAGGACGATGTGAAAGAGGTTCGCGAGGGTTTTGAGTGCGGCGTGGGCTTGAAGAACTTCAACGATTTTGAAGCCGGGGATGTCCTCGAATGCTATGTCGAGGAAACCGTTCCGGTAGCGTAAGGAGCAGGTATGCCAAGCCAAGCACGTGCCCGGCGTGTGGGCGAGCGAATCCAGGAGGAGCTGGCGGATATCCTCCAGCGCGCTGTCGCTGATCCGCGCCTGACCATGGTCACGATCACCGGGGTGGACGTAGATCGAGAGTTGGCGTTCGCCACGGTCTATGTTACTGCCAGGGGTGAGGCAGACCGGTCGAAGGAAGTCCTGGAAGGCCTGGAGAGCGCCCGCGGTTTTCTACGCAGCCAGCTCGCAACCCGCATCCAGCTCCGGAGCTTTCCACAGCTGCGATTCCGGTGGGACACTACGCTGGTTAAGGCCACACGGATCGAAGAATTGCTGGATCAAATCAAAGGCGAGAAGGAACAAGATACGGAGCATGGACCTGACGGGGGTTAATTCAGATCCGATCCAGAGCATTCTGGAGTCTACCGAACGGATCTCGGTTGTAAGCCACGAACGCCCGGATGGTGATGCTGTGGGTTCACTGCTCGGGCTTGCGCTAAGCCTGCAGTTGGCCGGGAAAGAGATCACCCCGGTCCTCACTGACGGTGCGCCATCCCGGTTTGATTTTCTGCCGGGGGCATCCAGCGTTGCACATCATATCCCCTCGGACTGCGACGCACTGATCTTCGTCGATTGTTCTGAAGCCGAGCGTGCTGGTTTCAGCGCGCAGGAGTTCCCTCGCCCGGTCGACGTCAACATCGATCACCACCCCACCAACACGCGCTTCGGCCGGTTCAACCTTGTCGAAGATGAACGGGCTGCGACAGCGGAGATCCTGTATGCCTGGCTGCCGCGTTGGGGTTTGCCCCTTAGCAAAGATGTGGCAGTTTGCCTGTTGACAGGTCTGGTGACAGATACGATCGGGTTCCGGACGCCCAGTGTTTCCCCGGATGTGCTGAGAGCTGCGGCGGACCTGGTAGAGCAGGGCGCCGATCTAGCCGATATCTACGACCGGTCGCTTGGCCGAAATTCGATCGTGAGCATGCGCTACTGGGGTCGCGGTCTGTCCAACCTTACAGCGAAGGATGGCGCGATCTGGAGCAGCCTGAGCCTGGAGGATCGATCGGCGGTAGATTACCCCGGGCCTGATGACGCAGATTTGATCAACGTTCTCACGACAGCTGACGAGTATCGGGTAGCGCTGGTCTTTGTGGAACAAGCCGGCGGAAAGGTCAAGATCAGCTGGCGCTCGCGCCCGGGCGTGGATGTGTCATTGATTGCCACTTCTTTCGGAGGTGGTGGTCATCAACGGGCGGCAGGGGCAATGGTTGAGGGCACGCTGGAAGAAGTCAGGGATCGCGTGCTGCTGGCAACCCTGGAACAGATCAAGGCTCAACCCCAGGAAGATTGATGGATGATTTCGGATTGCTCATCGTCGATAAACCCGTTGGCCCTACCTCGCACCGCGTTGTAAGCGTTGTTCGCCAGGGCACTTGCATCCGCAAAGTAGGGCACGCGGGGACGCTTGATCCGCGCGCTTCCGGTGTCCTGGTGCTATGCCTGGGCGCTGCGACCCGTCTAAGCGAATTCCTCTCGACCGACACCAAGCGATACGAGGCTGTCATTCGCTTTGGGTCGACCTCGGAAACGTACGACGGTGAAGGCCCCATGGTGCGGATAACGGGCGCAGTGCCGCGCGAGGACGATATTCGCGATGTGCTGGGAGAATTCCACGGTGAGATCGAGCAAGTCCCACCGCCCTACAGCGCGATTAAACTTCAGGGCCGGAAGGCCTACGAGTTAGCGCGCAAGGGTGAGGAACTCGAGCTCAAGGCGCGTTCGGTCACAATTTATGACTTGGTCCTGGTTGAGTACCGGCCTCCTGACCTGGTACTCGAAATCGAGTGTTCGGCCGGAACCTACATCCGATCCATAGCGCATGATCTGGGTGAAAGGCTCACTACAGGTGCTCACTTGGCCAGCTTACGGCGGACAAAGGCTGGATTTTTTACGCTTGACGATTGTGTGCCGCTCCAGGCACTTGAAGCGGCGATGGCTGCAGGAGCCTGGCAGGAGTACCGTCGCCCGGCAGTCGATGCCCTCCCCAATCTCCCAGAAGTAAGGATCGAGGGCGCTAGCTTGGCGGATGTGCTCAATGGACGCCGGATCCAATCTGCGGGAAGAGTCGAAGGGTTGGCCCGGGGGATCGGACCAGACGGGGACTTGGTCGCACTTCTCGAATCCATCGAAGATGGCCGCTTCTGGCATCCACGGAAAGTATTCAACCGCTGATGGTGCGGATGGAACCCCTGCGAGATCTCTCCGAACTCAAACTGAAGGCCTCCGACCTGACGATCGGCTCATTCGATGGCGTCCACCGCGGTCACCAGCATTTAATCCAGGCGCTGGTAAAGTCAAGCCAGATTTCTGGACGCCCTTCCGTCGTCCTGACCTTTTTCCCGCACCCTTCTGTCGTACTGCGGGGCCGCAAACCCTCCTTTTACATCAATACGCCTGAAGAGAAGGCAGAGCTGCTGGGGAAGCTGGGGATCGATTACGTGCTTACGCAGACCTTCGACCTGGCCTTATCCCAGGTGACTGCGATTGAATTCCTCGATCGCCTGCAGGTGAATCTGGGGATGCACAGCCTGTGGGTGGGTGGCGACTTTGCACTTGGGCACAATCGCGAGGGCAACCGGACCTTCCTGCAGGCGGCTGCTGTGGAGCGGGGTTTCGATCTACGGATCATTGAGCCACTGAAAATCGATGGTGAAGTTGTCAGCTCTACCCGGGTGCGGGAAGCACTGCGTTCGGGCTCGGTATCGCAGGTTGAAGCCTACCTTGGCCGTCCGTTCGCGCTGCCCGGGCAAGTTGTGCGCGGGGTAGGGCGGGGAAGGCGGCTCGGGATCCCGACTGCGAATTTAAGAATCTGGGATGAACGAGCATATCCACGGACGGGAGTCTATGCTTGCATGGCAGCCTGGAAGGGAGGAAGTGCACAGGCGGTGACCAACATCGGTTACCGTCCGACCTTCGAGGAAGACGGTGGACCGCCAACGATCGAAGCCCATCTGCTGGATTACGAAGGGGATCTATACGATAAAGAAGTCGAACTCACTTTTTATGCCCGCTTGCGCCATGAACAGCGGTTCTCGGGTCCCGAGGCGCTGCTCGAACAGATCCAGGAAGATATCCAAAATGCGAGGGAGGTTCTAGCCGCGCGGAGAGAGATCGACCATGCCTGACCGGCCCGCCCGAGAAATCTACCTGCTCAGCCCGAGTGAGCTCAGCCCTGAGACGATCGCCGTGGCCTTTGCAAAGACCTCCCGGTCGTCACTTTCCTTCCGGGAAATCGCCGAAGAGCTGACCGCCGAATCCTCGGCTGAGTTCCATGAGAGATGGGTTGTTGGGTACGGGCATGCCTCCGTCGCAGAGCATGCGGTATTGCACATCGCTTTCGAAAATATCTCCCGGTTGGCCATAGAGAGCATCGAATCGAACCGCCTGGCCTCCTACACGGAGAAATCAACCCGCTACCAGACCTGGGACGCCCAGAGCTACTATTTCCCTGATGAGCTTGAGGGGACCCCGTATCAGGAACTCTACAGCGAGATTTGTGATCAACTCTTCCGCAGCTATCGTGAGAGCCTGAAGCCAGTAAGGGTAGTCGTCGAAAGGCTGCATACCCGCCGCGATGGGGAGAGCGAGTCACGCTATGACGGCCGTATCCGATCGAAGTATGTAGATGCCTGCCGCTTCTACCTTCCAGCCGCCTCGCTCGCCAATGTGGGCATGACTGCCAATGCCCGGGTGCTCGAGCATGCCATTCGCAAGATGCTCTCCCATCCACTGGCCGAGGTGCGCCAGATCGGGGAGCAGGTCAAGCAGGTTGCCCAGGCAGAAACGCCGACGCTGGTCAAGTATGCCGAGCGTGTTCCCTACCTCGAGAATCTGGTCACTTCACTGAACCAATTTGCAGACGGTCTTGAACCCAGGAGTGAAGCAGCCTCGGTACGGCTGCTCAGCTACGAAGAAGAGGCGCTGCCGACCCTGCTTGCTGCGGGCATATTCTCCCAGGCTGGCTGCACGATGGCAGAAGCTCGGGCCCGGGTCGAGACGCTGACCGAGGCAGAGCGGCGAACACTGCTCGCGGCATTACTCGACAACCTCGACAAGTTCGACATCCCCGCTCGACTACTGGAACACGTGACCTACACTTTTGAGGTTACCCTCGATCAAGGTGCCTATTTTGAACTGAAACGACACCGCATGATGACGCAAACCCCACAGGTGCTGCGTGCGGATCTAGGTTATGCCGTGCCGCGTCTGCTGATCGAAGCCGGGCAGGGCGAGGCATACCACCGGGCGATGACCAGTGCGCAGGATGGTTTCGAGGAACTGGCAGCGTGGAACCCGGCTGTCGCCGCCTACCTGGTCCCGAACGGGTTCAACCGGCGTGTGCTGATGACGCTCAACTTACGCGAGGCATACCATTTGTGTGAGTTGAGATCAGCCGAGAATGCCCATTTTTCCATCCGGGTGATGGCGCTGCGCATGGCGGAACTCATCCACCAGGTGCACCCTGAGCTGGCACAGGGCATGCGCTTGCCTGCCGGTACTGATTGGCGCCAAATCGAGGAAGCTCATTTCGATCGACTTTAGATTGCGCGGTATGCGAAACCCTCAGCCGAGCGGCTGAGGTTTTTTTAACTACTGTCCACCGGCAGCCCGGGGATCAGCTGCTTAACCCGAGGAAGGCAAGGACACTGAACGCGAGCAGGAATTGAGCCCAGTGGTAGCTGAGCATGGTCCAGAAACGGCCTCGGGGAATGGGCAGGACGAACCGATCCCAGGCGAGCAGGCTATCGGAGAGCAGAAACAGCACCCCTCCAGCTGCAGCAAACCAGGCAGCCTGGCCAGCCCAATCAGACCGGAGAAGTGTGACCAGCGTGGACCAGCAGGTTAGCATCAACACGATTGCGTATACGACAACCGGGGGGATCAGGCTAGTCCGCCCGCTTGTGCGCAATGCTGCAGCAATCCGGTGAAGTAGAACCCAAACTGCGAGCGCCAGCGGCGCGGCCAGGAAGAGTGTCCTCAGATCCAGGATCAGTCCGGACAGATTAAAGACGGTGATATAGGCAAGATGGGAGAGCAGGAAAGCCAGCAGGCCCTTGATAAAGTGCCGGCGATCGAGCATCAGGAAGATATCCCCGGCCAGTGAAAAAAGCATGCCAAGCAGAAAAATGCCGCCAGCACGAGCCACTGGTTGTGAGAGATGGGTTCCGAACCAGATACTGAGACAGATCAGGACACCTGGTTTGGCCAACCATTCCAGCCGGCGATTGCTGACCAGCACGGCATACCAGTTCAAAGGCGCCAGGAAGGCTGCCAGGATCAGGAATGTGGTCATGATGCCAAGCCCTGTTTATGCGCCGGTGACGTCTGGCGGCGGCGCAGGAGCGCACCACCACCGACCAGGGCGATGATGGCGAAGGCGAACCATTGGATGGCATAGCTCACATGTGGACCATCGCTGAGATCGGGTTCGAAGGCCGGGATCGGGTAGCGGCCTTCTTCCCCGCCTGGAGAAGTCTCTGCCAGGTAGAGCGGATAAAGGTCATATGGGAGTTGTCCGGCAATGCCTTCCAGGTCGACCAATCGCCAGGCAAGCAGAGGTGGATCTCCCGGCAGGGGGATCTGATCGCCGAGGACGCGGATGGCGGGTTGTTTCTGTGACGGCAGCAGAACGCCTTCGATCATGCCTGGAGCAGGCATCTGTGCGGCCAGCTTACCAGGATCAGATTGCAATCCCAGATCGTTCGGAAGCCAACCCCGGTCTACGAGCAGTACCGGGGAACCGTCTTCGAAGAGCAGCGGCACCAGCATGTGATATCCGGCCTGTTCGTCGAGGGGTTGGTTCTTAAGGAGAAGGGCGTTTGAGGGATCGAAAACGCCGCTCAAGGTGTAGCTACGATAGCCGGGCTCACTGACCTCGTCGCCAGGAGGGAAGCTCATAGCTGGGAGTGTCAAGCGCTTGGCGATCTCCACGTTCTTCGCCCGGCGCTCATGGAGGCGATCGAGCTGCCAGATCCCGAGCCGCATGCAAACTGCAGGTACCAGCAGGAAGAACCCTGCGAGGAAGATGTCCCTGCGCCGCAACCTGTTCAACTTTCATCTTCCTGGGTGCGCTGCCGGAAGCGGTCCCGCAGGCGTACGGTCATCTCGAGGGCACGTTGGGGAGCAAGTCCAACGTAGGATTCAATGTGCATGAGCTCACGGATGCGTCCTGGTTGGAGGTATTCCAACAATTGAGTGTCTTGCGCAAGCGCGTCGACAAGTGGGTTGGGTGACCCCTTTTGAACGTGCTCCCAGGCCTGCATGCTGTGATCTCGCAAGCGTTCGTGCATGCTCTGCCGATCAGCCCCGGCCTTGACGAGCGCTGTGAGCACCCGCTCCAACGCAGCGAAGGCCCCGTAGGAGGCGAGGGGATCGCTCAGTTGACCCGGTGTTGTTACCAACCCGTCCATGATGCGGGCTGCGGTATGCAGCATCTCATCACATGCGAGAAAAGCCTCGGGGAGCACGATCCTGCGGTTAGCCGAATCGTCCAATGTACGTTCGAGGCCGGCATCGGCGGCATTGCTCCAGGCCACGCTGGCTTGCCCCGCAATAAGCCGGGCGAGGGAGCAGATCTTTTCCGCCAGGATCGGGTTGCGTTTAAAGGGCATCGCGCTTGATCCAACCTGGTCTGCATCGAACGGTTCGCTAGCCCCACCGATGCCTGGCGATTGCATCAATCGCAGATCGAGCCCGATTTTATGCATCGATGCGGCAAGCCCGGCCAGCGCGGCGAGGAGTGTGTAATCCTGGACGCGCGGGTAGGTCTGCGATGAAACCGGGTAGGCCTCGATCCCGAGTGACTGCATCACGCTTACCTCGAGCATCTCCGGGGTGACATCCGTTCCTTCCAACATCTCCACTTGCGAGGCGGCTGTACCGACGGGGCCGCGAATCCCCTTGCCCCGCAGATGGCGGTGCAGGCGCAGCAGCGCGTCAAAGTGTTCTAGCAGGTCTTGGGCATGGACGCTCAACCGGTAGCCAAGTGTTGTGGGCTCGGCCGGCTGAAGATGGGTAAAACCCATGACGGGTAAGTCGTGGGTCTCTTCGATGCGATCAGCAAACTTCAGAAGTAGTTTGTGCAGCACTTCGAGCAGGATGGCCAACGCGGCCTTCTGCCGAACCACATCAGCGTTATCCTGCACATCGGCTGAGGTAAGACCCCAGTGTAGGATGCCTCCGGCCTTTGGAGACTGTTCGGCGAAGGTCCTTAACTCGGCGATCAGGTCGTGCTGAACCTCAGCCTCGATTGCTTGGGCTCGAGCCAGATCAATGTCCTGGGCGTGTGTGCGTAATTCCTCTACCTGTTCTATTGACACGAGGCCAGCCGTCACCTGAGCTTCGGCCACGGCGAGCCAGACACGGCGCCATGCCCGCCGCTTGGCCAGCTCTGACCAAAGCATCCGCATCTCGTCCGATCCGTAACGGGTGGTAAACGGTGATTGATAGGTCATAGGTTCCTCACCCGCCTCCAGCTTGTTCCTGCGCAAGGCGTTCAACAGCCAACTGCTGGTATTCGGGATTGATCTCGTAACCAATATACCGCCTTCCAAGATCCCGGGCGGCCAGGCAGGTCGTCCCTGAACCGGCGAAGGGATCGAGCACGACATCGTCCTTGAAGGTGTAGAGCTCAATCAGGCGTCGTGGGAGCTCCACCGGGAAAGGTGCTGGGTGGCCGATCTGCCGGGCGGAAGCGGCAGGGAAACTCCAGACGCTCTTCGTCCATTCAAGAAAGTCATCCTTGCGAATCGTACTTTCCTTCCCTTCAGCTTGGCGTCGAAAACTCCCCTTGCTGAAGACGAGGATATATTCATGGACATCGCGCAGGACCGGGTTGGCGGCGGATAACCACGAGCCCCAGGCCGTTGAGGAGGCTGCGCTGGCAGCCTTATCCCAGATGATCTCCCCCCGCATAAGAAAGCCCAATTCAAGCATTTCGGCAATGACCATGGCATGCAGCGGGAGGTAGGGTTTGCGTCCCAGATTGGCGATATTTACGCACGCCCGGCCGCCGGTTACCAGGACGCGGTAGGTCTCTTCGAATACGTCGTGCAGAAGCTGACGGTATTCCTCCAGCGTCAGATCCTTGTCGTATTCTTTACGGGCATTATAAGGTGGGGAGGTCACCATCAGGTGCACGCAGTGATCTGGCAGGTCATGCATGCCCTGCGATGAGCGCGGCAGGATGCGGTTCACGAGTTCGTCTGGTACAGGAAACTCAAGGAATGTATCCGTCTCCTCCTGCGGTTGATCGGAATACATGCGGCTGGCATAGAAGGGGGACGAGTCATGGCTGATTCGTCCCGCCGAGCCGAACTCGCTCGTTTTCGTTCCACGCTTTCGTTTGGAACTCACAAACTTATCCTTGCAAGGCTAAGGTTGATCCTTTGTAGGTTGGAAGCCAAACTGGTGCAGGGCGTTCTCGTCGTTGCGCCAGCCGGGAAGCACTTTCACCCGCAGGCGCAGAAAAACTTTGCGCCCAGTGACGGCTTCGATCTCCTTGCGGGCGTGCGTCCCGATGCGCTTTAGCATCCCACCCCCCTTGCCAATCACGATGCCCTTCTGGGAATCACGCTCGACAAATAAAGTGGCCTCGATGTAAGCGCCGTGCTCTTGCCGCTCTTCGAAGGTATCGATCCGAACCGCGATGCTGTGCGGCACTTCATTCTGAAGGTAGTGCATGCCGGCGGCACGGATGAGATCCGCGCTGATGTCGCGCTCGTAGGTGTCGGTGATCTGATCCGGGGGGAAGTACTGTGGACCCGGGGGAAGCGCGTTAAGGATATTATCAAGCAGCTTATCGATATTATGCCCTTCAACAGCTGAGATCGTGATCCAGTTTGCCTCGGGGAGCAGTGTGCGGTAGGCGGCACGCCGTTCAGATAGTCGTTCATGTGGGACGAGGTCAGCCTTGTTCAGCACGCCCAGCAACCGGGGTTTTTCGGGTAGTGAGATAATGGCGTTTACGACTTGCTGATCTTCTTCGTTCGGGGGCTGGTCGAGATCGAACATCGCCAGGATAAGATCGACGTCACCTAAAGTCTCAACAGCCTCCCGGTTCATCCGCTCACCGAGCTGATGCAGGGGTTGATGGATACCGGGCGTATCGACGAAGATCAACTGTGCATTCGGCAGGGTGAGGATCCCGAGCTGCTTGCGGCGGGTGGTTTGCGGGCGCGGGGACACAGCTGCGATCTGCTGCTGCAGGAGGCGGTTGACGAGCGTCGACTTACCGACGTTGGGCCGGCCGGCAATGGCGATGAAACCGCTGCGGTGGCCTTCGGGAAGCTCCTGGGGATCCATGTGCTAATTGTGGGTGGATCATCGCGCGCTGTCAAGCGCAGGTCCATTATAGAGCCCGGTTGACGGGCTCTCTGGCCTTGGTTATGATTTACTCGCCTGACATCCTGATGGAGGGTCCTATGAATCGCAACATCATACTTACACACCTACTCGTGATTGCATTGGTCCTGACAGGTTGTGCAAAGGCCACACCGAAAGTGCTGAGATTAGCCACGACGACCAGCACGTACGACTCAGGCCTGCTGGACTACCTGCTGCCCGAATTTGAAAAACAGTTCAACGCCCAGGTCGACGTCATCGCTGTTGGGACCGGACAGGCGGTGACGCTAGGAGAAAATGGGGACGCGGACGTAATCCTGGTCCACAATCTAACCCTGGAGACAGCTTTTATCGAAGAAGGATATGGTGTTCAGCGCTTCCCGGTTATGTTCAATGATTTCATCCTGCTTGGACCCGAGGATGACCCGGCCGGGATAAGCGGGGCCAGCAGCGCAGCAAATGCCCTGAAGCGGATCGCCGCGACGGGATCGGAGTTTGCTTCGCGGGGAGATGATTCGGGCACCCACGCTCGCGAGAAGGCACTCTGGAAAGAAGCCGGCATCGAACCCTCCGAGGTAGATGCCTGGTATCTATCTCTCGGCCAGGGCATGGGTGAGACCTTGATAATTGCCGAGGAGCGCGGGGCTTATACTTTGAGTGATCGCGGCACATTCCTGGCTCAATCCGGGAACCTACCAGGGCTGTTCGTGCTCTTCGGTGGCGATTCGATCGACGAGAACCCCGATCCAGCGCTGCTCAATCCCTATGGGGTGATCGCTGTCTCGCCGGAGAGACACCCCGACACGGCGTATGATCTGGCACAGGATTTCATTTCCTGGCTGACAGGCCTGGCAACCCAGGAGCGGATCGCAGACTTCGGGATCGATCGTTTCGGGCAGCCGCTTTTTTATCCTGACTCGGAAGGCTGGAGGGAAGCACACTGAGGCTGGCTGAGCTGCGACACCCTGTTTCTTACCATCAGCATAGCACGCGGGTGACGGCATGACGGAGGTTCTATCCATCTCGCTCGTCACGCTGCGCGTCACCGGAACGGCTACTCTGTTGGCTGCACTGCTGGGGATCCCGGCCGGGGCGATGATGGGTATTTTTCGCTTCCGTGGCCGCGGATTGATCTCAGTTCTGCTCTATACCGGCATGGGGCTGCCCCCGGTGGTTGTGGGTTTGGTGGTTTACCTGTTCCTTTCGAAGAGCGGGGTGCTTGGCGATCTCGGTTGGTTGTTCACCGAGCGGGCCATGATCACGGCCCAGACTATCATCGCCTTTCCGCTTATCGCTGGCTTGACCATGGCTTCGGTAGAGGCACTTGAACCGGATTTACGACTGCAATTACGGTCCCTGGGGGCAACACCATCTCAGGAGGCAGGCATAACGTTATACGAAGCACGCTCCGGCGTGATTGCCTCGATCGTGGCCGGGTTTGGCGCTGTCATCTCCGAAGTGGGGGCGGCGATGCTCGTCGGAGGCAACATCGCTGGTCACACGCGCATCCTCAGCACAGCCGTGGTGCTGGAGACCCGGCGCGGCAACTTCGGGCTGGCTTTGATGTTAGGGGGGCTGCTCCTGGCACTGGCCTTTACCGTCAACCTGCTGCTTCTCAGGCTGCAGGCACCGCTGTGGAGACGCCGGTGAGCACCAACCCCATCTACCGAGTGCAGGGTCTTCGCAAGGGATACGGACGCGGCTGGGAGCTCGACATCCCTGAACTTGAGATTCCTGAGGGCTGCCTGTACTCGATCTTGGGACCCAATGGGGCAGGAAAGTCAACCCTGCTCAGGGTGCTGAACTTGATCGAAGCTGTCGATATTGGGCGGATCGAGTTCAAGGGGAAGGAAGTCCTGGCACCGGCATCAACCCGC
>DAOUEJ010000035.1:0-2653 GCA_034430615.1 Anaerolineales bacterium | reverse complement strand
GCGGCCGTGAATATTGCGGTCAGGGCTGTTGTCAACCAGCCAAACGGGCTTCTTGCCCAAGGTAGCGCGGCTTAGCCGTAGTTACAAGCTCCCTGCTTCACCTGTCCCGGTGTCTTGGGATAGCGGGGAGTAGTTGACGCACTCTTTATGCGAGTAGTTTGAGGTGAACTGGAGCCATGGGTAAGGATCGAAGACCGGCAGAAGAGCTATCGATCGCCGAGCTCGAGGCAATCCTGGCGAGCAAGAAACTGGAAGCCCGCCAGGCGCGCATCGAACAGTTCAGGCGAAGCGGACGCGTTGTTTCTGTACCCGTCGATTCTGCGCCGGCCGGGGTAGAAGTTAATGGTCTAACCCTGAGTGGGAGAGGAGCTGGTGTCAAACCTGCCAGTGACCAAAATCCGGCACCGCTCAGGCGCTTCTTCAACCGCTCTCTTCTTCTGATCGAGATCTTCGGGGCGGCTGCACTGCTCTACATCTTGCTCAGTGGTGCGGGTGCGCTCCAGAAGCTGAATGCCGAGGTCGCCAGCGCCCTCGGTTCCGGGGCAGCCTCTCCCACACCGCTCATCACAGCTGTCGTGCTCCCTTCGGGGCACACGCCACCGACATCAGCCCAGGGTGCCCAATTCAATGAATCGGAAATTCCAGAGAGTTTGCGCCCCTTTGTTCAAACCTACAGCAACATCGCCATCCCCACCCCCGGGCCCGAGCAGGCGCGCAACATCCTGATCCCGGCCATCTTGAATGGTGAAGTTCCGGTTGTCCAGGGGGATGGTTGGGAGCAGTTAAAGCGGGGCGTAGGTCAGCATATTGGTAGCGTTGACCCGGGCAAGAGTGGGAACATGATCCTTTCGGCGCACAATGACATCTATGGTGAATGGTTCAGAGATCTCGACCAGCTCCAGCCCGGGGATGAAATCATTATCAAGACTACAACCCAGGTATTCACCTACCGGGTGACCAATACCCGCCTGGTCGAACCGACTGAGGTTAGCGTGCTCGAACCGACATCGAAACCCACCATCACCCTCATCTCGTGCTACCCCTACCTGGTAGATAAACAGCGCATCGTGGTCTTTGGTGAGCTCGAGACCAGTTAGGTGTCTGTAAGATCAAACAGCCCGTTTTCAGGATATATTCAATATAGAGCAACCGGTTCCAATCCCGGTCAGCTTAACGTTTCAATTTCTATTGTGCAGAAGCAGAAGGGTTGCCGCTCTCACTGAGTTCGCGTTTATCGGCCGATTACAGCGTTGACGATGTGGGTCCTTTGAAAGCGCTCAGACTTTCGATCATTGGTGACATGCTGCGCGATATGGGGATGGGTCCGGACGAAGCAGAGGATTGCGAGAGCGCGATGAAGGCTCTCATGGATAATCCCGTCCCAACGGCCACCGCGCGAGACTTTGAGGGCGCACCACCGTTCACTGCGATCCCGACGAACACGGCGACACCGACGGATACACCTACGGCGACGGCGACACCCACATCAACCTTCACCCCACGACCCACGGCAACCAAACCACCAACATCAACCGTGACTCCTTAGCCCGCAAAGGTCGCTACAGCCGTATCCGTGGGGGATCACCAGTATCCTATAATCACAGATCCTGGCTTTATATCACCCTCGATCGGGCCGGTCTCTTGCAGTGTTGATGTGAGTGCGTCAAGTGTTATCGTACAGGATCCTGGTCCTTCGAGCGGCATTGCCTGGACGAAATTGAAGTACAAAGTATTCAACGAAGACTTCAGCGCACATTTCAATACCTACGTTTACTCCTCACCACTCACGTTATGCTGGACGAACAGTCTTCCTGGCGGTGGGGTCGAAGCTTGTTTCAGTGGCCCAAGTCCAGCATTTCAAATCCAGATTTTTCCTGGGTTTGCGGGTCCATCTGACTACACTGGATCCCACTTCAATGTCAAAGTATGGATCCTTACGCATGACAATATCGGGAAGGAAGACGAATACGAGTATGGAGCATACACCATCCCTGCGTCCTGTGACGATCCTCCAACCCCAACTGTTACTCCAACAGCGACTCCTACTCCATGATCTCAGCATTCTGAAGTACGTAAAAAGCAGCGGCCCACATGCGCCGCTGCTTTTTTCTTTACGAACCAGGCTAGCTAAAACTTCAACCCGACTATCGGCGTCTTAAGGCTGCCATCAACACCGCCAGCCCCACGACCAATCCCGAGGCAGGACAAGGGAGACGAAATCCCTGGTTCGATGAGCTTGTCGTCTGATCATGTGAAGGTTCCTCAAGCCCACCCGGGATCTCGTTTTCAGTCGTGGCCGGGAACTCGGGCAGGCTGAGTGCATCCCCCGCATCACCTTCCGGGACGATCTGGTAGGCTTGCTGATCGATCACGACGATCACTTGCTCACCGAGCGACAGTGCCAGACTGAACTCCGGATGCGCGGAGGCGAGTTCAAAGTAATCTTCCGACAGGAAGGGGATCTTCAGCGTACCCATCGATTGCGGATCGAACTGCGTGTCGGTCCAGACCCCTTCCAGCCAGCGGTAGGTGTGGGTGCCGGCGATCTTCACCAGGTCCTGATCCTGCGCGCTGAGGGGCACGGCGATATCAGCCGAACGATACTCTGATTCGGCCGCAGCCTGCCCAACGGCCTTCTCGCCGCTGACGATGG
>DAOUEJ010000034.1:0-3342 GCA_034430615.1 Anaerolineales bacterium | reverse complement strand
GGCCACAGCTCCTATATACCGGCCCGGAACTGTGGGCCAGTGGGTTCCATGATTATAGAGGTAGAAACCGGAATCTCAACCCGAATCCTGATCGGTTACGTGCCAGCCATTCGATATCCCGAAGCGCCGTGCTGGGGGGAGAATTCCTCATCCTACCCACATTGCCCATTGAGAATGTCCACAAGGGGAGGCAATCACGTGAATACAGTGTGACCGGTTGTTGTGGAGACCTACGCCGGCCGTCGATGGCGGAAGATGAGCAGCAGCCCGAGCAGGAGTGCGAGCGCACCAGAAAGGATCTCACCGATCCGCAGCGGCTCTAACCCCGGGGCAGCGCTCTCCGCCCCACGGAATTCGGTAGCCGTGGAAGCGGGTGTGGGCAGGTCCGCTTCCGGCTCTGGTTGGGCGGCGCCCAGTTGTAATGCTGGCTGCTCGAGCGTTTCCGGTTCGGGTATAGCGGCACGCTCTTCACCGGCCGCGGTAGGAAGCGAGGTTGAGCTTAATTTCATCGCTTCGTCAGCAGCTTCGGCCTCGGCCGGGGCGCCGCCTCCGAGCATTGCAGCCGGGGGTAAGGGTGTCGCCTCTTCCAGCAACGCATCGGCGGCTGGTGCTCCAGCCGCAAACTGAGCAACGCCCTCGCCCTCCTGGATTTCATCACTCATGGCCGGCGCAGATTCAAAGAAAAGCTGCTCATTTGCCGGTGCGGCCATCTGCCCGGATAAGACCCGCATGCCAAACAGGTCGATCCCGATCAACGCTACGAAGGCCAGCGCGCTTACGGCTGTCGCCAACTGCAGGAAGGGGTAGCGGCGCGACGAACGGCGTCCACCGGCCATCTCCGGTGTCAGCGTGAAGGTGCGTGGGATGCGGACAGGCTCGAGCGAGCCGACAGCCGCAACCACATTCTCCAGCTCGCGCAACGCACGGGCGAGTTCGGGTTCAACCTTCAACCGCGCTTCAAGCTCCATGCTCTGTTTCGGGCTGAGCTGTCGATCCATATAAGCCGATAACCGTACGAGGTCACCGGGAGAAAGCCTTCCCTGCCTTGTCATCAGTTTTTCATCCCACCTTCCAGACGATAGCGGGTGGGTAAAAGTTCCGCAGTGAGCTGCAGGCAATCACGGAGCTGAGCGCGCGCCCGGGCCAGGCGGCTTTTCACCGTGCCGATGGGCTTGGCCACAACCCGGGCGGCTTCTTGATAGTCATAACCCTGGATATCGACCAGCACCGCCACAACTCGGAAGTCATCCGGCAGTCCTTCGAGGCAGCGTTCGATCGCCAACCGCAGTTCGCTCCGCACAGCCTCCTGTTCGGGTTTTTCGGCTCCGGTCGAGATCGTGCTTTCCGCATCTTCAAGGAAGTCATCGCGCGTTTCGGTTAATTGATCGAGGGAGGTGGATGGTTTTCGTTTTCGCCGTCTCAGCTCGTCGTAACAGGCATTGGTGACGATCCGCATCAACCAGGATCGGAAGGATCCACCGCGGAACCGCCGCAGAGCCCGGTAGGCCGAAATGAAAGCTTCCTGGGTGGCGTCTTCAGCTGCGGCTGGGTCCGCCATGATGCGGTAGGCCAGGTTGAACGCCAGGCTTTGGTACTCGATCACCAGCCGGTTAAAGGCATCCAAATCACCACCACGGGCGGCCTGAATGAGTGCGGCTTCATCCATATTGTGTTCATCATAGCGCGCCAGGGTAGGCGGTGCAAGAATGGACTATGCTCGGGGATCCTTCTCCAACAAGCGGCCCGTGGCCAACCGCCATACGCTCATCGTGAGCGCTGTTACGCCGGCCATGACCAGGATGAAAACTGGCAGGATCGGTGCGTTGAGCAGAAGCCCACGCAGCCATCCGCCAAGTGGAGCCGCGTAGATCGTCGCCAGAGGGATCCGCCAGAGAATATCTTTACCCCGCAGCTGGTGGTCGTATGCAGCCCCAGCCAGGGGATGATCAGCAGCCACGCCCCATAGAATGGGAGGAACGTGGCCAGCATCCGGCCTAGCAATTCAGTTGATAAACGCTCGTGGCTGGCGAATCCCACAAGCGTGATCAAGATGAATGCGATGGCATCTCCGGCAAGCAGCAGAAGTGTTGAGCGCGGGTTTGATTTATGAAAGATAGCCAGAATACCACACAGCTTGCTGTGGGGATGAATGGCCAACGGGAGTTTGGGGGTGGCAACCCCCATGTTCAATCATTCCGCTGGATAAAGCCCCGCAGCTTGCTGCGGGGTAGTTTACTCATGACCGCCAAATCCTTAACGTGTGCAGTTAAATGAACAAGGGCGCACCAACAGGATCCCGGGAGCTTGTTTGAAGCTCGCACTCAAACTGGTTCCTCTCATCCACCAACACGATGGTCGGTTCGATTGGAGTCTCGCTGAGCTCGAAACCCATGATGATGATCTGCTCACCAGCCCGCATACACAGCGCAGCAGCCCCGTTTATCCCGATCACACCCGATCCGGGGTCATCCGGGATGACGTAGGTCTCAAGCCGCTCGTCGCTGTCATTGCTCACCACCAGCACGCGTTCACCAGCCCAGATACCAACCCGATCCATCAGGGCGCGATCGATCGCAATGCTGCCGATGCAGTGCGGATCGGCTTCGGTGATCAAGCATTCTGAATTTTCGATCGGAGTACCCAGCGCATGACTGCCTCTACCCTGGATTTTGTCCACTGCACTTCGGGAATTGTAACCGCCTGGTCACACGCTGTATCGGAATGCTTGCATTCCTGTTGCCTGGTTATCTACGTTCTATCGCCCGCGCTTGTCACATCCTGATCTTGCGCATGAGGTATCATCCCGGCGATGATACAAGTCAAAACGATTTCCGAGAAACAGATCAGCCGCTACCGGGTGCACACCTTTCACACCCTCCCTGGCCACCGTTTGCATTCGATCGAAGATGCGATCGCCTTCATCGAGGAACGGGGCTTGATCACCTTCTGGCCGATCAAGGGCATCGATCTACCCAGCCTGTGGACTGCTGTCGCCGGCGATCGACCCGTGGCCGAAGTCCACGATGATCCCGGGCATGTTACCTGGGGCTGGAAGGATGCACTGATCCCGATGAAACGCGTCTACTATGGGAAATTCCTGCGCGGGAAGGCAACATTCGCCAGCCTCGCGCTGCTGCCCCACCTCTATGCGCTCTCTCCTCGGGTTGCAGATCTGGACGACTACCGCCTCGCTTACGAAGCGGGCCACCTGACCCATGAAGCACGGCTCATCGGGGATGCGCTTCTCGAGCATGGACCACTCCATACGATCGAGCTCAGGAAACGGGCTCACCTGAGCAGCAGTGCAATCAAGAGCCGCTTCGACCGGGCTTTAACGGACCT
>DAOUEJ010000033.1:0-2311 GCA_034430615.1 Anaerolineales bacterium | reverse complement strand
TTGCCTGCTTTGCTGCTTTGCCACGACCTATCACCTGGATCGATCGTCCAATGTATCCAGCCTTCCCGGTGCCTACCACCAGCTAATCTTGTGCTAGGATGTGTACATGATAAGTGCCTGGCCCGGCAAGCCTGCTCTGGCTTGCGCCACTGCTTAAGGGCCTGACCGGCAGACCGGGGGGAAATCGTTGTACGAACTGCCTGCTCTGTGCATCACTGCGGGTATGATGATCACCCGCCGCAAACTCAGGACGAAAGTCGCACGTCCTGAGTCCTTCTGCAAGGAACCGGACCATCCACCCATCCATGAAATCCAGACCCCCACCACACCGGGCAACTTCCCCGGGGTTAACACCTGCTCAAAGGCATGGGTATGAATACATTCAGGCAGGATCCACTGCGCATCCTCCTTGCGATCTTCGCCGGGTTCGGCATGCTCCGTTCCCTCTTGGCCCTGCTGGAAGCGGTGACCACGGAACCGGCGCGAACTCGCACGGTCGGGTTGTATCTCCTCATCCTCATCGCAATCGTCCTCGGAGCCTATCTCATCCTCCAACCCTGGCCATCGGGATCAGGGACATCAGGTGATCCGGCAGAAGAAACGAATAAGCCTAGTGACAGCAAGGGTCTCGAGAAGACCCTCGGAGCGAAGCTGGTGGGAGCCATCTTGCTCATACTTGCCAGTTCGCTGCTGCTTAATAGCTTGCTTATGCCCTACTTGTCTCTCGCTCCACCCGCGACAGCACCCCCTGAAACATCAATTACCCCCCCGAGCGAGACCTCGTTGGCTACACCCAGCCAGAATGTCAGCGCCACCCTCCAGCCCTCAACTCCCACATTAGCGCCAAGCTCAACTTTGGTTCGAACATCCACCCCGACGCCAGTGCCGGCAGGCATCCGCATGCAGGTGACCCTGCCGCGCGTCCACGTTCGCCAGGGACCTTCCAGCAGATCCACCTCGATCGGGGAACTCAATAATGGGGTTTGGTTGTATTTCGATGGCCGCACGCTGGATGTGGATGGCATGTTTTGGCTGCGGATCGTCCCTGATCAACTTGAGCCCAGTTTTGAACGGTGGAGCGGGAACTGGGTTTTCGCCGGTGGGTTTGACGCGGTTGGGTTGGATGACCTTCCATTGCTGCCCGCTACCGCAACACCAGCCGGGTAAATGGGGGTCACCAAGCCGTGGAGTGTATGTAGTTGAACGTTGTCCGGCTTAACTTGCCGCTGTCGAACGCATACCTGGTCGATTGGGACGGGGGCCAGGTATTGATCGATGCGGGGATGAGGTTTGACCTCGCGCACATCCTCAACCACCCCGGGCTTAATCCAAAACGGCTGCAGATGATCCTGATCACACATGCCCATATCGATCACTATGGCGCAGCAGCTGCGATCCGTAAGGCCACTGGCGCCCAGGTCGCGATCCACCGTGCAGACTCGGATGCACTTCGCCAGGGTTATTCCCCGCTCGGCCAACCACGCGGACTAGGTAGAATGCTGATTGCCGGGGCGAAGATCCTGGAACAATTCCAACCCCCTGAACCTTGCGAGCCCGACTTGCTCCTTGAAGAAGGCGATCTGATCAACCTGCCTGGATTGTCCGTGCGTGTACTCCACACGCCAGGCCACACACATGGTTCATGCACTTATCTTTTCGAAGGACGTTTCGCGTTCGTAGGCGATTTGCTGTCAACGACCGGGTCAGTGCACGTCCAACGCTATCTTGCCCAGGATTGGGCCGTCCTGTACGACAGCTTAAGACGCCTGCAAGCTTCCAATCCGGAATGGGTTTTCCCCGGCCATGGCAGGCTGCCAATCCGGGGCACCGCGTTGGTGGATCTGGCTGACCAAGCCAGCTGGATACCCTATACATGACCAACGGTGCTTCGCATGAGCCAGCAACGCTGTTTATCGAATGGCAATCGAAGGTGACACCTGCGGGCCCAGCAACATCAGCTAGGAAAAAGCTCAGCGCTCACCCTTCGACTGGATATTGCCCAGGCCAGTGACCGACTTACTCACGACCGGATCACCGTAATAGCTCACGTTCCCCAAACCGCTAATGTTGACATCGAGCGATCTCGTCGCCCATACCACGGCATTCCCGGCACCGCTCAGGTTGATATTGACATCCTCGCTCTCGAGATCGCCCGAGTCGTAGGAACCTGCGCCGCTTACATTAATATCCAGCCGCGCCGCTGAGCCTGATGCCTCAATGGTCCCGGCGCCGCTTAGGCGTACTGTGAGCGAATCAACTTCGATCTGGTCCAGCTTGACATCCCCCAGGCCTGATAAGCTCAACTCCGAGA
>DAOUEJ010000032.1:0-14725 GCA_034430615.1 Anaerolineales bacterium | reverse complement strand
ACGGCCGGAAATCTGCATTCCCCTTGAACGAACAGTACTTCGTGATCGCCGCCGTCAGTGTCGTCTTCCCGTGGTCGATGTGTCCCATCGTTCCCACGTTCATGTGCGGCTTCGTTCGCTGAAATTTCTCCTTAGCCATCTCTTCTCCTACTCCTTTACTCAGCGATTTGGGCGCTGGTCTGCCCGCCTAGCGGACGCCGACCAGGAGCTTCTCGGTGACCGTATCGGCCACCTGTGCGTAATGATCGAATTCCATCGTGAAGGCCCCGCGGCCCTGAGTCATCGAACGAATTTCGGTGGCGTAGCCGAACATCTCAGCCAGCGGAACCATCGCCTTCACTGCCTGGATACCACCCGGGCGCATCTCGATCCCCTCAATTTGTGCCCGGCGGGAAGCCAGATCACCCGTTACATCACCAACGTGGGCCTCCGGGACGACAACCTCGGCCTCCATGACCGGTTCCAGAAGCACGGGATTGCCGCGCTGCACGCCTTCCTTGAAGGCCATCGAGCCGGCCATCTTGAAAGCCATGTCGCTCGAGTCAACTTCGTGGAATGAGCCATCTACCAGACGCACCTTGACATCGATGATCGGGTAGCCAGCCAGGACGCCGCCTTCGGCGGCTTCTTTCACACCCTGCTCAACCGCCGGGATGTATTCACTCGGAATAGAGCCGCCCCTGATTTTGTTCTCGAATTCAATGCCCGCGCCGGCTTCGGCCGGTTCGAGCTCAAGTACCACGTGAGCAAACTGGCCACGACCGCCGGTCTGCTTCACGAAGCGGAAGTCAATGTCGTTTACGCTGCGCCGGATCGATTCGCGGTAAGCCACGCGCGGTCTGCCGATGTTGGCCTGCACCTTAAATTCGCGCTGCATGCGATCCAGCAAGACTTCCAGGTGCAGCTCGCCCATGCCGCGTATCAGGGTTTGACCGGTGTTCTCGTCGGTACCCACGCGGAATGTGGGATCTTCTTCCGAAAGTTTGTGGAGCGCCTCACTCATCCGGTCCTGGTCAACGGCGGTCTTAGGTTCAATGGCGACAAAGATGACCGGCTCGGGGAAGGTGATCTTCTCGAGCACGATCGGATTCGCTGCATCGCACAGGGTATCGCCGGTGAAGGTGTTTTTCATACCCAGGACGGCACCGATATCGCCGGCGAGCACTTCATCGATGTCTTCACGCCGATCGGCATACATGCGCAGCAAGCGTCCGATACGCTCCCGCTTGTCGCTGCTTGAGTTAAATACTGTCGAGCCTTTGGTCAGTTTTCCCGAATACACCCGGAAGTATGCCAGGCGCCCAACGTAAGGATCGGTAACGATCTTAAAGACCAATGCACTAAGTGGGGCGCTCTCATCTGGAGGTCGGCTGACCTCCTCATCCGTCCCTGGCTTAAGACCAACCACATCCGCGACGTCCTGCGGTGAGGGCAGGTAGTCAATAACTGCATCGAGCAGTGGCTGGACCCCCTTGTTGCGGAGCGAGGATCCACAGAATACGGGTGTTGCCTGGCCTGAAAGCACCGCCTGACGGAGCGCCGCCTTAATCTCGTCGATCGAGATCTCCGCGCCTTCCAGGTACTTCTCGGTTAACGCCTCGTCGGTCTCGGCGATCTGCTCAATCATCTCAGCCCGGCGACGGGCGACTTCAGCCTGCATATCGGCCGGAACGTCGCTTTTAATAGGCGCCGCACCAAGTTCATCCTCGAACAGGATCATGGTTTCTTCAACCAGATCAATCATGCCTTTGAACTTGGCCTCGAACCCGATCGGCATCTGTACCGCGATCGGGTTAGCCCCCAACCGCTCACGGATCATCTCAATCGTCCGTTCATAGGAGGCGCCAACGCGATCCATCTTGTTCACAAAACACATGCGCGGGACCTGGTATAAATCGGCCTGACGCCAGACTGTCTCAGATTGGGGTTCGACGCCCTGAACGGCATCGAAGATGACGATGCCACCATCGAGGACACGCAGCGAACGCTGGACCTCGGCGGTGAAGTCAATATGGCCTGGTGTATCGATGATGTTGACCACGTAGTCACGCCACATCGCAGTGACGGCAGCGGAAACGATCGTGATCCCCCGCTCGCGCTCTTGTTCCATCCAATCGGTTACCGTCGTCCCATCATCAACCGACCCAATACGATGCGTCCGACCGGTGTAAAACAACACCCGCTCGGTAGTGGTCGTCTTGCCCGCGTCGATGTGAGCGATGATCCCGATATTCCGGTAGCGCTCTAGTGGGAACTCACGTGCCATCTCAGAAACCCGTCCGACTCTCTTCTCGAATGAACCGATTACCAGCGATAATGAGCAAAGGCCCGGTTGGCCTCGGCCATGCGGTGTGTGTCTTCGCGCTTCTTGATTGCGTTGCCCTGGTTGTTGGCAGCGTCCAGCAATTCACCGGCCAACTTTTCAGCCATTGATTTTCCAGGGCGGGAATTCGCTGCCTGAAGCAGCCAGCGGATGGCCAGCGCAAATCGGCGATTGGGTGCGACTTCCACCGGAACCTGATAGGTGGCACCGCCGACCCGCCGTGGTTTAACTTCCAGAATGGGTGAGGCGTTCCGCAGCGCTTCTTCATACAGTTCAAGCGCTGGCCGCTTACCGCGTTCTTCCATCAAGGCGAAGGCATCATAAACGATTCCCTGCGCCGTGCTTTTCTTCCCCTTCATCATGAGGCGGTTGATCAAACCGGTCACCTGCTTGCTCTGGTAACGAACATCGGGCTCGATCTTTCGCTTTTCTGGTTTCGTCCGTCTCATCTTCCCTGCTCCAGGCTGCCTTCAAGGTATCGGTCGCCTCTCGTCGGCGACCGATAAACGTCCAATTTATTATTTGGGTTTCTTCCCGCCGTACTTGGAGCGACCCTGCCGGCGATCATCCACCCCAGTGCTGTCAAGCGTGCCACGCACAATATGGTAGCGGACACCCGGCAGATCCTTAACCCTGCCCCCGCGCACAAGGACCACCGAGTGCTCCTGCAGTGAATGCCCCTCGCCCGGGATATAGGCTGTGACTTCAATCCCGTTCGACAGCCGAACGCGGGCAACTTTCCGCAGAGCCGAATTCGGTTTCTTTGGTGTTTGCGTGCGAACCTGGGTACAAACCCCGCGCTTTTGGGGTGCACCCTTTGGCTGCTGGATCCTGCGCTGGTTCATCGAATTAAAGATGTACTGCAGCGCCGGCGCTTTGCTCTTCGAGCGCTTCTCTTTGCGGCCCTTTCGAACCAGCTGGTTGATCGTTGGCACTATGACCCTCCAGAACACGATGGGGCCGGAGCCCCGTTCCCTTGCCAGTAAGGGAGGCCATCGGACGTGCACGATGGCCTCGCCTGTCAATCTCGCTATGAAATTCGGGCAGGCACGAACCACCCACCCGTCCTATTCGGACAGTGAAGGGATATTCTACCAGTATCACGCTAGAGCGTCAAGAAATAAACCCGGTCTTGCTGCTCTCCCCCCACTGGCATTCTAGAGGCGTGGCTCCATGTCGAGCAAACCCAACCCGAGCCTTGGTGGACGGGCGCGTTCCTCTTCCTTGCCAAAGCGGATCGTCTCCCCGTTGTCTGAAATCGCTTCAACCGATAACCCCAGGCTCTGCAGTTCCTTCACCAACACCCGGAACGAAGCCGGGATGCCGGGTTCTTCAACAGCCTCACCCTTGACAATCGCTTCGTACGTCTTCACACGTCCCTGGACATCGTCCGACTTTACCGTGAGCATTTCTTGCAGGGTGTGAGCTGCGCCGTAAGCCTCCAACGCCCACACCTCCATCTCACCGAAACGCTGGCCGCCAAATTGGGCCTTGCCGCCCAGCGGCTGCTGAGTGACCAGCGAGTAGGGTCCAGTTGATCGGGCGTGGACCTTGTCCTCAACCAGGTGGTGGAGTTTCATCATGAGCACCTTGCCAACCGTCACGGGCTGATCATAGGCCTGCCCACTCTTTCCATCGAAGAGCGTCTGCTTACCCAGGATGGGGATCGGAATGCCGGTCTCTACCATCAACTCTTCAGCGAAGGCGCGCAGGGATTCCATATTCTTCAAGTTGCCCGTCTTTCGTCCCTGTGATTCGCACCATAAGCGCAGGCAAGCCTCGATTGCGGCCTGATCGTGCACATCGCGCTCGCTGCTTTCGAGAACAGCGTCCTCGTAGCTCATGATGATCTCTGGGTCATACTCGTTGGCGACAAGCCAGGCTCTTAGGGCAGCACGCTTGGCATAGCCTTCGTCTGTGGCCAACAAGTCAATATCGTAGTCTTTCTCGGGAAGCCAGTTCTCGAGATAAATGCGCCGGATTTCGTCATCGTCTTCAAAGGCTTCTTCTTCGTAGTAGCCCTCATCCTTGGCCCAGGTCCATGCCCGTTCTCCAATTTCCTGCCAGCTTTGGTCAATCAACCAGGCACGGGCGAGTTCAGCTTCGATCTCTTCCTCCAGGGCACCATCGAAGGCTGGCGATACCGCACGGAAACCCAGGCGATAAGCAGCCCAGCCCAGATGGGCTTCCAGGATCTGGCCAATATTCATCCGCCCCGGGACGCCCAGTGGATTGAGTATCAAATCAATCGGGGTGCCATCCTTCAAGAAAGGCATGTCGGCGACGGGTACGACCTTCGAGATCACACCCTTATTTCCATGCCGGCCCGCCATCTTGTCGCCCTCTGTGGCCTTGCGTTTTTGTGCGACCGACACGCGCACCATCTTCTCCACACCGGCGGGGAGATCCCGATGTTCTTCGCGAGTGAAGACCTTTACTTCCACAACTTTGCCGCGTTCGCCATGCGGCATACGCAGTGACGTGTCCTTGACCTCGCGCGCCTTTTCTCCAAAGATCGCACGCAGGAGTTTCTCCTCCGGGGTCAGTTCTTTTTCACCCTTGGGCGTGATCTTGCCAACCAGGATGTCGTTCGGACCCACCTCCGCTCCCACCCGGATGATGCCGTCTTCATTTAAGTCTCGTAACGCATCATCCCCTACGTTCGGAATATCGTAGGTGATCTCTTCCGGTCCGAGCTTGGTATCCCGGGCTTCAACCTCATGCTTCTCAATATGAACGGAGGTGAAAAGGTCCTGCTGGACCAGCCGTTCGGAGATCAGGATCGCATCCTCGAAATTACCACCCTCCCAGGACATAAAAGCGCAGAGTATGTTCTGGCCGAGCGCCAGTTCCCCGTGCTCGGTCGAGGAAGAATCGGCGATAACATCGCCCTTATGAATACGCTGACCCTTGATGACCGCCGGGCGTTGATCGATGCAAGTACTCTGGTTGGAGCGGTTGTACTTCCGCAACCGGTAGGTACGCTGGTTCTTGCCCGATCGGATTGTGACTTGACTGCCCGTAACTGATTCAACCTCGCCATCTTCCTCGGCCAAAATCACCTGACCCGAATCAAGCGCTGCGAAGCGCTCCATACCAGTTGAAACCAGTGGAACCTCGGGACGGATCAGTGGTACTGCCTGGGTCTGCATGTTTGAGCCCATCAGGGCGCGGTTTGCATCATCATGCTCAAGAAAGGGAATCAAGGCTGCGCTCACGCCGACGATCTGGCGTGGTGCGACATCCATGAAATCTACCCTCTCCGGCGAATAGAATTGAAATTCACCGTGGTTGCGGCAGGATGCCCGCGGTCGGACGAACTCATAGCGTCCATTCAGCGGTGCATTGGCCTGGGCGATCACATAACGGTCTTCGTCATCGGCTGTCAGATAGGCAATCTCGTCCGAGACGAAAGGAACGATTGGGATCGGTCCGTTATAATCCTTGAGCTTCTTGGCCGCTTCATCGTTGATCTCCGCTCCGTCAGCGACGATTGGTTTTTTCCCGTTGGGAAGCATAAGATCGCCCCGCGCGCGGCGGCCAGGTAACTTCTTATCCTTGGCCGTCAACTCACGCACGACCTTGCGGTATGGGGTCTCGATGAACCCGAAGCTATTTACACGTGCATATGAAGCAAGGCGACCAATCAAGCCAATATTCGGGCCTTCCGGCGTCTCGATCGGGCAGATGCGGCCGTAATGCGAATGGTGGACATCGCGGACATCGAAACCGGCGCGCTCACGGCGAAGGCCACCCGGTCCGAGCGCGGAGAGCGTGCGCTTATGACGCAGTTCAGCCAACGGGTTCGTTTGATCCATGAACTGAGAAAGCTGGCTCGAGCCGAAGAATTCACGCAGCGCAGCGACAACGGGACGGATGTTAATCAGGGACACTGGCGAGATCTGATCCTGGTCGCGAATCGACATGCGCTCCAGGATCACCCGTTCCATGCGCCGCAAGCCGACCCGCAGCTTGCCCTGGATTAACTCGCCCACGGTCTTGACCCGGCGGTTGCCGAGGTGATCAATGTCATCGGGCTCTACAGCCCCGTTATTGATCAAAATCAAGCGTTCGACCAACCGCACGATGTCCCAGGTCGAAACACGGCGATGCTTGAGCGGGACGATGTCGTGCAGGTCCAGCTTCTGATTGAGCTTATAGCGTCCCACCCGCTCCAGGTCATAACGACGCTGTTCGAACAGCTGGTCCTGGAGATACTCACGGGCGTTGTCGAGCGTGGCCGGATCTCCCGGGCGCATACGCCGGTAGAACTCGATCAACGCTTCCTCCGCCAGCGTGCGCGGCTCTTTCAACTCCCAGTGCGGTTCTTGCCGGATAGTGGTAGCGATGTAAGGATGATCGGGATTGGTGTCGGCATCAGCGAAGAGCGCGAGCAGTTCCTCATCTGAACCCTCTTTCAAGGGCGAAGATCCCAAGCCATCATCGATTGCCGACAAAGCCCGGAGCAGGATCGTCACAGGAACTGTTCGTTTGCGGTTGAACTTAAGCGTCAGGTAATCGCTCTTACGCGTTTCGAACTCCATCCAGGCGCCGCGATCTGGGATGAGCTTGGCTGCTGCCAGGCGGCGTCCGGTTGTCCGATCTTCGGGAGCTTCGAAATACACACCCGGTGAACGGATCAGTTGAGAAACGACAACGCGTTCCGTACCGTTAATAATGAAGGTGCCTTTCTCGGTCATGACCGGGAAATCGCCCAGGAAGATATCCTGCTTGATGGGTTCAGGCACTTCGGATCCAGCTAGCAATACGGAAACGTGAAGTGGCGCGGCATACGTCAGGTCACGCTCCACGCATTCATCGATCCCATGCTTGGGATCTTCAAACCAGTACTTCAGGTTGAATTCCTTCGACTCGGGTGTGTTACCCGGAAAGAAGAGCTTCATCCCTCCGTTGTAGGAGACAATTGGTGATATCTCATCAAAAAGTTCGGCCAGTCCTTCCTCCTCCAGCCAATGGAAGGAATCGAGCTGAACTTCGATCAGATTGGGCAGACCGAAGACTTCCGGAATGCGTGAGTACCACTTCTGTCCCGGATAGAATGCCATGCATACACTCCCAATCGATGAGGTGAAGGAACACTGCTGCCAGGAAACAACAAAAAGCGGGTCTTAACCGATCAATCTTCTGATCGATTCCCGCTTACATCCATTCTGTCACTTCGCAGAGAAAACGCCCTTCACCAAGCTTTGTGAACCTCTATTTGCAATCCCATATCTTACCATAGATGTCAAACCCTGTCTACTGAAGTGTGATTTGTGTGATTTGTCTACTGAAGTTTCAGGTTTCAAGTAGATTTATCTATGGGGCTTTACGGGTAAGAATGGTTCAGGGCGTCAGGTACAGATCCTGATACTGGCGGTAGGCCCAGTAGATGCTGCGGATGTAATCCTGGGGCTGATCAAGGCGGATAACCTCCAGGAAGAGGTCTGGATCCCCACCCGACAGGGCATCCCAGGCCAATGAGTTTCCTGGACCAGCGTTGTAGGCAGCGAGCGTGGCGAACAGGTCTCCATTGAATAGGAAGCGCTGGTCGGAAAGGTAGCGTACCCCCAGGCGTATACTCACAATGGGCCGATAGAGATCATCATCATCGTAACCCGGGGGCCAGCCTTCGCTGGCGGCGAGCGAGGCACCGGTGCTAGGGATGATCTGCATCAAGCCACGCGCGGCGGCATAGGAGATTGCGAACCCCTCAAAAAGGCTTTCCTGGCGAGTGACCGCCAAGATGAATAACGGGTCAAATTCAGCCGCCTCGGCAATAGGGATAATGATATCCGAGAAATAAAGCCCGAAGCGGGCGTAACTGATGAACGCAGGGGCGATCGAGGCCGGCGCCTGGTCCAATCCGGCCAGGAATAGGATTTGATGTGCACAGCGGATGCCTGGTTGGTAAAGCCCGAGCTCAATGAAGCGTAACATGAGTTGGTACATGCTCACCGGATCGTTCTGGTGCGTCACCCGGAGCGCTTCAAACTCCGCCTTGGCGAGTTCATATTCACCCAACGACCAATATTCTTCCCCGTGTTGATAGCGTGGGTCGGCTTCAATGCTCGAGCTCAAAGTACGCAGTGGGATGGATTCATCCAGTCCAAAAGCCTGGCGTAGCCAGGTTTCCGTCTCCAGCTGGGCTATCTGAAGAGCAGCACTGTCCGGAAAGTTGATCCCTTCTATGGACTGGAAAGGGGTTCCCCCCTGCAGGAGCTCATCCGCCCGAAGTCCATAATAGCCTCCCGGATCCGCCAGCTGGGCTGCACGCAAAGCCTGTTCCGCAGCTGCTTGCTCGCCCAGCGCTGTACGCGTCTTCCCTACCCAGAGATAGGCTGCCGCTTGCCGTTCAACGTCGGCAGCTAAATCACGGGCGGATTCGAAGTCGGAAAGGGCTGAGCCCCACTCGCCCAACCGGAAGCGGGTGATCCCCGCCAGGAATTGCGCTTCGTCGGCTAGCGTGTCCGTGGGGTAAGCTGTCGCTACGAGCTCCCAAATTCGGGCCGCTTCGACAAGCTGCTCCGCACGCTCCGCGATCCGGCCTGCAAAGAAGGTGAACTCGGCTGCCCGGGGGTGATCCGGATAGCGCTGGGCAAACGCCAGGCTTTCCTGGACCGCGGTGGTGTATTGGTCCATGTAAGCCCACAGGGTATCCACCCGCTCCTCCCATCCGGTCGCGTAATACTCGTCCTGCACGGGATGGGTATCGATCAGCACACCCCATTCCTCGACCGCAGCCTGGTATTCTCCCAATGCCCGTAATGTCAGCGCCCGGTAATGATGCACCGCCCCGGTATGATCTTCGGGGGGGGCAATCAGGTAGCGATCGAATGCAGCTAATGCAACTCCATATTGGCCAGCGAAGTAGTCCACAATGCCCCGATCGAGATCGCTTACCGGAACGCCGGCTGCGACGAGATCAACCAGGGCTGTGTACGAATCATAGGATAAAGGGTAGTTCTCGACCGCATCCATGTAGCGCGCATACCCATCCTCCGACCGTCCCAACCCAAGGTAGGCTCGTCCGATCACAAGGTCCATCTGCGCTTTAACGAAGTCACTTCCTGTCCCCTCATAGATTGCCTGGTACTGCTCGATTGCCTCGATGATCTTGCCCTGGACCTGCAGTACATTTCCTAACTTGACCCGGATATCAAGCGCGTCCTGGCCGCCGATTGAGCCAAGTGCCTGCAAGTACAATGCTTCTGCCTGGGCCGAATCCCCAGCAACCGACCAAGCATCGGCTTCCGCAGTGAGCGCTTGCTCGACCAACACCGAGCGCGGGTCGTCCCGATATGCCCGGAACTCCTGGGCTGCCTCAAGTGGCTGACCGAGTGACACATAGATCAGGCCTCGCAGGAAGCGTGCGCGCAGGGTAATTTCAAGTTCTGGAAAACCGGAAATCAACGAATCCAACGTGACAAGTGCTCCCGCTGCATCACCAGACTCAAACTGGGTCCGTGCCTTGCCGTTGCGAATTTGAGCCAGGAACTCCGGGTCGGGGCTCAGCGCAGGCAGATACTCGTATACCGCGAGCGCTTGCTCCCAATCACCGTTAAAATTTGCCCGCTCAGCTTCGGCTAGAAGCGAAGAAGGATCGGGCGTGGGCGTTGGAGTGGGAGTTGGTGTGCTCGTGGCTGTCGGGCTGGCTGTGCTGGTAGGCGTGGATAGGAAGGGAAGCTGGCTGGGCAGCGAGCATGCCAGCAGCAGTCCTACCCACCCCATTCCCAGGATAAGCGGCAGTGCCCTTTTGTTTCTCACGGCGATCATCATAAAGGAGCTTATCCAGCCGGTCAATCTTGCCCGTCTGGCCCCTCCGTAGTAAACTGACCAGCGATGAACAAACACGCGCCCCAGTGCGCGTTTTTATTGTGCGTCACGGATAATATATGTGTCCTGCTTGATCCTTACGCCTCCGGGCGAGTGGTAAAGACCGACTGGCGCCGCTCAAACTGGAGCAGCCATGCCACTCCGCCTGCGGACGATACGATCAGGAACACCTACTGTATTCAGGAATGACAGGTGCATGATGAATCTTGTGATTACTGGATCGATTGCCTTCGATTACTTGATGTCCTTCCCGGGTCGTTTCAGCGATCACATCCTCCCGGATAAGATCGATCGGATCAGTCTCTCTTTCCTGGTCGACTCCCTGGTCAGGCAACCAGGTGGGATTGCCGCCAATATCGCCTACTCACTGGCCTTGCTGGGTGAGCATCCAAAAATCATGGCCACCGTTGGCCCGGACTTTGAAGAGCATCGCCGCTGGCTCGCGGAGGTAGGCGTCGACACCTCTGCCATACAGATTATCCCTGAGCTGCTAACGGCATCCTTCTTTGTGAATACCGATCAAGGAAACGCGCAAATCGCCAGTTTTTTCCCAGGTGCGATGTCGAGAGCCCTCGACCTTTCCTTTAGGGACCTTTCCCCAAAGCCTGACCTGGCGATCATCTCGCCCAATGATCCACAGGCCATGGTTACCTACACACTGGAGTGTCACGAGCTTGGAATTCCGTATTTCTACGATCCAAGCCAACAGATCGTGCGCCTTTCGAGCATTGAACTGACGCAGGGAATCGAGACCGCCGGCGCGCTCTTTTGCAACGATTACGAGTTCGGCATGATCGAGGAGAAAACCGGCCTGAAGATGGACCTCATTCTTGAGAACACATCTTTCGTCGTCATCACCCGCGGCGAGGAGGGCGCCGATCTTTACGAGCGTGATTCAGTACATCACATAGAAGCCGTGCCCCCAGACATCATTGTTGAACCTACTGGCGTGGGCGATGCTTTCCGCGGCGGCTTCTTGAAGGGCTACATGAATGGAGTGAATCTCGAGACTTGCGCTCGGATGGGTGCGCTGGCCGCGACCTACTGCCTCGAAGGCGCCGGTCCCCAGGGCCATGCCTTTGACTTGACAACCTTTCTTCGCCGTTATACGGATACTTTCGCTGGCGGAGCTGACCTTAAAAGGCTCCTATCTGTTTCATGAACGAGTGGGAACTGGCACGCTGTCTGCTTGAGCGCGATCGTGAGTGGGGCGCATACGCGCTGGCAGATCTCGATCCTGGCTATCGGGAATTTACGGATATCTGGGTTACACAGGACTCAATCGTGCTCCGCTATCGCGGCATGATACCTCCCGTGTTGTTTACACTCGGGAAACTGGAGGAAGTTGACCGGCTCCTTGAACCATTGCCCGCAGGCAATTACCAATTCACCTTGCTCAAGACTCACCGGCGCTGGCTTGAAGATAGATTGCTGGTCAAACATGAAGTTGAGATGGCACGCATGGTATGCTCTCAACCCCTTATTCAACAGCTTCCTATTGGTGTGGCCCAGCGTTTGGGACCTGCGGATGCAGAGGCAGTCGGGCGGCTCATCGCTGAACATCCAGATGGACCGGATGCCTTTCATCCTGACCAACTCGAATCGAGTACTTTCTACGGGATCTGGCAGGCTGGTAAGCTTGTGAGCATGGCAGGAACGCACGTCCTCTCCGAGGAGTTTAGCGTGGCCGCCGTGGGGAATGTATTTACCCATCCAAACCACCGCAGATCTGGGCACGGCCGCACGGTCAGCGCTGCGGTCCTGCAGGATCTGGCTGAGCGCGGCATCAAGACCATCGTACTCAATGTACACCCCGGGAACCAAACAGCCGTTCGCCTTTATCAAGAATTGGGTTTCCTGGAACACTGCCGCTATATGGAAGGCGTTGGTGAGTGGTCCGTGAAGGCATGAGGCAGCCTGCTAGATTGTTGTGATCATCCGTAGAGGAGAAAACGCATGGAGTACGTTAAGCTAGGACGCAGCGGGGTAAAGGTCAGCCGGCTCTGCCTGGGTACTATGAACTTCGGCCCCGAAACTGAGGAAGCTGTAAGCTTTGAAATCATGGATCACGCCCTTGAGCTTGGGATCAACTTTTTTGACACCGCAAATGTCTATGGGTGGGTCCTGGGAGAAGGGATCACCGAGCAGATCATCGGACATTGGTTGGCCCAGGGCGGCGGGCGCCGTGATCAGATCGTCCTGGCGACGAAGGTTTTCGGCCGAATGGGCGATGGCCCGAACGAGCGCGGTCTCTCGGCCTATAACATCCGGAATGCCTGCCACGCGAGCCTTCGGCGGCTTCAAACTGACCACATCGATCTCTTCCAAATGCACCATGTTGATCGGGAAACGCCCTGGGAAGAAATCTGGCAGGCGATGGAGCAGCTTGTGCAGGAAGGCAAGATCCTCTATGTCGGGAGCAGCAATTTCGCTGGTTGGCACCTGGCGCTGGCCCAGGCTGAAGCTGCAAAGCGGACATTCATGGGGCTGGTCTCTGAGCAGAGCCTGTACCACCTGGGGGCGCGCTCGATCGAACTGGAGGTCATCCCGGCCTGCGACCATTTCGGACTGGGGTTACTGCCCTGGAGCCCACTCGCTGGCGGTATGCTGGCCGGGGCGCAGAAGAAGGTTATGGAAGGTCGCCGGGCCAGTGAGCATGTCCAGAAGAGCATCTCTGAAAACATGGAAGCCCTACGGGCTTATGAGGGGTTGTGTGCAGAGCTTGGCGAAGAACCAGCTGACGTTGCTCTTGCGTGGCTGCTGCATCAACCAGCTGTGACAGCTCCGATTATCGGCCCGCGCACAGTCTTCCACTTGGATGGCAGCTTGCGTGCACTGGAGCTCTCGCTCGAAAACGAGACGCTCGAACAGCTCGATTCGATTTGGCCTGGCCCGGGGGGACCGGCACCCGAAGCCTACGCCTGGTAGAGTAAGTGTGTAATAACGGTTATCATTGAACTGATTTCAGTATCCTGGAGAAGAGTATGAGCACTGATTATGATGTTAAGGACTTGACACTCGCCGAAGGCGGACGGAGACGGATCCAATGGGCTGAGGGGGAGATGCCTGTTTTGCGGGGGATCATGGAGCGCTTTACCAAAGAACAGCCCCTCAAAGGTGCGCGCATCTCAGCCTGCCTGCATGTCACCACAGAAACCGCAAACCTGATGCGAACATTGCAGTCGGGCGGCGCCGAGGTTGTGCTGTGTGCATCGAATCCACTGTCCACCCAGGATGACGTCGCCGCCTCGCTCGTCAGTCACAACGAGATCCCGGTGTACGCGATCAAGGGTGAAAACAACGACACGTACTATAAGCACATCCATGCCGCGCTGGACGTTAAACCGCAGTACACGATGGATGATGGTGCCGATCTGCTAAGCACGCTCCACAAGGACCGTCGCGAACTGCTTGATGACGCGTTGGGCGGCACCGAGGAAACAACCACCGGTGTAATCCGGCTGCGGGCAATGGCCAAGGCCGGCGCTCTTGCATACCCGGTGATCGCGGTCAATGATGCGATGACCAAGCACTTCTTTGATAATCGCTATGGCACTGGACAGTCAACCCTCGACGGCATCGTCCGGGCGACGAATATCCTGCTCGCCGGCAAGACCTTTGTCGTTGCCGGCTACGGCTGGTGCGGCCGAGGGCTGGCGATGCGTGCACGCGGGATGGGCGCAAATGTGGTCGTAACCGAGGTGGAACCGCTCGCCGCTTTGGAAGCGGTCATGGATGGATATAGGGTTATGCCCATGCGGGAAGCCGCAGCGTTGGGGGACATCTTCTGCACGCTAACCGGCGATATCAACGTCATCGATGTGCAACACATCGAAGCGATGAAAGATGGGGCTATCATCTCCAATTCCGGCCATTTCAACGTTGAGATCAACATACCTGGGCTGCAGGAATTATCAGTCGAAACCCGTCGCCCGCGAGAATTCGTCGAGCAGTTCATCCTGAAGGACGGACGCCGGATCAACTTGCTTGGTGAAGGCCGCTTGATCAACCTGGCTGCTGCCGAAGGCCATCCTGCCAGTGTGATGGACATGTCCTTCGCCAACCAGGCGCTCTCGCTGGAATACCTTCAGCAGCATGGCGGAGAACTCGAGAACAAGGTCTACACTATCCCAGAAGACATCGATCGCGAGATTGCCAGACTCAAACTGGAACAGATGGGTATCACCATCGACACCCTCACCAACGAACAATCGAAGTACCTCGCCTCGTGGGAGGAAGGAACCTAGAGCGATCGTTCTAGCTTGGAACCCGGATGAAATAACAGGGATGCCTGCTGGCATCCCTGTTTTCACCCAGACCATGAGAATCGCAGGCTGCCGGGTGAGAGCGAGAAGCCTGTGGTCAGTTCGACGTGGCGGAGGGAACAGGGGTTGGGGTCGGGATGAGGATATAGAGAAAGACCTCATCCCCAAATGCCTGACCGTCAGGGGATCGTGCCTGCCAGCGGCTGATATGTTCACCTGGATCCGGCGGTGCTCGGAGCACGATCTGCAGCACGGCTGAGGCTCCGGCCCGAGCAGGGTAGAGCGCGATCTCATCCGGCCC
>DAOUEJ010000031.1:0-5307 GCA_034430615.1 Anaerolineales bacterium | reverse complement strand
CGGATTTCTTCCCGCAGGTGTGCCCGCAGGACCTGGTCGAGGGCAGCGAAGGGTTCATCCATAAGCAAAAGCTCAGGTTCGGAAGCCATGGCGCGCGCGAGAGCTACCCGTTGCTGCTGCCCTCCTGACACCTCTGCCGGCTTCCGGTCGGCTTGATTCTCAAGCCGCATCAAACTAATCCAGCGTTCGATGATTGGCCCGCGCCTGGCACGCAGGGCCGTAGGGATGCCATATGCGATATTTTGCGCAATGGTCAGGTGAGGGAAGAGCGCGTACTGCTGTGGCACGTAGCCGATACGGCGTGCTCGTGGTGGGAGCGAGATGCCCCGGATGGAATCGAATAGAGTCCGTCCGTTGAGACGGATCGAGCCGCGGTTGGCTTTGAATAATCCTGCCAGGGCTTTAAGCAAGGTGCTCTTTCCCGCGCCCGATGGGCCGAATAGAACCAACCTCTCTTCACCCGCATCGAACTGGACTTTGAGAATGAAATCATCCAGTGCAACTTCAAGGTCGACCGAGAGGCAGTTCTGCGTCTCATGATTAACCACGATTAACGCTTTGACCAAAACGCCGGATGAGGACCAGCAAGAGAAATGCTGCAGCTGTAAGGATGAGCGCGAGTAAGTTCGCTTGTGCCTGGTTCCCACTTTGCACAGCATCATAGATCGCCATAGGCATCGTCTGGGTTCGCCCGGGGATATTCCCTGCCACCAGCAAGGTAGCCCCAAACTCGCCGAGCGCACGGGCGAAAGCAAGTACCAGACCGGCCATGATGCCACGCCATGCGAGGGGCAAACTAATACTAAAAAAGACGCTCATCTTAGAATGCCCCAGTGTGCGGGCTACGTCCTCCAGATCGGGGTCGACAGTTTCAAGCGCGGCGAGAGCGGATTGGGTGATCAACGGCAGTGATACGAAGGCCGCCGCAAGAACCGCGCCTCGCCACGTGAATACCAGCGGAAGGCCGATCGCATCGAGCGCTGCTCCCAGAGGTGAGCGAGCGCCGAAAACCACCAGAAGGTAGTAGCCGAGGACGGTTGGCGGGAGCACGAGAGGCAGGGTGGCAACAGCATCAAGGATCCTTGCCAGGAAGGTAGTCCTGCGAGCAAGGTAGGCAGCGAGGGGGACCCCGATGAGCATCGAGAGAAATGCAGCAAAACTGGCTACACGGAGGGAGAGCAGCAGCGGTTCAAGATTCATTGGGGGATATCGGGTGGTTGGAAGCCATAGCGATCGAATACCTGGCGGGCAGCTGGGGATTGGAGAAAGCGAAGAAAACCTTCTGCCTCCGGTATGAGTTCGCTTCGATCAAGGATCGCGGCCCAGTGTTCGGGCGTTTCCTGGGATGTGAGTTGGATGAATTGGCTGCTAGCAGACACCGCCGACGGCACTGAGCGGGCTACGATCCCGGCCTCGGCATTTCCGGATGTGACGAAGATGTACGCTTGTTGTACCGTTTCACCTAAAACGATCTTAGGGTCTAACACCTCCCACAAATTTGCATCCAAGAGAACCTGGCGGGCGGCCTTTCCGTAAGGTGCGACCTCTGGGTTGGCAATCGCAATTCGTCGAACATCCGCCAGTTGCAGGTCAGACAAGCTTGTGATACTGCCCTGGTAATCCGGACTGACCAGGAGGATAAGGCTGCCGAACGCAAACAGGGTTTCGCTCTGTTTCAGAAGATATCCCTCGCTGACCAGTTGGTCGAGGTGCTCTCGATCGGCCGAGGCGAAGACATCGAAGGGTGCTCCGTTGCGAATTTGCTCGGATAGTGCACCGGTGGAGGAGAACGTGAGCAAGATCTGCTTCCCGGTCTCTTGTTCGTACAACCGGCATAGCTCAGTAAAAGCAGGTGACAGGCTGGCAGCAGCAGCTACGTGCAGTTTTTCCGGGCTCATGGGTGAGCAGCCAATCGCTATTAAAAAGGGCACGACAAGCGCCAATGAGCAGGTCAGTGTCCGTCGCTGTAATCTTCGTTGAAAGGGTTTCACTGTCGAAGAATGTAACACATCCCAGAAGTAGCATCAATCCAAGGTCATGCTCGGAAGCAGGGCATTACCTTACGTTGACAGACGCCTCTTGACCACCTAGAATTCCAACGATCTATGGGGAGTGAGTAAAAATGCCAGATGAGCTGGACGGTGTGCACGGCGACGTGCGCGCCACAAGCGGGAAGCAGATCAAGCTGACCAGCATGTCCTCCTGCGCAGGTTGAGCTTCTAAGATAAGCGCGGAGACGCTGGCGCAGGTTCTGCGCCCCTTACGTGAGATGTTTCCTGACCAGTCTGCGCCTGATATGCTGGTCGGGCTTGGCGCGCCAGACGATGCCGCAGTGTGGCGGCTTGATGACGAGAAAGCGCTCGTGGTAACGCTAGATTTCTTTACCCCGGTTGTGGATGATCCCTACGCGTATGGGGCGATCGCCGCAGCAAATTCGCTTTCGGACCTATACGCGATGGGCGCCAAACCGCTATTTGCTCTAAACATCGCCGCGATGCCAGCCAAACTGCCGGTTTCAGTTGTGACTGCGATCATGCTGGGTGGGGCGGAAAAGGTCCGTGAGGCCGGCGCAGTCATCGCCGGCGGACACTCTATTCATGATGATGAGCCCAAGTATGGATTGGTGGCGGTCGGGTTGGCCAGGCAGTCGGAGTTGATCACCAAGGCGGGTGCCGTCCCCGGAGATATCCTCCTGCTGAGCAAACCTCTCGGAACCGGAGTTATTACGACGGCGCTGAAGAATGGTGCTGCGCGTGATGAAGATGTGGAGCTTGTGACCGATTGGATGAGCAGGCTGAACGCGGCTGCAGGGGAGATCGCCCGTCAAGCTGGCGTGCGGGTCGGGACCGATATCACGGGATTTGGATTGTTAGGGCACGCCGCCGAACTGGCACAGGCGTCTTCAGTCGGCCTCGAGATTTCTCTCGGATCGATCCCGTTTTTCCAATGTGCTCTCGAATACGCTCATAAGGGTCATTTTCCCGGAGGGAGTGCGGACAATCGTCTTTTCTTTGGCGAGGGGGTTCAATTCGAGATAGGGATCGATGAGTACATGCAGATGCTCCTCTTTGATGCCCAGACCTCGGGCGGCTTGCTGCTGGCGGCCTCGGCCGACAAAGCAGACAAAGTCCTAAGTGAGGCGCGGTCTACAGGCATCCCGATCTGGCCCATAGGTCAGGTCCTGGCCGGTGAGGGGATCAAGGTCCGGAAGGGTGTAATTCAGGCAAATTTGACGCCAACGCCTGACGTTGAAATGCTCTGGTTTTTTTCAGGGTAATGATTCGATGTAACCGTATTGGTCAAGTCTGTATCCAAGATATATACCCGGATCGTTAAGGAGGCTATATGCCAAAGGTAACAATCATCGGTGCTGGACAAACAGGCGCTACCACTGCCCATTTCCTTGCGCAGGGCGGGGTCGCGGATATTGTGCTTTTTGATATTGTCGACGGGATGCCCCAGGGGAAGGGGCTCGATCTGACAGAGGCGATGCCGGTTATTGGTTCCGATTCAAAGGTCATAGGTTCTAATGATTACGCGGCAACGGAGGCATCGGATGTCGTCGTGATCACGGCTGGGCTGCCTCGAAAACCAGGCATGAGCCGGGACGACTTACTCGAGGCGAATACGAGGATCATGCGCTCCGCCGTCGAGGGATCCCTGCAACACTCCCCCGGGGCGATCTTCGTCATTTTGACCAACCCGCTGGATGCAATGAGCTATCTTGCAATGAAGATCGGCGGACTTCCACGTGAGCGGGTTATTGGGCAGGCAGGTATCCTCGACTCGGCAAGGATGCGTGCATTTGTGGCGATGGAGCTTGGTGTGAGCGTGCAGAATATTCACTGCTATGTCCTTGGTGGACATGGGGATGACATGGTCCCGCTCACACGGCATTCCAATGTCGCGGGTGTCCCACTGGATGAGATCCTCAGCCCGGATAGGCTGGCGGCTATCGTTGAACGGACTCGTAAAGGTGGCGGTGAGATTGTCGGATTGCTCAAGACCGGGAGCGCGTACTATGCGCCGGCTGCGGCCTTGGCCCAGATGGTCGAAGCCATCCTTAAGGATCGTCATCTTGTTGTACCGGCCTCCGTATATCTCAACGGAGAATATGGTGAGCAGGGGATCTTCTTTGGTGTGCCCGCTCAGTTAGGCCGGAAGGGATTGGAGAAAGTGATCGAATACTCACTCTCCGAGGCCGAACAGCGAGCCTTGGAAGAGTCGGCAGAGCATGTCCGTGAGACGATCGCAGCTCTGAAGTATTAACCGCTGCAGTATCTATTCAAAGATAAGCGGGCATGCCATCGGCATGCCCGCTTGGAGTCTCAATCCTGGCTGGGACCGTTCAGGGAGTTGGCGTGCTGCCAGAAACTGAACCAGACCAGGTAAAAGTTCGCTTGAGGCTGGATGCGCCGCCCGTTTCATAGCGTGGGCTTCCGTCGGTCGTAGTGCCTACCTGTCGGACAGCTTCCACCCACCAGCGCATGATGTGGGGAAAAGCCTGGCTGGGTCGGAAGGAAACAGGAATGATGTACTTCGTATCCTTGACGATGTCAACAATTCTGCGAGAGCCGCTGCCCTCGGTAACATCCTCAACGGTGACTTGGTAGTATTCGTTGTCTCGTAGTTCCCCGACCGCAGCCCACTGCAGTGTGATTGTGTCATCCGCCAGTGAGAATGGCGCTCCATCCTGTGGCAGGAGCAGATTCGGAGCCGGATAGGGTGGAGGCGGTGTCGGCGTGGGGGTTGGTCCCGGGGTGGGATTGCGTTCACAGAGCGGGATGATCAGGATCTGGCCCAGGAAGACCGTATCTGCGGACATACCGTTGAAATCCATGATCGCGCGCGGGTTCACGTTGTAATTGGCAGCAATTGCGCCCAGGGTGTCATTCGCTTTGACTGTGTAGACGACCGTTTCGCAGGCTGCGATAGTGGCTTCTGCCGGAGGCAGTGTGGCCGACGGTTCCGGGGAAGGAGTTGGGGTTGGCTGGGGTATATTGATACGCTGCCCGACGGAGAGGATGCTCTGGCTGTTCATGCCTGCATTTAGTTGGAGTATGGACTGGATCGAGACATCGTATCGAACGGCGATAGCCAGCAGCGAGTCGCCTGCATCGACGATGTACTCAAGCGTTGGCAGGGGTGTTGGCGTAAAAACCGGAGTTTCGGTCGCAGTAGGTTGCGAGGTGGCTGTATCCGTCGGAGTGGATGTGCCCGTCACCTCGGCTTCTTCCGGGGAGGCGGTGCCCACCCCGCGGGTCGCCAGATAGGTTAGAACAACGGCAAGGATCGTAAATACCGTCA
>DAOUEJ010000030.1:0-18871 GCA_034430615.1 Anaerolineales bacterium | reverse complement strand
GCTCGGGCGATTGCAGCCTTGGAAGAGAAGGGCGATGGTAGGAGAAGCTCGTCGGCGAGGAAAGAGAACCAGGTAATCACGGCTTGTCCATAGAGGCGGACGGTTGAGGCTTCCAGAACATGATCTTTCGATCGATTATCTCGTTCTCTGGGTATCTCCGGTCGCACTTCTTTCCCAATGTAATTAACGAACCACGCCAACAGGTTTACGTCCTGTGTCCCGCTTCCCAGAAGGGTTAGCGGCTTTTCGGTTGCACGGGGACCTGAGATCGAAAGCGGCTCAGCATTCTGGGACGTCTCGAGGAAAGTGAAGAAATGCTGCACCGCATAGCCATAGGTATCCAGGCTAGATGGGCTCAGGTTGCTCTGAGAGCGGAAATACTCGAAGGATTCCCCGAGAGTGTAGGTGTTGTTCATCGTAGAAGGGCTCTAAACGGACTCTAGCACAAGAATACACCTAATGCAACTTAACATACATTTAGTTGCATTAGATTTCAAACAAATAAGATTCCGCACCAGATAAAATTCACCCACCTGCCCTATCCGGTCAAGAACTTATCAACCTTAATCATGGATACATCAATCGAGGAGCACACCCTCACCTTACCCGGATCCGTCACCAGATAATCTCTACCAGACATTCACCGATAGATGGACCCTTTGTGACCAGTGGAAGCTCCTCAATCTGGCTTCGCGAGATCAGCAGTCGATTAATGGGATCACGATGATGGTCAGGGAGATGTAATGTATCTAATGCATGACTCATTTCGATCGGAAACGCCTGAAACGAATTCAGGGTCATCTGTTCAGGAAAGAACCTCTCTGGGTCTCCGTCCACGCTCAATCGCCCCAGACCTGACTATATAGCGATTTCCCAACCCTTGGCGGCGCTCATAAAAATCTCATTCTAAGAATCAGCCAGAATACTCCGGGCTACCTCAGAGAGGTTCGGGTTGTCGTCAATCCACCACAGGAAAGTATGGGTATCCAGGAGAACTCTCATGACTCAAAGGCCTTCTGGACCTCATCTGGAAGCGGCGCATCAAAATCTGGCAAGATATCAAGCTTGCCCTTGCCTGATCCAGGTGTCCGCCGGGTCAGCGTCTCCACGATCGGAACCAGGCGCGCTACGGGCACCCCCGCTTTACCAATCAGGATTTCTTCTCCTCCCATTACGCGGTCAAGCAGCTTGGAGAAATGGGTTTTGGCCTCATAAACGTTGACGATCTTTTTCATGCCCAAGTAATCCTCGAGAAAATTAAGGACTAGACCAATGATCTAGTCAAGATCGTTGTGTTGTACCCTAAGAGGAGTAATCCCCCGGGGCATGCCAACGCATTCGCTGCGCAAGCTGCTTGGCCATCAAAATCTGAGCACCACGCGGCTGTATGCGCGCATCCACGACGAGACCCTTTTCCGCGAGTTCAAGAGTGCCATGTCCTGCCTGGAGGCCATTGCCGTCGCGGATTGGCCGCGGCCAAGCACGCGCATAACGATCTCTGTAGAAGAGGCTGAGAGCAGATCAATCGAAAACTAGTCGACGAGAAAACGAAAGTAAAAATCCAGAACAGGACAACAATGGAGAGTTCATCATGAATGCATTGAATAAGAACCTTGACAACTCAATATAACTCCAAATAGCGGAAACATACAGGTAGGCGTACACACATGCTTGTTACTTGTAAATCTCAACATCCGTGGCTGTCTAGGATTGGATATGATAAGATGGCGTCCGTTGGTTGCCGTGCAGAATTCGAGTCGGGATCGCCGAGTGACGTACACCGGACACTCCCCTTCCCATACCAACCTATCCTTCTCAACCACAGTTAAGAAGCTAAATACCTTATCCGCCTGGTGGCTTATCTTCCGGAAACAGCCTATCTGCCAGAAGGATGGCGACGTGCTAGTGACTGCTCAAACAAGGTACTTCGTTCAGCGTGGGAAAACTTGGAATCGTGCCAGGGCGGGTTACGGATATAGCGGCGACCTGGCATGCCCAGTACGATGCATCGCGTAATTTCACACCGTTGGCAAGCCCGACCGCTAACGCCGCGCAAAAGACATCCCCTGCTCCACTTGTATCAACAGCGTCGACATCCGGCGCCGGTGAATGCCAAACACCCTCCTGATCCACCCCGACGGCTCCCTGGCTGCCAAGCGTAATGATGACAGCGAGAGCTCCGGTCTTCTGCCTTAAAAGAACCGCTCGTTCCTTCATGGTCAATTCAGCGTTCGCAGCGCTCCCGAGAAGCGCTCCTGCTTCTGCCTCATTTGGGACAAGAATCGAGGCCGCGTCCAATCCCCGGATTTCCTCCTCCGGCGAAGGTGCAGGATTGACAATAGAAACCATGCCAAGTCTTCTCGCAACGCTGGCGGCATGAAGAGCAACTTCGACAGGGATTTCAAACTGAACGAGCATGACGCGGCTCGAGCGAAAAGCGTTTAGGGCTTGTTCAATATACTCCGTTGTCAGTTCTGCATTGGCACCCATGGAAGTAACCATAGCCGGGACACCGTCTTCCGCCAACATGATGAACCCGATCCCGCTGGCAACGGTTCCATGGCGTTTCAGCCAGGTTATGTCGACATTTGCTCCTTGAAGCCACTCAATGGCGGCATCACCAAGGCGATCGCTTCCCACACACCCAACGAAACTGGTCTTCGCGCCCAATCGCGCCGCTGCGATTGCCTGGTTCGAGCCTTTACCACCATCGATCGGTTCTTGAAAGTCCCACCCAATCACGGTCTCACCTACCCGAGGGACTCGCTTGACCTTCAAGAATAGACCGGGAGCGTGGCTGCCAACGACAACAATATCCACCGGAGAGGCCATCAAACTCACTCGAGCGGCGGCAATGCGGTATTACGATCGACAATCAGCATCACGTCCGGATGCGTCTGTGCTAAGCTCACTGGGTATTCCACAGATTCGGGACCAAACAGGAAATACCGAATGACCGTGCGCTTCCACACGCCCGTGTCAGAGATAAAGCGTAAACGCTTTGCCGACAGCAGATCCTTCATGCCCATGGTGATTGCCATAGGAGGAACAGCGTGCGAACAGCCTCCGACAGAGCGCAGGCTGATTGCGATCAATGTGTCTTCGTTTAAATGCAGAATACGCGTTTTTGAATTTCGGTACTCCTCTAGACTGATGGAATACCACGGCGAGCGAGGTGATTCATTATAAGCAATGTGCCCACGGTACCCGATCCCCGCGTAGGTTGTGTCAACCCCTCCAACCTCTCCTATCGCCCGGCCGATTCCGTCGATATCATATACCGAGGGAAAGTGCCTCTGTTCCTCCGGGACCCGCAAGGTATGTTCAACTGGATCATAGAAATTGCGGTGCATCCATCCCTCGAACGAAAAATGATCATCGAGCGGAAGTGGTCGCCCCTGCCAATCGAGGTATTCGTCCATGTGAAACACGTGCAGATTGCGAAGCGAAACACCTTGTTCGTTCACCATCTTGACAAAAAGCGGGTATTGAGCCGTCGGGCCACATGGGAGGATCCAGCGTGTCAATTTGCCCGCATCATTGTTTGCCTTAAGCTCCCGCAGCATATCCTCAGCCGCCCAACGGTGCACGGCCTCCTTCTTGTCAAGTATTTTGATTGGGACCTTCGCCTTCGGATGATTCTCGAGTTCCTCAACGGGAATGTGGCACCACTCGAACAGTTTTTGGGCATCAATCGTTGATGTCATTATGCTCCCTCCGCTTATCTTCTTCTTGAAATGTATATTGGTTCGGCGCCGGCTTCGAAGGTGGTTGCGAGAGGCGACGTGAAAAAGCTTTTCCCCGGCTGTAATGTCTTCGCTGGACCACTCGCGATCGCCTTCTGGAGACCAGCGCATGGATAGATCGACCAGAGTTCGATATCTAGTTGAGAAGCCCACCCATGCCGAGGAAATGCATTGCCCCCTGCGGCAGCGTTATTCGATGCTAGATTAGGAAGTATATTGGGGCTGTACCAGATAGAATCGCCAGCGGTGGGTTTATGCAGGAATGTCATGATCTCAGCGCCCTTATCAGGCAGGACTATCGAAATTTGCTCATTTTTTGGTAGCACAATATACATATCTCCGGTGGGGCGATCGTTACAATGGCAGCCCCAATGTCCCCCTATATTCGGGACAGCCGATAAGTCATTCGGATATCAGGATCTCTCTACCTTCATATGATGCCATCATGGTTGATGTTCAAGCTTTTGATTTAATAGCTCAATGGCTTCCTTAAATGGCCTTTCCAGGTACGCTAGGTGATCGTGCTCCCCATGATGATGCGTCACTGTTCCTGACAGATGCTGCCTTGAACGATGACGTATATGTTCGACTCCACCGTGGAGAAGGGTCAGCATGTACTGGTAGGTTTCACGATTCGTTAGCTCATGGCTGGACTCCACTTCGAAGTAGATGGGCGAGGTATGCGCCATCACACCCCGATGGTTCACATCATGATGGTGGATCGGGTTCGAATATGGCAATCCACCGACGCGCGCTGCCAGCCAGGTCGTATGATCAATCAACACTTGCTCTTTAAGCGACAGGGTATGGGACCCGTGAGGCTGCTCGACCGATGCGATCACCCGCCCCTCCTGGACTAGCTCCAGGCTGTGAATTGGGAGCAAACTCGTCGCCTCTGCGACCACTTCGATGGTGCCTCCGTTTCCAGCCAGATGAACCACATCGCCCACCTCCGCGCCGTCGACCGAAAACCTCAGCATCGGTCCGGTGGTGATGAAGGTCCGCCCCTGGTGCATGGATTGGCACCAGCTTTCATAGGAAAACGGCACTTCCTCGGGAATCCTCACGTAGGTTCGATTGATCCCGACCGGGACTTCAGCCGTCATCTTGTCGGTACCGGCAACGAGCGGAATTCGATACCCGCCATTCAGGTAACGGTAATACTCATGATGCGAATACATGTCATGCCAACACATCTCCACTGCATCGGCGCGACCAGTTGCGATCAAGGCCGCCCCCTCACAGTTGGGAACGGGGAAATGAGGGATGATTACAGTGCCACCTTGCTCCCGACACGCATCGGCCCAATGACAGAGGGTCGTTTCCAGCGTTCCGCTCAGCTCGGCTTCATCCGCCCCGCCAGTGCACCAGGGCATCACCGCTTGCCGCAACCCGAGAAGGATAAGATGGCCCAAGACATGTTGCCGGTTCTCCTGGCTCGTGTATACAATCGTGTCCTTTCCGGGCAAGGAAACGGGGCGGCCGAGGAAATCCTCTGTGTTGGAGAAATAGTGACCCCATTGTGACTGCAGTAGATTGACAACATCCAACCCTTCCGCGTTGCCCTCCAACATGGCCCCTATCGTCGAAAGGAAGTGGACGTGCGTGTCCCCTGAGAACCAACCTGATTCCCGCATATTGACCCATCGCTTCAGGCGCAGGGTAAGCTCCCGCTGTTCGCGCTCGATGCTGACTTTGGTACGAAGCGGCTGGTATTCGAATCCACGTGCGATATCCACGAACACATCGCCGCGTGGGAGCCAGCCCTGACAGGTTCCATCGACATAGGCGTAGGTGATGTGACCCAATCGAACGTCGCCGCCGACATCGATGTTCCAAGTTTGTTGATCAGAGAGCAGATGATTGTGGTGACCGTATGGTTGGTAGGGGATGCCCTCAGGTGATCGGAAGTGGATCCGACACGCGATCGGCTCGCCGCTTTCATCGTCCACTACCCGCACATGGACCCAGTTCTTCTCGCCGTTGACGAGCTCAATGGTGCCGCCCTTGCCTGCCTGCCGGCCGTGATCGAGCACATCGCGCCAGCGCACTGAAAGGATCTCCTCCTCGCCGCGTCGAACGCGGACAGTGGCGGACGGTCTTGCGTCAATCGTTGTATAGGCGCGGGCCATGCTTGAGTCATAGGCTTGACCCCAACCGCGAAACTCATCATCCAGGAACTGCCTATCAGAGGTGCCGGGTAGCGGCATGAGATAGGTCGACGTACCCCGATCAATGTCAAGCGACCATTCGTCCACATTGGGACGTTGATCGGCTGTGTCGATCTCGAGAACTGCTGGCAAGCAGGAACCACGGCCGAAAGGATCCTCCTGCAGATCGCTGATGGTGATGGCAGAAATCAGAAAGGGCCGATCCATTGGCTCTATTCGTATCGACTCAACACTCACATCAGGCCGCGGGTTCTTCCACGCCCATAGCACGTGCCAGTTCGGCCATACCATGTCTACTTCCATCAGGCGAAAGCCCAATTGATCCCATTTGCCTTCTTGACGAGCGATCAATCGGTCGGCCATATCCGGTACTGCCAAGAAAGGCCACTGTCCCCACTCCGTGGGGATTGTCGCAATCTCGAACCGTTCTCGGATTGGAACCGCCACTTCTTCTCCGTTGCCTAGACGGAAGACATATCGTCCGATAATACGTCCAACAGGATCTCCTTCACGGAGAGTGGTCTCCAACAGGCGGTACGCAAAGATCACCCAGTGCGCATGCATGTCCATCGGCAGCGTCAAAGCTTGCTGGTATCCGCCCGAGCCAAAGCCGAGAAATGCCGAGGCGTCAGGTTGCTCACTGAAAACGAAGGGGATTCCGTGGAACTCCTGAATGCCAACCGGCCAGCCATCCGCTTTCGGGGGCCAATCAGGCGTAGGGACGCGCTCGACAGAAGCAAGCCACGCCAGACCAGCGTTTCGCCATGAAGACAGATCGATTGGCCGATACTCTTCCACTTCGGCCTCCTTTCCAAGCTCAGTGGCCTGCGTCAGCGTCTGCTTCTACGAGAATCGGAAGCGAACGGGCATTCACACAAACGACATCTGCCGCCAATATCGGCTCAGGTGGACTTGCGGACTTCAACACCGGCCAGATCTTCAATGACTGTTATCACAGCCGAGTGGTCCAGCTCACCACGCCCCTTGGCCAACAGAGCGGCAAAGAGCTCGTGAGCCAGTGCCGAGGCCGGAAGCGGCACGTTGCAGGCTCGGGCTGTCGCTTGCACGATGTTCAAGTCCTTGTAGTGAAGTTTGCACTTGAATCCCGGTTGAAAGTCCCTCTCGGTTACTCGCATACCGCGGTTCTCCAGCACACCACATCGCGCCAAGCCGCCGCTCAAAACCTGCACGGTGACCGCAGGGTCGACGCCGGCCTTAGCCCCGAGCACAAGCGCTTCAGCCATGCCCATCAGCGTGACTGCCACAAGGATCTGGTTGCATGCCTTAACCGTTTGCCCCGCACCGCTTGCTCCGCAGTAGGTCGTCTTCCCCATGACTTCGAGAATGGGTTTCACTGCCTGAAAGGTCTTGTTTTCACCACCCACCATGATCGAGAGAGTGCCTTTTTGCGCCCCGACATCGCCGCCGCTGACCGGTGCATCCAGCATCGAGCAGCCCTTTGCAGCAGCATTCTCTGCCACCCGGACCGCTGCCTCGGGCGCAATCGTGCTCATGTCAATCAACACAGTCCCCGGTTTGGCTCCAAGCAGTACGCCGTCTGGGCCTAGGTAAGCCGTTTCTACATCGGGCGAGTCGGGGAGCATGCTGATGACAACTTCTGCGTCTGCGCTGGCCTCGGCTGCCGAGCGGCAGGCCGATGCCCCTGTTTGTACCGCCGCATCGATCGCCTCTGGGCGAACATCGTATACGTCCAATTCATAGCCTGCCTTGCACAGGTTTACGGCCATCGGACTGCCCATAATCCCCAGACCGATGAAACCGATCCGCTCTTTCATAGGACTAGCCTCCTTAACAAGACGACAATATGCACTTCAGTGCAGCTCGCCGGAGCTCGACCGGCCTTCTTTCTGTCGAAGCCGATACTTGCCGATAACGAACGCCCGTCGACCTAGGCGATAGCACCTGTTTCCACATCAAGCGAGCGCCGGACCGCCGACGCAATATGGTCGGCATCGGGAATGACCTGCGATTCCAGGATCCGGGCAAACGGCACTGGCAGGTTGGGGTTCGCCACCCGCAGGATTGGCCCATCAAGGAAATCGAAAGCTTGAGCTTGAATCTGGGCCGCGATCTCCCCTCCGACGCCGCCACGCTCACAGGCTTCATGCACGATGACCACATGTCCGGTTTTCTGAACCGAATGAAGGATTGTTTCAATGTCCAGCGGAACCAATGTGCGTGGGTCGATCACATCGACCTCGATGCCTTCCTTCGCTAATTGCCCGGCAGCTTCGAGGGCGAATAGCACCATGCGAGAGGTGGCAATGACCGTAGCATCATCCCCCTCCCGCTTGACGTCCGCCTGCCCTAAGGGAATGGTGTACTCTTCATCTGGAACCTCCCCCTTGGTCGCGTAGAGCAGCTTGTGCTCGACGAAGATGACCGGATCATCACTGCGGATCGAGGCTTTCAACAGCCCTTTCGCGTCATAGGGCGTGGCCGGCATCACCACCTTCAGACCCGGCGTATGGACAAACCAGGCTTCAAGGCTCTGCATGTGCTGGGCTGCATTCCCCCTCCCTCCGCCACCTGGGGTTCGAACGACGACGGGCATGTTCGCTTTGCCGCCAAACATGTAGTGCATCTTCGCCATCTGGTTGACGATTTGACTCATCGCGATGGGGATGAAATCCATATACATGATTTCCATCACCGGGCGTGTTCCGGCCAGCGCCGCTCCGACCGAGGCGGCGGCAATGGCCGCCTCGGCGATCGGTGTGTCGATCACACGCTGGGAGCCGAGCTCTTCCCACAACCCGCGCGTCACGCCGAAAGCGCCTCCATGACGACCGATATCCTCACCAATCAAAAAAACCGTCTCGTCCCGCCTCATCTCTTCACGTAAGGCTGCGTTAATTGCTTCGGAGTAGGTCACAGTCGTCATCGCGATATCCCTTTCATTCTGCGTAGAGGTTCTTGTGCAAGCTGTCGAGCGCCGGTTCAGGGCTTTCCATGGCATACTCAACGGCTTGTTCCACGTCCTGACGAACGCTTGCATCGATTTCCTCGAGCTCTTCTTTCGTCGAAACGCCATCCTTGAAAAGGCAGGCAGCAAACAGTCGAATGGGGTCGTGTCTATCTCGCTGCTCGGCGACTTCTTCCTTGGGCCGGTAGCGCTCCGGATCGCCCTTGTAGTGGCCCTCCCAACGGTAGGTCAATGCTTCGAGCAGCGTCGGGCCACCTCCTTCGCGTGCTCGCTCAATCGCCCGCACCGCGGCTTGATACACCGCAAGCACATCCGTACCATCCACTGTCTCGGCCGGGATGCTGTAGGCCTTTGCTCGGTCTGCCAAAGTAGGGACCGGCGACGAAAAGCGAACCGAGGTGCTTACAGCGTACTGATTGTTTTCGCACACGAACACTACGGGTAGCTGCAGCACTGCTGCCAGATTGAGGGATTCGTGGAAGATCCCGGTTCCTGTGGCACCATCACCGAAGAAGGCCAGGGCCACCTGATGGGTACCTTTCACACGGCTGGCCAGTGCGGCGCCCGCGGCGATGCCGATGCCATCTCCGACAATCGCGTTCGCGCCAAGGTTGCCTCGCTCGATATTGGCGATATGCATCGAACCGCCTTTGCCTCCGCAGTAGCCCGACTCACGGCCGAAGATCTCAGCCATCATCGGCTTGAGTTCGGCACCTTTGGCAATGCAGTGGCCATGACCGCGATGAGTGCTTGTGATGTAGTCATCCTTGCCCAAGGCGGAACAGACACCGACTGCGACGGCCTCCTCACCGCTGTAGAGATGCACGGCACCCCAGATATGGCCTTGCGTGAACAGCTCGCCTACGCGCTCTTCAAAAGTGCGTATGCGCTGCATCGTTCGGTACATTTCGATCATCCGCTTTCGATTCATTTCCATTTGGCATTCCTCCATCGCCGTTGGCCGGTCAAGAGGCATGACAGCAGGCCGCGGCCACGATGTCTCTCGTAGAACGGCGCAGCTCAGCCTTGGGCTTCGCCGATCAGGCCCTCGGCGTTTTCGATGCGATCCTTGATGTCCACCAGGAACCGGGCGGCCGTCGCACCGTCCAGGACGCGATGATCAATAGCCAAGCTCAGGCGAATGCTGGGCACAACGGCTGCCCGGCCATCCACCGCGACCACACGATCCGCAATCTGGCCAACAGCAAGGATGGCGCTTTGCGGCGGATTGATAATGGCATCAAAGTCGTCGATCCCGAACATGCCCAGGTTCGTGATTGTGAAGGTTCCGGCCTCAAGATCGGTCAGTTCAAGTTTCCCTGCGGTCGCTTTGTCAATCAAGCGTCGTCGGTCGGCCGCGATCTGAGTGACGCTCTTTTGATCAGCGTTGCGGATCACAGGAACGACCAATCCTTCATCCAACGCCATCGCCAAGCCGATGTGGACATCTTTCTCTTTACGGATCAAACCATTAGCCCAAGACACATTAACCAGCGGGTGGCTGGCCAGGGATTGGCCCACGATATGCACGAGCAGGTCGCTGTGTGTCGGGCGCTCTGCTGCGGCCTTTTCAGCCGCCGTCACGAACGCCTGCCGCGCCGCGACCAACTGGCTGGCATCAGCCTCTACGCGCAGATAGAAATGTGGAACCGTGGAAAAGCTGGCAGTAAGCCGCTCGGCCGTAACCCGCTGCATTCGAGTGGGCTCGACCAAATCCTGGGCATCGAGATACGCTTGGATGTCCTGTTCCAGGATTCGCCCATTCGGGCCTGTTCCTTGAACTCGGTCGAGTGGCACGCCATGCTCGCGAGCGGCCCTCTTCGCCCTTGGGCTGGCGACAATATTCCTGTCCGGTCGTTGTAAATGGGCCGTCTCTTGCTCGATATGATGTAGTACATCCTCTTTGGTGATGGCACCGGCTTTGCCTGTGCCTCTTATAGCACCGAGATTGATACCTCGCTCGCTCGCCATCTTCTGCGCGATCGGCGTGGCTGCCACCGTACTGGCCGCATCGCCGAATGCTGGCACCGACGGGGATTCCGGCTCAATCCGCCTTTCTTCTGGCCATACGGATGGGACTTGTTCGCCAGGATCGAGCAGGTAGCCAATGATGGTAAGAACCTTAACGCTCTCACTGTCCTCGTGAATGATCTTCCCCAAGACCCCATCAGAGGACGCTTCGACTTCATTGACGGCCTTATCAGTCTCGACCTCCAGCAGAACCTCCCCCTTCTCAACGAGGTCGCCCTCATTCTTCATCCAGTGGATGATGCCCTCTTCCATAGTGAGACCGAGCTTCGGCATGATGACTTCCTGCATACTCCTATACTCCATTGTCAAGTGGTGATGATAGGTGGTTGACCACGGCTATCATTTCAGCAAATATTGGGTCTCCGGTCCGGCTGGCGAGAAAATAAAGAGTGCCTTCAGCGTCTCCTCTCCATCATTGATGATTTGATGCTCAACACCCTTTGGCGCAACAACCACACAGTCGGGGACCAATTCGGCCATTTCCTCGCCGACCTTCAACTTTCCTCGGCCGGAAATGACAAACCAGGTCTCCTGCTCAGCCTCGTGGACGTGTGCATCACCGGACTCACCAGGCGGGAGGACGACCACACCCATCGATAGAAGCTCAGACGAGTCATATTGCTGCGGAGAGAGCAGGATCTTCAACTTTCGCTGATGTGGTGGGGGTGACCACCAACCCTTTACGTCGTCAGCCTGTATACGGATCATCGCGTTCTCCTATTCAAGGGTCAGGAAAGGAGCTTCAACCAGCACATGGCTCATACTGCGCCTGGCATATTCGTCGGGATCAGGAATCGGATCATCGAGAATACCCAGTTCCATGACCGCGACAAAGTCCAATCCCTTCTGCCGGCATGGCTCGCCAAATTCCATTGCCTGTACAGCTTGAAGGTATCCTGCGAAGTCGACGCTGCCAGTACCGAGCACGTCATTTGCGTGCAGCTTGCCGTCGTTTTCGCTGAGATGCAGCCGCATCGTCCATGGTCTTGCAGGTGCCAGTTCGTCGGGCGCATCCCGGCTCAGGTTCAAATGGCCAACATCGAGTGTCGTCATGCAGCAGGCATGATCAACATCGTGAAGCATGCGTAGAGTTGTCTCGAGGTCGTTAACAAGGAAGTAGATGTACGGCTCGGCCTCCAGGTTGATGGAAATACCTTGACTTCCAGCGTACTCGGCCGCACCATGCAAGAAATCAACCGATTTCTTCCACGCCTCAACCTTGGGCACGCCGAATACTCGCTTCCCACCATTAAACAGCACCTGACTGCCGCCCCATTTGGCAGCCTGATCGATACCGGCTTGAACATATCGCCAGCATGCTTCTCGTTCACCTTCGTCGGTCGTGGCGATGTTACCTGGAGGCAGGAGGATCAGGCTGCCGAATGTGAGTTTGAGCTCACGCAAATGCCGTTGGATGCGCTTTTTATCTGCCCGAGAGAGAATGTGAGGGTCTCCATGCAGAATCCCGAGGATATCGACATGCTGCAGGCCAAGCCTAGCGATGCGCTCAAGCGAGCCTTCGACGGAAAGCTGCTCTGCATAGGCCCAAAGGCTGTTGATCACACCGAGTTTCAATTTGCGTGCGCTCACCACGTTCCCTCCGGATCCGGACAATAGCTAGTTCCTGCCACGTTGAAATTGAGGAAGCCAATCCGACTGCAGCGCCAGAAGTTCATCCATCGCGTATTCGGCGGCATCAACCGAGTTAACCAACGGATGGGCGACTATTGCCCGGAGCAAATCATCCCGCGATCCACTCAAGGCGGCGTCGACCGTGAGTTCCTCGGCAAGCGCGAGTGACATCTGATAGCCAAGTATCGACTTCGGTAATGCGCCAACAGCAAAGGGATGTGCCCCTGTTCCATCGACCATCGCGGATACATCGACGATTGCATCGAAGGGAAGATTGGTGATCGCGCCATGGTTGGGGACATTGACGGAGAAGATTTCACCAACGCCATTGATGATGGCGTTCATAACACGCGCCGCCAGATCGCCGTGCCCTCCCCCCCCTTTGCGTCGCTCCGTTTGAAGGTGTTTCGAGGCTGTCGTGAATCGTGCATCCAACCCCTCAAACACAGTTGGGATCCGGTGCTTTAAATAAAAGGCCGCCATGGTCACATAGCTGTTATCCTTCTGTTCCTCGATCAAGGCATCCTGATCAAGGTGATAACGCCAGTAGTAGCGCGGTTGCGGCAACAGGCCGAATAATTTGAAAAGGCGCAGGCTGAAGTCGAAGCGATAATGGGGAACAAACTGGTCGTAGATTTCATCAAAATCGTATTCGTCGCCGAGGAAGGGCACCTTCGTGTCCCGTGGGTGATCATACAATTTGACAACCTCTTCCCATGGCACTTCGTCCAGGCGCCGCCTGAGAAGCGGATAGCCGTCTTCGCCTTTCACGAGGAGACGGGTTACCCACTGCGCATGGTTGATCCCTGCCAAACGAATCTGAATATCTTCAGGCTCGATATCAAGCAACAGGGCTAGATCCAAGGGAACCTTGGTATAGCTATCGCACAGAGCAATGCACTTGATATCGCTAATACGCCGGACCGCGTCCGCGACATAGTTGGTTGGATTGGTGTAATTAATGAACCAAGCATCTGGACACAGGTCTTGCGCATCCGCACAGATCGCCTGGAGGATCGGCACTACGCGGCAGCACATGAACATGCCCCCGATACCGACGGTCTCATTGCCCTGCAGGCCATACTTGGCTGGAACCCTTTCGTCCTGTTCCTGCTGTTCGAATGAGCCAGGGCGGAAGGTGGTTAGGATGAAGTCTGCACCTTCTAACGCCTGCCTTCGATCAGTGGTCATCTCAAAGTGGATGTCAGCCCCAACAGCCGTCGCCAGACGTGTTGAGTAATCATGAACGATCCGCAAACGGTCCTCATTGATATCCAGCAGAACAACGGTTGTGCCAAGTAATTGGTCACGAGCATAGTCGATGAAACTCTCGTTTAATCCAACGCAAAAGTGTGACCCTGCCCCGACGACGACAATCCGTTTTCCGGTCATAGATCCCCTCCTAGGCTATTGAGTGGCATGAGCTCGTGCTTGATGAGCTCGCTGAACTCTGTCAAATCATGTCCGCCTTGAATTTTCTAATCCCCATGGCGTAAGGACGGCAAGCCAAAAATGTCGATGAATGCACCATAGATCGCGCGCGATTCATCGGAAGCAAGAAAAATGCACGCAGCAGCGATATCCTCGGGCTGCATGGTCTTGCTCCAATCGAGTTCATAGCCAGCATAGGCAACTGCCTCGCGCGCCATTCGGGTATCGACACCTCCAATACAGAGTGCGTTAACGTTGATCCCATATTCGTCGGCGACTTCCTCCGAAACAGCTTCGGTAAAGCCAAGCAATCCGAATTTCGAGGCACAGTAAGCTCCACCCGTAGCCCATCCGCGCCGGCCGGAATCCGACGAAATGTTGATGATTTTTCCACTCGCTTGCTTCATCATCTGGGGGAGCACCGCCTTGGTGCACAGGAAAGGTCCGCGCAAATTGACCGCCATCGTCCGCTCCCAATCCTCCAGCTTCATTTGGACGATTGGCGAACGAATATGGACACCGGCGTTATTCACAAGGATGTCAATCGATCCAAACCGTTCCACAACTTGGCTAACCATCCGGTCGACATCCTCGGGGACTGAGATGTCGGCGGGAATAGCCAGCGCCTGGTGCCCCATTGCTAACAAATCATCCTTGGTCTGTTCGATTTCGTCCTCACTGCGGGCCGACACGGCAACGTTGGCGCCTTCTTCAACAAAGGCTAGCGCGATGGCCCGCCCAATGCCGCGCCCTCCACCAGTAATGATCGCAACCTTCTCTTGTAATCTCATGAGTTCTTTCGCCATTCAAGACATTCTCCTAGAGCAAGAATCTGAGCATCTTGTCCATTTTCTTGAAGCAGCTTCAAGAGGGGTGTGGGGTCGATGGAGAATTCTTCCCAAAGATCGTAGTGCTTGAGAATAAGCTTTCTTGCTCCCAGATCTTTGGCGGCGTGCAAGACCTCCTCTTCACCCATATACAGTCTTCGATCTGACGGGTTCCTGGCATAGCTGAGAAATGCAAGGTCAAGATCCCACTTCTGTCCGATTTGTTTGAGTTCTTGGATGTAGAGCGTGTCCCCGCTATCGAATATCGTCACACCATCAAGATCCAGCACATATGTAACGGCGTCCGGATCAAAGACATCCTTCGACGGGTAGGCATGAATCAATACATCCAGCATTCCGAAAATTTCGTATGCCGCGATCTGACGCGTTCTACTCAACTCGAATTCCCAGTCTCGGTAGAGCTTGTTACAGGAAACCGGGCCTAAGAAAAGGCAGTTAGTGTTCCGATGCAGCCACTCCAGCGAATCTTTGTGACAGTGATCCTCATCATGATGGGTTGAAAGCGCCAGGTCGGCAGCTCGAATGAGCGTCGGATCAATCACCTCCGGGATGGCCTTTGTGACCACATCAGGAACCGGTGAGGGACCGGTAAACAGATCCAGGTAGAGAAGCGTTTGGTGGGTACGGAAAGCCAAGCTGGGACCACCCAGAGACCAGGTGACAACGCTTTCATCGACCTTACGTTCTTCAATATCGTGTGGGTGGATGGTCACGCTATACTCTCCTTGCCGCTTTACGTGGCATGTTGCTCGCGCTATTCAAGCAACCGTCGAGGCAGATGTTCGGCATGTGCCTGGACCATTTCGTTATAAAGAGACTCTGCTCGTTGAATATTGAAGATTAACGGGTTGGACATAAGCGCCTGAATTGCCTCGTGTCGCGTACCGCTCCAAGCAGCTTTTGCAGCAAGATACTGATACTCGCTGAGCATCTTCATTAGACCTAATCCCTCATGCGCCATTTCCACCTGTAGCAGCGGGAACGCGCCATCTCGATTGACCCGACAGGAGACCTCGACGATCCGATCTGAATCAAATTCCGACATCGCACCTTGGTTAGGGACATTGAGGATGTGAACGTCGTCCCGATCCAAGGCCACGCTGCAAATAACATCCACTGCAAAATCACCGAACGCCTTGGACCCACCGCGCATCTTCTCGAGAATGGGGGCAGGCTTGCGGCTTTGCTCCGCGTAGTGCTGATAATAGTCGGGAAGCTCCTGCATAATCTGTTCAGCCCTGCAATACTGTGCTTTCTGAGCTTCGTCCACCAGTTCCTCATGGAAGTAGTAGTATTGCCAGTATCGATTGGGGATTCGGCCAAAACGGCGGGCGAGTGTTAACATACGTTTCACGGCAGGATCTATGTCAGGTGCGTGGAGTGCAGCACTCATCGACTTCATCAGAAGCGGAAAACCATCTTTACCATCAACGCGAAAATGGGTACTCCATGTAGCGTGATTCAAACCACTTACTGCGTAGTCCACCTGCGAAAGCTCAACACCGAGTACATTGGCTAGACGGCGGCGATCGCCCTGTGACTGATCACATAAGCCAATCACATGAATCGGGCTGTGATGGGTGATGGCCTCTGCGACGATGTTCGTGGGATTTGTGTAGTTGAACAGAAGTGCACCCGGGGCTAGCTCTTCCATCTCCTGAACAATACCCCGTATCACATTCACACTGCGTAGCGCCATGAAAAAGCCACCAGGGCCAACGGTTTCCTGGCCAATCACGCCGTACTTTAGAGGGATCTTCTCGTCGAGCGTTCGCGCCTCAAAGCCTCCCGGTCGGAATGTGGTTAGGACAAAGTCCGCATCCTCCAGAGCCTCCCTGCGAGTCGTAGTTTTGCATATGTCAATCGATGCTCCGGCTGCACTGGCCAACTTACGGCCAAGCTGATGGATCACGTTGAGATGGGGCTCATCGATGTCCATCAACCATATCTCGCTTCCCGTAAAGGCCTCAGCGACTTCAATGAAGGCTGAAAGGAATACCGGAAGGTAGGCGCTGCCTCCGCCAATTATAGCGATCTTCCGTCGAGAAGTTTTCATGTTGTCAGCCATCGTGTGAGCTCCTCAAGAGTCGGTGTGTTCCTCCATCCGGCGGATGTTGTTGAGAGTCCACCGCATACGTTGCCAACCTGGAGTGCACGCTCAATAGGCCAACCTTGCAGCCAACCAAAAAGAAAGCCCGCGTTGAAGCAATCACCAGCTGACGTGGTCTCAACCGCATGAACTGGAATCGCATTTGCTTCAACGCGGCCGGTCTCAGAAATTACCACGGACCCTCTGGCTCCTAGCTTGACGACCGTCAAGGATGTGCGAAGGCGCATCACTTCCAGTGCCTGATCGAGATCCTGTTCGTTGCTCAGGTAAGCAAGCTCCTGTTGATTGGGAAGGAATACGTCGATTTGTTCAAGAGCCCGAGGCAAATCAGGGTGATCCATAGTCGATCGATTCCAACCGCAATCCGATGAAATCGTGATCCCGCGCTGCTTCGCCTCAGCGATGAGCTCGTTCGCAGATAGAAGTGCGGAAAGGTGCGCAAAATGCAGATGGCGAGGAGAGAAGGAACGCAGCACATCCCCGGTGAAGCGACTCCCTCGCTCTGAGGATGGAGCGGTGTCGGTGAAGGAGACAAACGCTCGATCATCGGGATAGGATAAGGCAACCGTCAGGCGGCGGAATGGCCTGCCATACACATGGACCAGCTCCAGATTAAAGCCTTCTTCCCGGAGGGTATCCAAAACAAAACGGGAGAAGAAGTCCGACCCAAGCTGCATATGAATCTCGGTCTTCAGGCCGAGTTTGCGCAGCGCGACGGCAGTTGGGAATGTCCCTCCGCCGACCATCACATCGATCCCCTGTGAATAAATCTCCTTGCCCTTGATGGGTTCAGAGGGCAGATCCGTGAGGATCAAATCCAAGCAGTAATCGCCCACCACAAGTACGTCAAGCATCATGAGCCAAGTACATCCCGATCTGCTGCAGCTACTATTCGATCAATCTCACGCTGCATATCATCGTCCAGCCAATCCATTGAATGTTCAGCCAGGATCTTTTCTTGTCGATCGATCGCACGATCCAACATGGTCTTGCACCCATCGCTATGCCATGAGTCCCACGCTGACCGATCGCATAAACCCGGGAGCCAGAACTGCTCCCTCCAATGTGTTAACGTATGGTCATCGGTAAGGAAATTCCCGCCGATACCTACGCGCTCGATAACTTCGTATGCCAGCGATTCGGTGTTGACGTCCGTGCCGCGCAAGACGCGCCGCACAAAACCGATGATCTCATCGTCGATGATGAGCTGAGGTAGGCTGAATCCTTGATCCATACCGGCGATCCCCATCGCGCCGAAGATATCGGCGCCGGCCAGGGCACCAAGAACCATGGTGGTTCCTTTTTCCAATCCGGCCTGTGCATCAGGCACTTTTGCATCGGTCAAACCGACGTTAATCCCGACCGGCAAGTGGTAGTACTTCCCAAGCTCGACAACCATGACGCCCATTAACACCTGCTCGGGGGAACTGAACACGAGGTTGGCGGTCTTGGGATCCATGATGTGCGGGGAGTTGTAGTAGATCACAGGCGTACCGGGTGCGACCAACTGCAGGACCACCAGCCCGGCTAGTGCTTCAGCATGGCCTTGCGCCACCGCCCCAACCAGCGTCACAGGAGCAGTAGCCATGGCCTGCGGCATCGGACCAAGCGTAATGGGAATTCCAGCGTTTGCGAATTCGATGGCAGCTTCGAGGGCTATATCGGGAAGTTGCAACGGGCTGATCGGTTCAAATCCAAATTCAACGATCGGATACTGGCGTAGTTGGTCAGAACCACCGGCAAGCAGCCTAGCAATCTCCAGGACATACTGGGCCGATTTCCGACTGTAAACCCAACTGCGAACCGGTTTACTTGTGCACTTAAAGAGTTCGGCGTATAGATGCACATCTCGGACCTCAACCGGCACTTCGGCAGGTTGAATCATGGCACCGACGATATCGATATTCGGTAGAGAATCAGCAACCTTGACACTCCGTCGAAAGTCCTCCCAGGAA